>NZ_JAWHTE010000018.1:0-99275 GCF_032586175.1 Ovoidimarina sediminis
TTTGGGGTCTATTTTTTTACGCTTGCGCCGGCCGCAATTTGCACCCCAACTTTTTGTGGTTTTGGTCGCCACCCTGGGGGTCGCCCCGACCGATGCGGGGCTCCGCCCCGCACCCCGGAGTATTTTCACCAAAATGAAGGGCAGCTTGCCACGATCTCACCTTGGAATGGGATCCTCCTCGCCTTGCGCCCGGCGCCACTGAATGAGGAGTTCCGGCACGCCACAACGATGCGCGACGATATCGCCCATCAGAAGCGGCGGGTGTCGGCGCGGGTTCTCTGCGTGATCGCGCATTGTGTCGGCGTCGTCCCAGAAGCCCGGGACAAGCGTGCTCTCGGCCATGGGTGAATCCTAGCGCGGATTTTCGGCGCCTGCTACGCGCGGCGGAGAAAAGTGATGTGCGTGCCACCGTATTGGCGGTGATCCGCCGTGACGAAACCAGGGGGCGCAGGCATTTCCGCCTCTTCCTCCCAGACGATCAGTGCATCCCTGCCGATCCACCCCGCCTCAAGCGTGGAGGTCAGTGCCCGTGATCCGAGCCCCCTGCCATAGGGCGGATCGAGGAAGACGAGTGTCGCCGGACCGGCAGGTGCCGCGAAGAGCCGGGTCGCATCATGGCGGACAAGGCTGGCACGATCTCCGGCCCGGGTGCGCGCGATGTTTTCGGCAATCAGCCTTTGGGCCGGCCGGCCGCTTTCCACAAAATCGGCATGTTCCGCCCCGCGGCTCAGGGCTTCGAGACCAAGCGCACCGGTTCCAGCGAAGAGATCGAGGACGCGCGCACCCGGTACCGGGTCGCCGAACCCGCCATGCTCCAGCGTCGAGAACAGGCTCTCGCGCACCCGATCGGATGTTGGCCGGAGATGTGCCGCGGGATCTCCCTTGCCCAGGCCGGCAAGTGCAAGCCCGCGCCATTCTCCGCCAACGATCCTCACGGGTTGAGAAGTGCCTTCAGATCGGTGGCTGGATCGCCGATTTTCGCCGGATCGGGGCTCTTTCCGGCCTCGATCAGCCGCTTGCCCACCATATAGGCGCGCGGGTCATTCATCGCGTCGACCGCAAGAAGCTTCCCCCCTGCATAGTACCAGTGACTCACCGCACCGTCCCGGTCGCCCGGGCGTACCGCCACGTGGTCATGGCCTGCGCCAAGCCCGGCGATCTGGAGTTTCACGTCATACTGATCCGACCAGAACCAGGGATGCGGATCGTATCCCTTGCCCGCGCCCAGCATGTTTTCGGCCACGCATTCCGCCTGGTCGATGGCGTTCTGGACGCTTTCAAGCCGCATCTGTACGCCGCGCCAGGGGAAGGACGCGCAATCGCCGGCGGCCCAGATGGCCGGGTCGGATGTCCGGCCTTCGGTATCGACCGCGATGCCATTCTCAAGGGTCAGCCCGGCGGTCTCGGCCAGCCGTGTGTCGGGCAGGATGCCGATTCCGACGATCACCAGATCCGCGGGAAGCTTCGTTCCGTCCGACAGGATCGCACCTGTGACACGGTCTTCCCCCGTAAGTCGCTCAAGCCCCATACCTTCGATGATCCGCACGCCCTGGGCCGTGTGCAGCGCCCGAAAGTAATCCGATGTCGCTTCCGCCGCCACGCGTTGCAGGATACGGGGCGCCATCTCGACAAGTGTGACATCCATGCCCCGCTGGCGCGCCACCGCGGCCGCTTCCAGCCCGATATAGCCGCCTCCGACGATCAGGGCTTGTGCCCCTTCGCGGACGGCCGGGGCCATAGTGTCGATATCGGCAAGCGTGCGAACGACATGGACGCCGGGCAGGACGCCCCCGATCGTGGCCGGAAGAGCCCGTGGGCGGGACCCCGTGGTCAGCGCAAGCTGATCGTAGGACAGCACGGCGCCTGAGGCGAGCGTCACGGTCTTCGCGTCCCGGTCGATGCCGGTCGCCGGATCGCCCGTCAGAAGCGTGATGCCTTCCTCGGCATAATAGCTTTCGGGGCGCAGGTAGAGGCGTTCGACCTCCATCTCTCCCAGCAAGTATTTCTTCGACAGGGGCGGTCGCTGATAAGGCGGCACCGGTTCGTCGCAAACAAGCGTCACCGCGCCGTCAAACCCAAGCGCCCGCAATTTCGCGACCAGCGAGGCGCCGGCCTGTCCGCCGCCCACGACGACTATCCCGCCCATGCCGCCCTTCCTTTTCCGGTGGTCTGTTCCGAGGCCGGACCCTATATGCCGGGGGAACGGAAACGCAATCGCTTGGGAGGCGAAATCATGACAATCGAGGTGGGGACACCCTTGCCCGCGGCGACGCTGGTGCGGCTTGGCGATGACGGGCCGGAGGCGATCGATACCCGCGACTATGTGGCGGGGCGGAAAGTCGTTCTCTTCGGGTTGCCCGGGGCGTTTTCGGGAACCTGCTCGACATCACATGTCCCAAGTTTCATGCGTACCGCGGAGGCGTTTCGCGAAAAAGGTATAGACGAAATCATCTGCGTCAGCGTCAACGACGCCTTCGTGATGAAGGCATGGGGCGAGGCGACCGGCGCGACGGCGGCAGGGCTGACGTTTCTTGCTGATGCCGATGCTTCGCTCACAAAGGCGCTTGGCATGGAATTCAGCGTTCCGGTGCTTGGTTTCTACGATAGATCGAATCGCTACGCCCTCGTGCTCGACGACGGAATTGTGACGGTCGCCAATGTCGACGAGCCCAACACCTGCAACCTCTCCACCGGTGAGAGCCTTCTCGAGGCGATGGCGATATGATCGCGGTTGGGGATAGAGTGCCGTCGGGAACGCTTCGCTGGAAAGACGGCGAGGGTGGGGTTCACGCGCAGGACATCACCGAACGATGCGCGGGCCGTACGGTTGTGCTCTTCGGGTTGCCGGGCGCCTTCACGCCGACATGCGACGGCGCGCATCTGCCCGGGTTCATCCGCGTGGCGGATGACCTCAGGGGCGCTGGCGTGGACGAGATCATCTGCCTCAGCGTGAACGATGTGCATGTGATGAAGCTTTGGGGTGAACAGAGCGGGGCGGAGGATGCCGGTATCGCGATGCTGGCCGACGGCGATGGCAGCCTCGCGCGGGCCATGGGCCTCGCCTGGTCAAACGCCGATGTCGGGTTTCACGACCGTTCGCGCCGCTATGCCATGCTTCTCGTCGATGGCGTCGTGAAGGTGATGCACCTGGACGAGCTTGGCGTCTGTGCCGTGTCCACCGGCGAGGCAATGCTTGAAGACGTGAAATCCGCGCTCTGACGCGGGTCCCTGCGGCGGGTTTCCATCGCCGCGGGGCTCTGGCACTCTCCACGCAGCATGTTTCTGCCGTTTTTCGATCAGCTTCGCGCTCACCGCGTTCCCGTCTCGCTGCGCGAGTACCTTAGTTTTCTCGAAGCTCTGACGCGGGATATCGTGACTTATGACATCGACGGTTTCTATTACCTCGCCCGCGCGGCGATGGCGAAGGACGAACGCGTGTTCGATCGGTTTGATCGTGCTTTCGCGGCTGCCTTCGAGGGGCTCGAAGCGATCAGCGCGGAAGACGTAATCGAGGCGATGGAGCTTCCCGAGGAGTGGCTTCGTAGGCTGACCGAAAAACATTTGAGCGAGGAAGAGAAAGCCGAGATCGAGGCGCTGGGCGGATTCGACAAGCTGATGGAGACGTTGCGCCAGCGACTCGAAGAACAGAAGGGCCGGCACCAGGGCGGTTCGAAGTGGATCGGAACGGGCGGCACCTCTCCCTTCGGGGCATATGGCTATAACCCCGAGGGGGTGCGGATCGGGCAGAATGAAAGTCGCCACCGGCGCGCCGTGAAAGTCTGGGATCGGCGAGAGTTCCGAAATTTCGACGATCAGGTCGAACTCGGTACCCGCAACATCAAGGTCGCGATGAAGCGGCTCCGGCGCTGGGCGCGTGACGGGGCGGAGGAGGAGCTTGATCTCGACGGCACGATCCGCGCGACGGCGGAACACGGCTACCTCAACGTTCAGACCAGACCCGAGCGTCGGAATGCTGTGAAGGTCCTGCTTTTCCTTGATGTGGGCGGATCGATGGACCCGCATGTGAAGCTGGTGGAAGAGCTTTTTTCCGCCGCACGCGCCGAATTCCGGCATCTTGAGCATTTCTATTTCCACAACTGCCTCTACGAAGGCCTGTGGCGGGACAACCGGCGGCGCTGGAGCGAACAGACAGCGACGTTCGATGTACTGAACACCTATGGCCCCGACTGGAAGTGCATCTTTGTGGGCGACGCCTCGATGAGCCCCTACGAGATCGCCATGCCCGGCGGGGCGAACGAACACTGGAACCGCGAGGCCGGGGCGGTCTGGCTGCAGCGTGTTCGGGATCACTGGCCCCATCACCTCTGGATCAACCCGGTGCCGGAGCAATACTGGGATTACACCCAATCGATCGGGATGGTGCAACAGATCTTCGGGTCCGATGCCATGGTGCCGATGACACTCGATGGGCTCGACCGCGGCATGCGCTTTCTCGGGCGGTAGCAGCCGTTCGCGGCCAAAAAAGGTGGATGACCCATCGCTTCGTTGGAAACCTGCGGGGGATTTTGTCCAGACGGAAGGGGCAGTGACGATTGCCTTGGCCCTGCCGGGGCCCCATATCCAGCCCATGATCAAGTTCCTGCCGATTCTTCTTGCGGTGGCCTACGGGCTTGCGATGTACCGTTTCTCGGTATGGCGCACGTCTCGGGAGCTTGATGCACGCTCCACCGAACTGGCCGACCCTAGGCTGAGGCGGATCTGCCAGGATCTTGCTGCGGCGCTCGATCTGCCAAGGGTCAAAGTACACATCTATGAGATCGACCCGGTAAACGGCCTGGCTGCGCCCGATGGGCGGATTTTCATTACGCGTGGTTTCTACCGCAAATACGCCAATGGCGAGGTCACGGCCGAAGAGATGGCAAGCGTCATCGCTCACGAGCTCGGGCATGTGGCGCTGGGGCATGCGCGAAAGCGGATGATCGACTTTTCAGGCCAGAACGCGCTTCGAACCGCGCTCGCGCTGATCCTGTCTCGGTTCATCCCGTTCATCGGCCCATGGATCGCAAGCTTTCTGACGATGCTCCTCGCCGCAAGATTGAGCCGCGGGGACGAGTACGAGGCGGATGCCTATGCGGCGGCGCTGCTGACGAAAGCGGGAATCGGGACCGGGCCGCAGAAGTCGCTTTTTGGGAAACTCGAGGCGCTCACACAGTCACGATCCGGCACGGCACCCGCATGGTTGATGAGCCACCCCAAGACGGAAGAGCGGGTGCAGGCCATCGAAGCCCTTGAAAAGAAATGGTCTGTGGTCAGCGCAGAGTAACTTTCGGCTATCCCGAAGCTTCGATTCACATTTTTTGCAGGTTTTGTTCGCGACCGTGAAACAGTTCGCAGATGGCGGACGGCGACTCAGTCATATTGGAAGCATACAAACCGGGGCGGATCGCGCCCACGACAAGGAGATTAAAAAAATGACATCGATCCCCCGTTCAGTGACCACACCCATTTTCGCCCGCATGCGCCATCGTGCCGAAGCCCGGAGGGCCATGCAGGCCATCCAGGAGATGCCGCGTCAGGAACTCGATGATATCGGCCTGACACCGGAACAGGCCGCAGACGCGATGTTCCTCAGCCGGATCGTCTTCTGATCATGGTATGATGTGATGCCGCCCGGGCGCCGGGCGGCACGGAAAGAGGCCCGACCTTACTGTCCGGTCGGTGCGCCGCAGTCGCCCACAAGTTCTTCATAGCGGGCGACGATCCAGCCCGGGGCTTCTTCGGGAATGTTATCGGCAACCGTATCCTGCAACTCGCCGAAGACCATGACGGTGCGGCTGTCGTCGACCGCTGCAATCGGATCGCCGATCAGCACCCGGTCGTAAATGATCAGCGCTACGACAACCAGAAGAACGCCGCGCAACACCCCGAAAAGAAACCCGAAAGCCTGGTCTATTCCGCTGACGCGCGATCGTTGCACGGCGCCCGAAAACAGCGGAATGAAAATCGCCAGAACGATAAGGCCGAGGACGAAAACGACTACGAATGCCGAGATGATCGACAATTCGCAGCTGTCGGCCAGGACCTCGTTGATGACGGGGATTTCCTTTACAAGCGGCTCCGCCATGGGAGTGAGGAAGAACGCCGCAACGGCAGCCGCAACCCAACCCAGGATTGCCAGAACCTCGCGCACGAAGCCTCGGGAATAGGCGAGGATCGCCGAAATCAGGATGACGGCCAGTACAACGCCGTCGACAATGGTGAACCCATCCATGTGCTCGCTCCGTTCGCGGGATTAGCCCGCGCCGAATATGCCCCCTACGAGCGCCGGCAGGTCGGGTATCTCTTGCACCCTGAGCCCTGTCGCCGACCCCGTTTTGCTTCGTTCCGGCAGAATGGCATGCGCGAAGCCGAGCTTCTGCGCCTCCTTCAGCCTGCTCTCGGTCTGCGTCACGGGACGCAGAGCCCCTGATAGACTTATTTCCCCGAAAACAACAGTCTCCGGGGGCAGGGCGGTGTCCTCGCGCGCCGAAAGTAGCGCCGCCGCCACAGCAAGATCGGCGCCCGGTTCGCTGATTCTCAGGCCGCCGGCGACGTTCAGATAGACGTCGAGACCGGTAAACGGGATGCCGCAGCGCGACTCGAGAACGGCAAGGATCATCGCAAGCCGCCCACCGTCCCAGCCCACGGTGGAACGTCGGGGTTGGCTGTGCGGCGTGGGAGCGACAAGGGCCTGGATCTCGCAAAGAAGTGGCCGCGTGCCCTCGATCCCGGCAAAGACGACCGATCCCGGCGCCTCGCTCTCGCGACCGCCGAGGAAAAGGGCGGAAGGGTTGGAGACTTCGCCAAGCCCTGTGCCCGTCATTTCGAAGACGCCGATCTCGTCAGCCGGGCCGAAGCGGTTCTTTACCGATCGCAGGATCCTGAACTGGTGCCCGCGCTCACCCTCGAAATAAAGCACGGTGTCTACCATGTGTTCGACGACACGGGGCCCGGCGATCTGGCCTTCCTTCGTAACATGGCCCACGAGGATGACGGAAACGCCCTTGCGCTTGGCGTGTGCAACCAGCTCATGGGCCGCCGCCCGCACCTGGCTGACGGAGCCGGGGGCCGCCTCGACGCTGTCGAGCCACATGGTCTGGATTGAATCGATGATTGCGAGATCCGGGGCCTCGGCGTCGAGCGTCGTGAGGATATCGCGCAGGCTCGTTTCGGCACCCAGCTGCACTGGCGCATCCTCAAGTTCAAGGCGGGCCGCGCGAAGGCGGATCTGCGCCGTCGCCTCTTCGCCGGAAATATACAAGACCTTCAAGCCCTGCTCGGCGAACTTCGCCGCGGCCTGCAGAAGAAGTGTCGACTTTCCGATCCCGGGATCGCCGCCCACCAGCGTGGCTGATGCGGGAACAAGGCCTCCGCCCAGCACGCGATCAAGCTCTGCGATCCCGCTTTCGGTGCGCGGGGGCGGGGCCTCTTCCGCCGAGAGGGCAGAAAGCTTGACGGTCCGACCACGCCGCGCGCCCACGGCCGCCTTGCCGTCAGGCCCCGCCGAAAGCGGCGTTTCCTCGGTTATGCTGTTCCAGGTTCCGCAGGCATCGCAGCGTCCCGACCACTTTGAGTGGACCGCGCCGCAAGCCGTGCATGCGAATGATGGAGATTTTCCCATGACGTGTCGTCTATCCCGCGCGCTTCGACCGGCGCAAGACCGTACAAGGGCGGGCGCTGCCATATCGTTGGCCAGTCCGCGAAATAGGCCGTGCTGGAGCCGGTGGTGCGGGCAAGTGTACAGGCGACAAGCCAGTACCAAAGCGAGCCGTAGGAAAGAACTCGGGTCGCCAAAAACATCTCCATGCTGCCGTCATCGAGCCTGTCGACGGCCGAGATCGCGGCGCAGGTGTAGAGGGCGACCGTGACGTAGAGAAGGCGGTTGAAACTTCGCGACATGACGGAGCGCCGGACGGAAACCCAAAGCACGGCAAGCGGCACGATGTAGATCAGGAATTTCTCGACATTGAGGGCGAACAGTATGGCCATATCGTCTCATTTTCTCGTCACCGCCCCGCGGCATAGAATGAGAGGACATGGTTAACAGGGGCTTAAGACGGCCTCGGTGACGGGGATTTTCGAGGTCGCTGTCAGCGTACGGCTTCGATCGGCCCCTCGGCCCGGCCATTGATGAACTGCTCGACGTAAGGGTCGCCGCAGGCATCCATCTCGCCCACGGGTCCCGTCCACCGGATCTTCCCGGCGTGAAGCATCGCCACCTTGTCGGCGATCGCACGCACACTCGTCATGTCGTGGGTGATCGTCATCGCGGTTGCCCCCATTTCGACGACGATCTCCCGGATCAGATCGTTGATCACGCCGGACATGATCGGGTCCAGGCCGGTGGTCGGCTCATCGAAGAAGATTACCTCGGGCTCGGCGGCGATCGCACGGGCGAGGCCCACGCGCTTCTGCATCCCGCCCGACAGTTCGGCGGGGTAAAGATCGGCCACATCCGGCGTCAGCCCCACGCGCCGCAGCTTCTCGATTGCGATGTCACGCGCTTCCGCCCGCGGCCGCTTGAGCGATCCGCGCAGAAGACGGAAGGCCACATTCTGCCAGACGGTCAGGGAGTCAAACAGCGCACCTCCCTGAAACAGCATGCCGAACCGGGCAAGAAAGGCGTCGCGCGGCTCTTTCTCCACATCCTTCCCGTCAAGCAGGATCTTCCCGCCATCGGGATGGATGAGCCCCAGGATGCATTTGATCGTCACCGACTTCCCCGTGCCGGATCCGCCGATGATCACCATGCTTTCGCCCGTGCCTACGGTCAGATCAATGCCGCGCAGCACCTCCTTCGGCCCGAACGCCTTTGTCACGCCCTTCATCTCGATCATGCGGAGAAAAACACCTCCGTCAGAAGGTAGTTCGAGGCGAGTATCAGAATGGAAGCGGAAACGACGGCCTGCGTCGTGGCGCGGCCCACGCCTTGTGCGCCCCGGCCTGAACTCATCCCGTGATAGCACCCCATCGTGGCGACGATGAACCCGAACACCGCCGCCTTCACCAGGCCAGACACGACGTCGCCTGTTTCAAGGAAGTTCAGGGTGTTCGTCATATACGCCCCGGCATTGAAGTCGAGCCGCAGCGTGCCGACGAGGTATCCCCCCATAATTCCAATGATATCTCCGATCGCGACCAGGATCGGAAGCGTCACGACCGCCGCAAGAATTCGCGGGACAGTGAGGTATTTCATCGGATGGGTCGAAAGCGTCGTCAGCGCATCGATCTGTTCGGTCACCTTCATCGTGCCGATCTCGGCCGCGATCGAGGCCGCCACGCGGCCGGCAACCATCAGCCCGCCAAGGACGGGGCCCAACTCCCGCACGATCCCGATCGCAACGATTGAGGGCACGACGGTTTCGGCATTGAACCGCGCGCCGCCGGCATAGATCTGAAGTGCCAGCGCGCCGCCGGTAAAGAGTGCCGTCAGTCCAACGACCGGAAGCGACAGCCAACCGATCAGAAACAGCTGCTGCACGAATTCCTTCGGATAGAATGGCGGCCGCACCACATGGCTCACCGCCGTCCCGGCATAGATCGCGATCCTGCCGATGGTGGCCAGCATCGAATGCGTGCCTCGGCCGATTGCGGCGAGCGGGTTCATGGCGCGCCTCCCACATACCGCCGCTCGTAGCGCGACCCGAGCGAGGTAAGGATCTCATAGCCGATCGTACCAGCCGCATGGGCCAGGTGATCGACCGTCTGTTCGCGCGACAGAAGCTGCAACGTGTCGGGCGTTTCGTCCAGCCCCGTAATGTCCACGGTCAGAAGATCCATCGAAACGCGCCCGGCAAGCGGGCAGGGCCGTCCGTCGTGCCAGAGGCGTGCGCGCCCGCCCATGGCGCGGATCAACCCATCCGCGTAACCCGCCGCAAGTGTCGCGATCCGCACGGGCCGCGTGGCGGCCCAGGTGTTGCCGTAGCCCACCGTTTCGCCCGCTGCGACCTCGCGCACCTGTATGACGGGCAGATCGAGCGTGACGACTGGCTCCGCCGCCGCGAAGGGTTCGCCGCCATAAAGGCCCACGCCCGGCCGGGTGCGGTGGAAATGAAATGCCTCGCCCAGAAGCGTCCCGCCGGTCGCGGCCAGCGACAAGGGCGCCTCCACCCCCTCGGTCATCCCGCGGAAGGCGTCGAGCTGGCGGGCATTCATCGGGTGATCCGGCTCGTCGGCGCAGGCAAGGTGGCTTGCGATGAGGCGCGGGTTTCGCGCCAGAAGGTCGTCCCGAAGCGCCGCCCATTCCGCGGGCTCCATGCCCAGCCTGTTCATACCGGTATCAAGTTGCACCGCGAAGGGGCGGTCGGCCATGCCCGAGACATGCCGTTTGACCTGCGCGCCCGAATTCAGCATCGGGATCAGATCGAGATCACGGATCATGTCGTGATCGCCTGCCATGTGGCCCGCGAAGACATAGATTTCAGGCCCCGGCCCAAGCGCCCGCCGAAGCGCGCCGCCCTCTTCGGCGACCGCGACGAAGAAAGCATCGGCACCTGCACGCCTGAGAACCGGCGCAACTTTCTCTGCGCCAAGGCCATAGGCATCCGCCTTCACCACTGCGCCCGCCCGGCCGCCGGCGCGCGCGTCAAGCGTCCACCAGTTCGCGGTGATCGCGTCGAGATCGATTGTCAGCCTGCCCGTGCCCATGGGCCTCTTCTGACAGGCCCGGGCGTGGCGTCAAGGCCTCCGCTCAGGGGCCCTCCCAGAAGCGGCGGTTCCGCTCCCAGATCTTTTCACCGATCATGCAGTCATAGCCGTCCGGGCCGGCCCCTATATGCTGGGCGTGCCAGAGCCGTGGCTGGCGTTCTCCGGCGATCTCCCAGACGAGTTTCTTGCGCACGGCGCCCGCGAATTCCGACCAGTCGCGAACAGGAATCGAGAAGGCGCCCGGCCCGCCGATCACGCAGGATGCATAGTAAAGATCCAGGTCCTCCAGGTGCCAGCGCACGCCAAGCCCGTCACGGGTCATGAGCGGCAGGCCGTTGATCGTTATGCCGCGTTCAAGCACCACACGGCGGGCGGCCAGAACCGGCGCGCCCGAATTGTTCGGCCCGTCACCCGAAACATCTATAACCTGCCGCAACCCTATGAATTCATTGTTCCGAAGCCCTTCGGCGGCATATCGTAACGCCCCCGAGATCGAGGTGCGCCTCAGCCCCGGATCAAAATGGGTTTCAATCCGGCGGGCGAAGGCCTCGGCTTCGGCGCGGTTGCGGATCAGCGTCCATGGCACGACCTCCCGCTGCGAGGTCGATCCGGCCCATTCGACATAGGTGAGTGCGATCTGCCCGATCAGCCCGCCTTCGATCGCCGCGATCACCTCGTCTGACCGAAGCGCCTCGGCATATCCCCTTCGCTGGATCTCGAGTTCCGCAGGCGACATCGAGCGCGACACGTCGACCGCAAGGAAAAGTTCCACGTCGACCTCCTCGGCCCGGAGCGGGGCGGTAAGGAGAAGAAGGCAGCACAAAACGAGGATCCGCATGATCCGATCATGACGCGGGCCCGAGGCCTCTGTCTATTCACTTCATCTTGGGCAGACTGCGCAAAAGGCATGACCTGGCCGCAAGGCCAGGCAATTCCCTTTCGCTCAGAAGTCGCTGTCGCCGCCCTGTTGCCACGGCTTGACGAGGTTGCCGAAACGGGTGAACCGGCCCTCGAAGCTCAGCTCAACGGTGCCGATCGGCCCGTGGCGCTGCTTGCCTATGATTACTTCGGCGCGGCCATGGAGGCGTTCCATCTCCTCCTGCCACTGCGCCATCTTCTCCAGCTCGTGATCGCCGGGCTTCTCGCGTTCCTTGTAGTATTCCTCGCGGAAGATGAACATCACCACATCCGCGTCCTGTTCGATCGATCCCGATTCCCTCAGGTCCGACAGCTGCGGGCGCTTGTCCTCGCGCGACTCGACCTGTCGTGAAAGCTGCGAGAGCGCGATGACCGGAATATCGAGTTCCTTCGCGATGGCCTTCAGACCTTGCGTGATTTCCGAAACCTCATTCACCCGGCTGTCCTTCGCGCTCGCGGGCCGCACAAGCTGCAGGTAGTCGACGAAAAGAACGTCAAGCCCATGCTCGCGCTTCAGTCGCCGCGCGCGGGCGGCAAGCTGGCTGATCGGCAGGGCTGGCGTGTCGTCGATGTAAAGCGGGCAAGCCTCGAGCGTCTTCGCGGCCTCGACGAAGCGCCGGAACTCCGCTTCGGTCATGTCGCCCCGCCGGATCTGTTCCGACGGCACTTCCGAAGCCTCCGACAGGATCCGCGCGGCCAGCTGTTCGGCACTCATTTCGAGGGAAAAGAAACCGACGCAGCCACCTTCGACTGCGCCGGTACTGCCATCAGGCTTCTGCCCTCGTTTGTAGGCTTTCGCGATATTGAACGCGATATTCACGGCAAGAGAGGTCTTGCCCATAGATGGACGGGCGGCGAGTATCAGAAGGTCGGACTTGTGAAGCCCGCCCAGTTTCTTGTCGAGGTCGATCAGGTCGGTGGGAATCCCCGCCATGCCGCCATCGCGCTGATAAGCGGCGTTCGCCACATTCACCGCATCCGTCACAGCCTTGAGAAAGCTCTGAAATCCCTGGCTGGCCTGGCCGGCTTCGCCAAGCTGGTACAGCGCCTGTTCCGCCTCGACGATCAGGTCCTTCGGTTCGCGGGCCACATCGACCTGCTGGGCTGAATCGGTCATCGACCGGCCGATGTCCATCAGGCTCCGCCGGATCGCCAGATCGTGGATCATCTGCGCGTAGTCGCGGGCGGCGAAAGATGAGATCGCGGCACCTGCAAGCCGCGCGAGATAGGCCGCGCCGCCAAGTTCCTTCAACCCCTCGTCGTCCTCAAGGAACGCTTTAAGCGTGACGGGTGAGGCCAGTGCATTCTTCGAGATCCGAGCCGCCGCAACCTCCCAGATCCGGGCATGCACCGGTTCATAGAAATGCGCCTCGGAAATGATCGAGGCGACCCGGTCGTAAAGCTCGTTATTGGTAAGGATCGCGCCAAGAAGCTGCTGCTCGGCTTCGACATTATGAGGGACCGTCGCCGCCTCTTCGGCAGGCACGTCACCTACACGCGCAACCTGGTTCATACCCGCTCCCGCCTTCTTTTCTCGTTAGGCCTAGCGGCGTAGCCCGAAGGCCAGGCAATTGGCAATCTGGAAATCCCTGTGGATAGCCTGTGGACCACCTCTATAACACAATATCACGTGGAAATCACGCAGTGACACACATGATACTGTGGGAATGCTGTTTAAAAAATTGTTACGAATGAGCCACTGCTCAATCGGCGATCTTCGCGCCTCGCGCCTCCTGCCAGGCCCGTGGTGCGGCCAAAAAGGCCTTCACTTCCGACAGGGTCGCAGCGTCGAATTTTCCTTCCGCGCGGGCCACTTCCACAACATCCTTCCAGGTGCACAGACGGTGGAGTCTGACGCCTTCCGAAGCCAGTTTCTCCTCCGCCCCGGGGAAGATCCCGTAGAAGAAGATCACGGCCGTGTGGCCGCAGCTTGCCCCCGTTTCCCGAATCGCCTCGACGAAGGAAAGCTTCGATCCCCCGTCGGTGGCGAGGTCCTCGACAAGCAGAACCCGGTCGCCTTCGCCCATCACCCCTTCGATCCGTGCGTTCCGCCCATAGCCTTTCGGTTTCTTCCGAACGTAGGTCATGGGAAGCGCCAGGCGTTCCGCCATCAGTGCGCCGAAGGGGATGCCTGCCGTTTCGCCGCCGGCCACGTTCGTGAAGGCTTCGAACCCGGCTTCCCGCATGACTGTCACCGCCAGGAAATCCATCAGCGTCGTCCGCACGCGCGGGAAGCTGATCAGCTTGCGGCAATCGATATAGGTGGGCGAGGGCAGGCCGCTCGAAAGCGTAAACGGCTCCTCTGCATTGAAATGGATCGCCTCGACCTCCAGAAGCATCGACGCGGTCAGCCGGGCGATTTCGTCTTGCGGGGGGAAGCTCGTGGGGATCATCTCTCGTTCCTTTGCGTGGTCCTCGGGGCAGTGTCTTCCAGTGGCGCTGCGTCTTCCAGTGGCGCTGCCCTCAGTCGACGACCCTCCAGTAAAGCGGCATGCCGGGGTCGAAAACGGTCACCGGGCCGTCGCCCGTCTCGATCTGGGCGGGGTACTCGACCGGCGGGCCCTTTTCGAGCGTCACCGTGCCGTCGTTCAGCGGCAGGCGATAGAAGCGCGGCCCATACTCCGAGACAAACCCTTCCAGCCGGTCCAGCGCGCCATCCTCCTCGAAGACCTGAGCGAGGATCGAAAGCCCATTGGGTGCTGTGAAACACCCGGCGCACCCGCAGGGTTGAAGCTTCGCCGCATCGGTATGGGGGGCGGAGTCTGTGCCGAGGAAGAAGGTCGGATCACCCGAAGTCGCGGCGGCCCTGAGGGCGATGCGATGCTCCTCGCGCTTCGCGACCGGCAGGCAATAGTAATGGGGCCGGATCCCGCCTGCGAGAATGTGGTTTCGGTTGATCACGAGGTGGTGGACGGTGATCGTGCCTGCGATCGTGTCGCCGCCCCCGGCCACGTAATCCACCCCGTCCTTCGTCGTAATGTGCTCCATCACCACCCGAAGCTCCGGAATCTCGCGCCGGATCGGGTCAAGCACGCGTTCGATGAACGCCGCCTCGCGGTCGAAGATGTCAACTTCCGGGTTGGTAACCTCGCCGTGCACGCACAACGGCAAACCGATCTGCGCCATCGTCTCCAGAACACGGGTGACCTTCTTGAAGTCGCGAACGCCGGACTGGGAGTTCGTCGTGGCACCTGCAGGGTACAGTTTCAGCGCGTGGATCAGGCCGATCTCTGCCGCCGCGCGCACGTCGCGCACCTCCGTGTCCTCCGTCAGGTACAGCGTCATCAGCGGCTTGAAATCAGAATTCTTCGGCTTCGCCCACATGATCCGGTCGCGGTAATCGGCGGCATCAGCGGCCGTGACCACCGGTGGAACGAGGTTCGGCATGATGATCGCGCGTGCGAAGTGGCGTGTGGTCTCGGGAAGGACGGCCTTCAGCATCTCACCGTCGCGCAGATGCAGGTGCCAGTCGTCGGGGCGGCGGATTGTAAGACGATCGGTCATGGGGCCGGGGCGTATCCGATACCCTCGTCAGACACCAGAGGCGAGGTTTGCATGTTTTTTGGGCACACGCCCGCGAAGGCGGCGAGCGCAGGCGAAATGACGCCGGGTGCCATTGCACCTCCCCTTGGCGTGACTAGGGTGGGAGCACCCGCAGTCACGGAACACCGCGCCGCCTTCTATGCTCGACACCCAGATGACAGCAATGCAGCGTATGCGCGGCCGCGCTGCGGTTTCAATCGGCACGGGCGGGCTTGAGCGCCTGGCGCAAGCCGGTTCCGCCAAGGCCTTCCTGCCGCGAACGCACGCGGCCACACCCGAGATCGTGTTTCTCAACACAGCCGGCGGTCTGACGGGCGGTGACCGGCTGAGGTATGGCCTGTCCGTGGGAAAGGGCGCGTGGATCACGGGCACCACACAGACGGCCGAACGCGCCTACCGCGCCGGTGCGGGCGAGGCAGATGTCGATGTTGACCTGCGCGTGGGCGCGGGCGGGCGCGTTGACTGGCTTCCGCAGGAGACGATTCTTTTCGAAGGTGCAGGGCTCGCCCGGCGGACCGAGATTCATCTCGATGCGGGGGCCGCTTGCCTGCTGTCGGAAATGGTCGTGCTTGGTCGGGAAGCCATGGGCGAGACGGTGACGAACCTGTCTTTCACCGATATGCGGCGCGTCTTTCGCTCGGGGCGCCCGGTCTGGACCGAGCCGCTCGAGATCGGGACATCCCAGCTGTCAGAGCCAAGCGCATCGGCCGGGCTCGAGGGCGCGCGGGCGTTCGCGACAGTGGCCTTCATCGCGCCCGCGGCCGAAGACAGGCTGAGCGCGCTCAGGGCGTGCATCGACGGGGCGCCGGACGGCCTGCGCGTCGCAGCAAGCGGATGGGACGGAAAGCTCATCCTGCGCGCCGTCTCAACGGAACCGGCGGCTTTGCGGCGTGTCTTGCGCAATGTACTTGAATACCTCCGGGGCGCACCGCTTCCCCGGGTTTGGCAAGGATAGGGACGGGACATGAACCTGACACCTCGGGAAAAGGACAAGCTTCTGGTCAGCGTCGCGGCCATGGTCGCACGCAACCGGCTGGCGCGCGGGGTAAAACTCAACCACCCCGAAGCGATTGCGCTGATCACCGATTTCGTCGTGGAAGGCGCGCGCGACGGCCGCTCCGTCGCCGATCTGATGGAGGCGGGCGCCCATGTCGTCCGCAAGGATCAGTGCATGGAGGGAATCGCCGAGATGATTCATGATGTACAGGTGGAAGCGACCTTTCCGGACGGAACGAAGCTCGTGACCGTCCACCACCCGATCCGCTAGCTGGGAGAATCCAGATGCTTGCAACCGTCATTCTCGGGATCGCCGCCGGTGCGGCAGCGCCCTACGCCGAACCTCATGTAAAGAAACTCCTCGAAGGCGTGCTCCTTTCCGATGCGCCGATGAGCGAACTCGAACTCCGTGTTTTCAGCTTCGCGATCTGCCTGATCGGCGCAGCTATCCTGGCCTCTGTCTTCGGCAACGGTTCGGCTTTCGCGCTGGCGGTCGGCGCTGCTCTTGGCGTCTTCGGGCCCCGGATCATCGATCGTATCCAGAAGCGCCAGGCGCCCGACTACGGAGACGAGCTGTGATCCCCGGAGAAGTCATCACCAAGCCGGGTGACATCACGCTCAATGCGGACCGGCCGCAGATCACTCTCGAGGTCGCGAACACCGGCGACCGGCCCGTTCAGGTCGGCAGCCATTATCACTTTGCCGAAACAAACGCCGCGCTCTCCTTCGATCGGGCGGCCGCGCGTGGCCACCGGCTCGACATCCCTGCCGGTACGGCGGTCCGCTTCGAACCCGGACAATCCCGCGAGGTGCGGCTTATTGCCTATGGCGGTTCCCGGATCGTCCAGGGGTTCAATCAGACCGTTATGGGCCCCCTCGACTGACCAACGATTCTCCCCACGAAAGGAATGCTCCCGTGAACTTTCCCGACCCGATGGACGCTTTCAGAAATCCGGTGCAGTTCTACACCGATCTCGCCCTCTTCCAGATTGATTTCGCGCGCCAGAGCTATGCCCTGGCCTGTGCCATGAACCCGTTTCTGCCCGAGGGGCTTCTCGCGGGCACGCCGGCCGCGGCGCCGTCGCGACGCTCGGCAGAGCGGAAAGCCTCCGCGCGCCGCGCCGCCGCCCGAAGCACAACAGCGCGGCAGGCCGCTACACCGGTCGCGAATGCGGTTGTGGAAGCGCCGAAGCCGGCCCCAAAACCGCCCGCCAAGATCAAGGCCAAACCTGTCACGAAGAAGCCCGCGGCCAAGAAGGCGGCTCCCAGGAAAAAAGCAGCCCCGAAGAAGGTGGCATCCAAACCCGCATCAGCGACACCCGCACCCTCGAAACCCACGCTCGTTCAGGTATCGCCCGCGCCGAAGCCTGCGGCGCCTGCACCTGCCCGCAAGAAGCCGGTCTCGCTCGCACCCGATCTGCCGCCCGCAAAGACTGCCGGCGACGGGTGATCGCAAACCACCGCGAACAATCACCGCTCTACGCATCCTGCCAGCCCTGAGGTGACAAATGCCCTCCAGTCTTTCCCGCGCCGCCTATGCCGACATGTACGGCCCCACGACCGGCGACATGGTGCGCCTCGCCGACACTGAGCTTTTCGTCGAGGTCGAGCGTGATCTGACGATCTACGGGGAAGAGGTGAAGTTCGGTGGCGGCAAGGTGATCCGCGACGGGATGGGGCAGGCCCAGACCACCCGCGCAGACGGCGCGGTGGACACCGTCATCACGAACGCGCTGATCATCGACCACACCGGCATTTACAAGGCCGACGTCGGCCTGAGGGGCGGGCGGATCGCGAAGATCGGCAAGGCGGGCAATCCCGACACCCAGCCCGGCGTCGATATCATCGTTGGGCCGGGGACAGAGGCGATCGCGGGTGAGGGCAGGATCCTCACTGCTGGCGGATTCGATGCGCATATCCATTTCATCTGCCCCCAGCAGATCGAGGATGCGCTCCATTCCGGGCTCACCACCATGCTCGGCGGCGGAACCGGGCCCGCACATGGCACGCTGGCAACAACCTGTACCCCCGGGCCCTGGCATATCGGGCGGATGCTTCAGGCGGCCGATGCCTTTCCGATGAATCTGGCCTTCGCGGGGAAGGGCAACGCCTCGCAACCCGCTGCCCTCGAAGAACAGATCAAGGCTGGCGCCTGCGCGCTGAAGCTCCATGAAGACTGGGGCACGACGCCCGGTGCCATCGACTGCTGCCTCTCCGTCGCCGATGCGATGGATGTGCAGGTGATGATCCACACCGATACCCTGAACGAAAGCGGATTCGTCGAGAACACGATCAAGGCCATGGCAGGCCGCACGATCCATGCCTTCCACACAGAAGGCGCGGGTGGTGGCCATGCGCCTGACATCATCAAGGTCTGTGGGCTCGACCACGTCCTGCCGTCTTCCACGAACCCGACGCGGCCCTATACGGTCAATACGCTCGAAGAGCATCTCGACATGCTTATGGTGTGCCATCACCTCGACAAGGCGATCCCCGAAGATGTCGCCTTCGCCGAAAGCCGGATCCGGAAGGAAACCATCGCTGCGGAAGATATCCTTCATGACATGGGCGCGTTTTCGATCATCGCGTCGGACAGCCAGGCCATGGGCCGTGTGGGCGAGGTGATCATCCGCACCTGGCAGACCGCCGACAAGATGAAGCGCCAGCGCGGGCAACTGGCCGAGGAAACCGGCCCGGCCGACAACCTGCGCGTCCGCCGCTACATCGCGAAATACACGATCAACCCTGCCATTGCGCACGGGCTGTCGAAGGAAATCGGCTCGGTGGAAGAAGGCAAGCGCGCCGATCTCGTCCTCTGGAATCCGGCGTTCTTCGGCGTGAAGCCCGAGATGGTGCTGATCGGCGGGTCGATCGCCTGCGCGCAGATGGGGGATCCGAACGCCTCGATCCCAACGCCGCAACCGGTTTATTCGCGACCCATGTTCGGGGCCTACGGGCGGGCGGTCGAACGCTCTGCCGTCACTTTCGTGTCGGCGGCGGCTATGGACGATGCCATCGACGACCGTCTTGGTCTCTCGAAGGCCGTGCTGGCGGTGGAAAACACGCGCGGCATCGGAAAGCGCGACATGGTGCTGAACGACGCGACGCCGGAGGTGGAGGTTGATCCCGAAACCTACGAGGTGCGCGCGAATGGCGAACTCCTGACCTGCGAACCGGCAGAGGTTCTTCCCATGGCGCAGCGCTATTTCCTGTTCTAACGTTTGTTGACGCAGGATGTTGTCCCGCCGCCGAAAGAGGATTGACCCATGGATCAGATGACCCGGCCGCATCGGACGATGGCGGAACTCAAGGAAGCAATGCCCCATATCCTCGACGCTCCGAAGGAAGAGGGTCGCGTCGACATGATCATTTCGCGCCCGGATCATGGCGAGCGGACGCTGCCTCAGCGCGTGCGCGTCACCGCCGAATTCGGGGTGGAGGGCGATCACTGGTCCCGCGGCTGCTGGATGACGGCGGACGATGGCACGCCTCACCCCGAAGTTCAGATCTGCATGATGATGAGCCGGGTGATCGAGGCGATCGCCGGTGCGCCCGAGAACTGGCCGCCCGCCGGTGACAATCTGTTTCTGGAGATGGATCTGACGCCCGCCTCGATGCCTCCCGGCACGCGTTTTTCGATCGGCAGTGCCGAGTTCATTGTGACGCCGGTCCCGCATAACGGCTGCGAAAGCTTCATTGAACGCTATGGCAGGGATGCCTGCGTCTTCGTGAACACCGGTGAAGGCAAGGCACACCGTCTGCGCGGCATATATGCGCGCGTCACGAGAGATGGAGAGATCGCGGTGGGCGATACCGTCCGCCGCCTCTGATCCGCCGGTTCGCTCTGCAAAGAAACCTGAAGGTCTTGCGCGGGGCGCAACCCGGCTTTGCCGATCTGTCCGTTGTTATGCGCAACCTGCGCGGGCACATACCCAGGCAACGACACAAAGCAAGGACCGGGTCGATGAACCTCCTCAATGGCATTTCTCACCTGTTCGGCGATATCGCCGAGGCCAAGCGCATGGCGCATCTCTTTTCGCTGACCGACGACGAACTGGCCGCCCGCGGGCTCACCCGCGACGCGCTCCGGAAGCAATACATCGCCGGTCTCGGCGCCCGCTGAGACTGCCCGCTTGCGCCTTCCCGCCAGTCCGTGCTTTCTGGCGGCGAACCGCAACCGGGAGAGGTCCATGAAGCGCATCCTGCCACTCGCAATCCTGGGGCTCGCAGCCTGTGAGCCTGCCTCCCCGCTCGTGGACACCTCGGGTGTGCGCGTCGTAACCCAGGCCGAGGTCGTGGAATGCACACCGGTCTCGACCATCACCACGACCACGGGTGTTTCAGGAGAACTTGTGCGGGAAAAGGCGCTGGAACTGGCGCGAAACGAGACGCTTGAAGAAATCCGCGCGACAGGTGCCGACACAGCGGTTCTCGAAGCGGGCGGGCCGGGCTCCGACGACTTCTTCGTCCGCGCCGCGGGCTACCGTTGTCTCGGCTGAGGTTATCAGCCTGCTGAATTTCCGGGCACCGCCGCTGCAGTGTGGTGTCCGACGCGGTGATGCTCTTGCCCTTCCTTTCTGAAGCCGACACTCTCTCTCCGGATAAGACGAGGCGGAGTGCCCAGATGACCCTTCCACGCGCCACGGGGATCGTGCCTGCCGATGCGGGCGGCGATTACGTTGCGCTCGATTACGAGGCACGGCTGATCCGCAGGAAGCGGCTTCAAAGCGTGGGGGGGCTCGGTTTTCTCGTCGACCTGCCTGAGGTGGTTTCGGTCGGCAGCGGCGAAGCGTTCCAACTCGACGATGGCCGCCGGATCCGCATCGAACCGGCCGCAGAGCCGCTCCTCAGGGTCGAAGGCGATCTGGCGCGCCTGGCCTGGCACATCGGAAACCGCCACACCCCCTGCCGCATCGAGGCCGACGCGCTCTACATTCGCGAGGATCACGTCTTGCGGCAGATGCTGGAACAGCTCGGCGCCCGCGTCACGGCCGTCACAGGCCCCTTTTCGCCGGAAGGCGGCGCCTACGGTCACGGGCGCACCTTCGGGCACTCCCACGATCACGGCCATTCGCACGCCTGATGCCGATCGACGAAGACACCGCGCTGCTGACCTTGACGCAATGGCTGTCACCGGCCTTTCCCGTCAGCGGCTACGCCTATTCACATGGGTTGGAGGCCGCTGTGTCCCGGGGGCATGTCAGCACCGCCGAGGATGCAAGGCGGTGGATCGGTACGGTCGTCTCCGACGGCTCGGGCCGCACCGATGCGGTGCTTCTCTGCCATGCGCTCCGGGACGGGGCCAACCACGAGGCTCTGAACGACCTCGCCTTGTCACTGAGCGCAAGCCGTGAACGGCATGACGAAACCCTGGCCCAGGGCCGTGCCTTCACCGAAACCGTGAACGCGCTGACGGGCCGCACCGATCCGCCCCTTGCCATGCCGCTTGCCGTCGGTCGCGCTGCCGCCGGTCTGGGCCTTCCGGCCGAGCTTGTGGCGGCCCTCTACCTTCAGGCTTTCGCCGGCAACCTCGTCTCCGTGGCGGTTCGCTTTATCCCGCTCGGCCAGACGGTCGGGCAGGGCGTTCTGCAAGCGCTGCGCCCTCTGATCCTCGCCACCGCCACGCGCGCTGCGGCCCCCCCCCTCGACAAGATCACCGCCTCGGCCTTTGGGGCCGACCTCGCCGCCATGGAACACGAAACGCTCGACGTCAGGATCTACCGCTCATGACAAGCGCGAACGGCCCTCTCCGCGTGGGCATCGGTGGCCCCGTGGGCGCCGGCAAGACGACGCTCACCGCAGCGCTCTGCGCCGCGATGAAAGACGACTATTCGGTCGCCGTCATTACCAATGACATCTACACCCGCGAAGACGCGGAATTCCTCATGCGGGCGCAGATCCTGCCCGAAAACCGCATCAGCGGTGTCGAAACCGGCGGCTGTCCGCATACTGCGATCCGCGAGGATGCCTCGATCAACCTCGCCGCGGTTGCGGCCTTCCGCGAAAGTATCCCCGATCTCGACGTGATTTTCATCGAATCGGGCGGCGACAATCTGGCGGCGACCTTCAGCCCCGAACTGGCGGATCTCACGATCTACGTCATCGATACGGCCGCCGGACAGGACATTCCGCGCAAGCGCGGCCCCGGGCTCGCGAAATCCGATCTGCTGGTCGTCAACAAGACAGATCTCGCGCCCCATGTGGGCGTCGACCGCACGCTTCTGGAAAGCGACACGGCGGCGGCACGGCAGGGGCGGCCCTACGTTATGGCATCCCTGCGCCAGGGTGTGGGTGTGCCGGAAATCGTGGATTTCTTGAAAGAGGCCGGGGGGCTTTAGACCCGGACGCGGGCCGCTATTCCCGCAGTTCCGGGAACCTGTCCGCTGCCCGCCCTTTCCGGTGGCGTGGCGGAAGCTTTCGGCCTTCTTCGCTCAGGCGATGCTCGCTCAGTTCCAGGTGATGGCGGAAGCGTGGCGCATTCTTCCGGTCAAGTACGGAACGGCAAAGCAGCGCGATCAGGTAATGGCGCTCTTCCACATGCAGCCGGTTCAGAACGTTCCGTAGGTAGGGCAGGTAATCGTGCCGCTTGCGCAGCGCGCGGAACAGCGTGCGCTCGCTCAGGCTTCCTGCGGCGGCGGCCCGGAAGATCTGGCCAAGAATGCTCATCTCCTGAACCGTGCGCCCAAGATTGCCGCCCCCGTGGCGCAGGCGGATCTTGTGGATTTGCTGCCCGCGGAACAAGGCGGCATGCATCGCGTCAAGCTCATCGAAGGGATCGTATATGATGTAAGCCGCCTGCGCGGCTTCGAGCATGTCGGGTGCGAAGCCGTAGCGCGAGGTGAAATCGCGCCGCCGTTCGGTGGCAAAGCGATCATCCCAGGATGCGATGGACGGGTCGAGGGTGGCCTGGGGCGACACGGCAAGAACGATTGCGCCCGGTGCAGCGACGGAAAAGGCAGAAGCCGCATAGCCGGACATACCTGCGCCATAGAAGATCACGGTTTCGAAGTCTTCGAAGAACGCGTCGTCCACCAGGCGGTCGAAATAGGCGAAGACGGCCGGATCGCGAAACCAGGTTGGGGTCTGCGCGATCAGGGAAAGATGGGACCAGCCGTTGATTTCCGCCTGAAGCATGCCGTGCGGAATACCCGATGCGCTTCCGGCACGGGCCGACGCGATCGTGTCGAAACTGACAAGAAGAACGTCAAGCGACTCATCGAGGAACAGCGCGGCATGACGATCGCCCACGCGCTCGAAATACCCGCGGTCCTTGCCGATCTCTTCTATCTCGGAGAGCCATTCCTCATCGGTCAGCTGTTCCGACAGAGTGACAAGCTCTGACATCGTTACTCACCCCAACCCTTACGACCGCCAAACTAGCGGGCGCCCCGAACCCATGGCAAATGAACCTGAATGGATGGTCAAGACTGTTTATGAAATAGAACCAACCCGCACGGTGTCGACCTTCCGTTTCGAAAACGGCACCGGATTGCGGCGGAAGCGCGACGGTCGGCGGGGGTTTGCTTAAGAAAAGCCGGTGTTGGAACCACGGCTGCCGCGCCAGAGTTTCCTGTGCAAGTCTTGGCCGTCAACGAAGGAGATGACTGGTGCCACACGTAAGATTCTTGCTATCCACGACCGTCGCGAGCGGGCTCTTGCTGGGGCTGTCCGGAGGCGTTTCCGCCCAGTCCGGACTGCCGGAGTGCGGCCCGGGCGGGGGGGTGCCCTGCCTTCTTGACGGCGAGAGGGTCAACATGCTGCAGGCACGCCGGCTCCCGGCCTGTGAAGCCGGTGAGGCTGCCGAATATCCCTGTCTGAGCGACGAAGGCGATGTGCTTGCAAGCGCTGAACAGGCGTCAGAGGCATCCGGTGCCGAGCCGACGGCTGAAGCGCAGGCAGACACGGGTGCAGCTGAGTCCGAAACTGCCGAAGCACCGCCGGCGGTCCCACCGGCACAGGAGCAACCTGTCGAGCAGGCGGCGGAGACGGCTGCACCCGCTGCCACTGATCCCCCTGCGGAACGTCCCGCTGAAACCGCCGAAACCGATGCACCTGCCGATGCCCCGGTTGCCTCCGCTGAAACAGAAACGCCCGTGGACTCAGCGGAAGATAGTGCGGCGGACGGAGACGCGACAGGAAAAACTCTGCGCGAGAAGCTCGAAAGCCGCGCGGCGGCGCGCGAGGCGACAGAGGAACCGGCCGACACAGGGCAAGCTGCGGAAACGGGTGACGGCGCAGATACTGCGTCGGCTGACACGGCCGTGCCTGCCGCCGAGGGTGCAGACACGCCCGGCCAGAAGCTGAGGGATCGCCTTGCCGAAGCTTCGGAGGCTGCCGCTGCAGCTGCCGCGGCATCCGCAGATACCGAGGCTGACACCGCCGACGTCGTCGTGGAAGAAAGCACTGTCGCTGAAGGAGAGACGCGACGCGCATCGGAAGAGTTCGATCGCACCGTTTCGTCCGGTACGGATGCCGCCACGGCTGCGCCCACAGGCCAGAAGGACGAAGGCCTCAGCACCTTCGAGAAGGCGCTGCTCGTCGGTCTCGGCGCCATCGCGGTTGGCGAACTCCTCGACAACGGCGACCGCATCGTCTCGAACACCGGTGACCGGGTCGTCGTCCAGCGCGGCGACGAGTTCCGCGTTCTGAAGGATGACGACACCCTGCTGCGTCAGCCCGGGTCCGAGGTCCGGACAGAACGGTTTTCCGACGGCTCGACGCGCGAGACGCTGATCCAGCCCGATGGACGCAAGATCGTGACGATCCGGGCTGCCGACGGCCGCGTCCTGCGTCGCGTCCGGGTGCTCGAAGACGGCACGCAGGTGCTTCTCTTCGACGATACCGAAACCTACGAACCGGTCGATGTCGCCACGCTGCCGCCCCCGGCAACCGAAACGATATCGCTTCGCGACAGTGCCAGCGACGATGCGCTCCGCGCCGCGATCGAGGCGGAACTCGCGCGCGATTTCGGGCGCAACTTCTCTCTCGCGCAGATCCGCGAGATCCGCGCCGTTCGCGAACTCGTTCCCACGATCGAGGTCGAGGCGATCACCTTCGCGCTGGGCTCCGCCGCGATCCGGCCGGAACTTGCGGGCGAACTCGCAGATCTGGGGATCGCGCTCAGGGATCTCATCGATGCCCGCCCCGGCGAGGTCTTCCTCGTGGAAGGGCATACGGATGCAACCGGCTCCGCCGCGCTGAACCTCGCACTTTCTGACAGGCGGGCCGAAACCGTGGCCCTCGCCCTGACGGAGTTTTTCGATGTGCCGCCTGAAAACCTCGTGGTGCAGGGCTATGGCGAAAGTGCGCTGAAGATCCAGACAGAAGCCGCGGAAGAGGCGAACCGCCGCGTCGTCGTGCGCCGGATCACGCCGTTGCTTGGCGATCGCCGGATCGCGAAAGACTTCTGATTGCCCGGCTTGAAGGGGCAGGGCGGCGTCGCCGCCCTGTCCCGCCACAACGTCTCGGGCGTGTGAGAAATCAGCTCATTTCTGCCTTGAGCCGTGCAAGAATTGATCCCCACCCGCGCTCGTGATTGTCGCGGATCTCTTCGTTCTTGAACCGTTCGTGGACGAGCGTCACCTCCGTCCCCCCGTCCTTCGGTGCGAAGGTAAGAGTAACCACGCTGTCCTCGAGTGACCATTCCGATACCCAGGTGAAGACAAGCCGTTTCGGCCGGTCGATCACCTTGTAGATCCCCCAGTGCGGCAGGTCGCGATCGGCTTTCATGATGATGTCGAACCGCCCGCCCTCGCGCGGGTCGTTCGAAACTTCGGGCTCGGCGAAGCCCGGGTCCGGCGTGATGAATTTCGTCAGCATCCTGGGGTCAAGCCAGGCGTCGAAAACGCGCTCGGGCGGGGCAGCAATCTGCTGGGTAACTTTCAGGGACAGGTCGGTTGTCATGTCTCGGGGTCCTCCAGAACCTCCTGAAGACGGTTCAGCCGAAGCTCCCAAGCAGAACGGAGTTGGCGGAACCAGGCGTCGATCAGGCGGGTTCGCTCCAATTCGGCGGCGATCAGGTGTTCACGCCACCGGGTTTCGCGGCTGACGAGACCGGCAGTTTCAAGAACGCGGATGTGTTTGGAAATCGCGTTCAGGCTCATATCGAACCGTGACGCGAGATCGGTGACCCGCAGGGGCCCCTCCTGGACAAGAATGGTCAGAAGGGCCCGGCGCGTCGGGTCGCTCACGGCCTTGAAGACTTCTGAAAGACTGTCCGATTCTCGTTCAACCATATGGGTGAATAAAATGCCAAATCCCTTCAGTCAACCAAAATGGTGAATGAGAAGCGGCATCGACGACGGGGCGGGGAAGGGGGCTCGTCGGAAGATCAGCGTCGAAAGACGAGAAGGCGATTGTCGGCGGGCATCGCCAGAATGTCCGGTGCGGTGAAGCCAAGGGGCGTAGCGATCCCGGCCAGATCCCCGACATCGCGAATTCCCCAGGCCGGATTGCGCGCCCGAAGATCCGCGTCGAATGCCGCATTGCCGGGGCCCGTATGGCGCCCGCCAATGGCAAACGGCCCATAGAAAAGCAGAAGCCCGCCAGGGGCCATCGCGGCGGCCGCACCGCAGATAATGCCTTGGGTCACCTCGACAGGGGCAATATGGGCGACATTCATGGAAACGACAGCGGTCAGCGGGCCCAATTCCCGAACCTCAGGCGATTCGGCCCAGTTGTCTGCCGCATCGATCTCCAGGGGCGGGCGCTCAGGCGCGCGAAGCATCGCTTGCCAGGCCGCGATCGAGGCGCGGTGCTGCGGGTCGGGATCGGACGGCACCCAGTCGAGTTCCGGGAAGGCGAGCGCAAAGGCGGCGGCATGCTGGCCCGTGCCCGCGCCGATCTCCAGAACCGGCCCGCGCCGCCCGTCAAGCAGACGGGCGAGGCGGGCCACCATGGGGGGATTGTTCCGCAGACAGGTGGCATTGAAGATCCGACCGTCCGGGAAGCGTTCGAAGTCTGAATAGGTGAAGCGCGGGTGCGAACCAGCGCCGGCCATCTACTTGGCCGGCCCGATCATCATCACCATCTGGCGCCCTTCCATCTTCGGCATGTTCTCGACCTTGCCGATCTCGACGACATCGGCGGCCACACGCTCCAAAAGATCGCGGCCAAGCTCCTGGTGGGCCATCTCACGGCCGCGGAATCGCAGCGTGACCTTCACCTTGTCACCGTTTTCGAGGAAGCGAACCACGTTGCGCATCTTGACGTCATAGTCATGCGTGTCGGTGTTGGGCCGGAACTTGACCTCTTTCACCTCGATGGTCTTCTGCTTCTTGCGGGCTTCGCTCTCACGCTTCTGCTGTTCATACTTGAACTTGCCGAAGTCCATGATCTTGCACACAGGCGGCGTTGCGTTGGGTGAAATCTCGACAAGGTCGAGACCGGCCTCTTCGGCCAGTTCCATCGCGCGCTCGGGCTTTACGACGCCGACATTTTCCCCATCTGCTCCGATGAGGCGAATTTCAGGGGCCCTGATGCGATCGTTGACGCGGGGGCCGGTGTCCCGCGTGGGCGGGGCGTTGTGGGGTCTGCGGGCTATCTCAAGCCTCCTTGGTTGCTAACAAATATGGCCCGGGAAAGTAATCGCTCCCGGGCCGGGCTTCAACAGGCAAACGTGTTTGAAGGCAATAGGTTTCAGCCGACGAAGGCCTTTTCCACCACGTAATGCTTCGGATCGCTGTTCGCGCCCTCCTCAAGCCCGAAACCTTCGAGGATTTCCTTGAGGTCGAGGTTCAGCCCCATGGAGCCACAGACCATCGCGCGGTCTGTGTCCGGCGAAATCCCGTCGATCCCCATATCTTCCAGAAGCGTGCCATCTTTCAGAAGCGTGGTGATCCGGCCCATCCTGGGGCTCTGTTCCCGGGTTGTCGTCGGATAGTAGGTCAGCTTGGCAAGGTGCTCTTGACCAAGCAGTTCCTGCATCAGCTCGTCGGATTTCAGGTTGTCGACAAGATCGCGGCTATAGGTCAGCTCCGCCACTTCGCGACAGGTATGGGTGACGATGACCTGTTCGAAGCGTTCGTATGTCTCGGGGTCGCGCAGCAGCGAGGCGAAGGGGGCAAACCCCGTGCCGGTCGCGAAAAGCCACAAGCGTTTGCCGGGCAGAAGCGCATCGTGAACCAGCGTGCCCACGGGCTTCGGCCGCAGGATCACCTGATCACCGGGCTTGATATGCTGAAGCTTCGAGGTCAGCGGCCCATCCTGCACCTTGATCGAATAGAACTCAAGCTCCTCGTCCCAGGAGGGCGAGGCGATGGAATAGGCGCGCAAGAGCGGCTTGCCGTTGTCGCCCAGGAGCCCGATCATCACGAACTCGCCAGAGCGGAACCTCAGCGAGGCGGGCCGCGTCGTGCGGAACGAGAACAGGCGGTCGGTGTAATGCCGGACGTCCGTCACGGTCTGGGCATCGGGGAGGGTGGGGGCCTTGGTGGCGGTGACTTCGTTCACGGGGCGTTGCTCGGTCATCTCATACAATCGGGCGCCGGGCGCCCGCCTTCGTTCGTATACCAACGGTTTCGGGGTGGAAAGTGCGCCTAGCCGCGCAGGCGCGCCTGATAGTCATGGCTGCGCCAGTCGGCCCGGCGCAGCCACTGTTCTTCCGGCTGTCGCGCGGCAAGATCCTGCGAAATCTCGATCTCGTCGAACCCCGCGCGGCGTGCCATGGCGTATTGATCGGCAATGACGTGGCCCGTGGCCCTGAGCCGGCCCTTGTAGCCCATCAGCCTCAGACGCCGCGCGATGGTGAACCCGCGGCCGTCGGCGAAACTCGGGAAGGCCACACGGATCAGATCCAGAGAGTCGAGGTGACGCCGAAGTGTCTCAGGGTCGGCATCGGATCCCAGGTTCACGGCGCGGGCCGGCGCATTCGCCGCCAGCGCTTCGGGCGCAACGATTTCCCCGGCCCAGTCGTCGGGCCCAAAGCCCGCGTCGTTCACAATCACAGTGGCTTCGCTCATCTCGGTCGTCCCATATCCTGGCTCACGTCCGCGACAGCACAGGCACTGCCTTGCCGTTCACGAAGTGTATGCCGCATTCCAGTTTCTCGCGTCCCCGCCAGCGCCCCGCCCGAGGGTCTTCCCCCTCGGCCACGCGCGACGTGCAGGGAACGCAACCGATCGATGGGAACCCCCGCGCGACCAGCGGATGCCGCGGCAGACGGTTGTTCGTCATGTAGTCAGCCACGTTCTCGGGGCTCCAATGCGCCAGCGGATTCACCTTGATCCACGATCCCGCCGCCTCGAAGAAATCCAGCGCCACGCGCTTGCCCCCGTGAAACCGCTTCCGCCCCGTGATCCAGGCATCGAAGCCGTCCAGCGCATCCTCCAGGGGGTCTATCTTCCTCAACGCGCAGCAGGCATCCGGATCCGACAGATGCAACTCGTTCTCAGGATCCCGCAGAAACAGCTCCGTCGGATCGGGCCGCGTGATGCGCAGGTTTGTCAGGCCCAGCCGCTCCGCCACCGCGCACTGGTAGTCGAGCGTCTCGGGAAAGATCATCTCGGTGTTAAGAAAGACTACCGGCACGTCCGCGTCGATCACCGACACCATGTGCAGCAGCGCCACCGATTCCGCCCCGAAGGACGAAACCACGGCGATCCGCCCCACCTGCGGGTCGGTCAGCGCATGCTCCAGCACCTCGGTCGCCGCATGGTGCCGATAGCGGGCGTTCAGGTCGGCGACACGTTCGGCCACCGGGGCAAGTGGGATCTCAAGCGGCATTGCGCGCCTCCGTTTCGGGGTAAAGGGCCGCCTTGAAGGGCGCGAGGCCGAGGCGGCGATAGGTGTCGAGAAACGTCTCTTCGGCGTCCGCGCGGTGATCGAGATAGGCCCCGATCAGCCGCTCGATCGCGGGCACGATCTCCTCGGCGGAAAAACCGGGCCCCGCGCGTTCACCGATGGCGGCCGTCTCGCTGCCATCGCCGCCCAGCGTGATCTGGTAATTCTCCACACCGGCCCGGTCGAGCCCGAGGATGCCGATATGGCCGACATGGTGATGCCCGCAGGCGTTGATGCAGCCCGAGATCTTGATCTTGAGCGGCCCGATCTCGTGCTCGAGCTTAAGTTCGTCGAACCGCATCGCGATCTCCTGCGCGATCGGGACAGATCGTGCGGTGGCCAGCGCGCAGTAATCCATTCCGGGGCAGGCGATGATATCGCTGACAAGCCCGATATTGGCGGTCGCAAGCCCCGCGTCGCGCAACGCGGCATAGATCTCGGGAAGGGCGTCGCGCGGCACATGCGGCAGGATCACGTTCTGCTCATGGCTGATCCGCAATTCGTCATAGGCAAAACGCTCGGCGAGGTCGGCCATCACCCGCATCTGATCGGCACTCGCATCCCCCGGCGTCGCGCCATGAGCCTTGAGACTGATCGAGACGATGGCGTGATCGTCCCGCCGGTGCGGCGCGATATTGGTGTCGAGCCACGAGCGGAAGCCGGCGCCAGGATCGGTTGTCGGCATCGGGCCCGCATCGCCGAATGCGGGGGGCGCGAACTGCGCTTCGATCCCGGCCAGCACGTCCTGGTCGATCCCGCTGAACGCTGGCCGGATTTCAGCGAAACGTGCCTCGACGAGGCGCGAAATCTCTTCGATCCCGTGCTCGTGCACGGTGATCTTGATCCGCGCCTTGTATTTGTTGTCCCGCCGTCCGAGAAGATTCCAGACCGAAACGATCGCCTCGACGTAGGGAAGCAGGTCTGCTTTCGGCAGGAAGTCGCGGATCACCTTGCCGATCATCGGCGTCCGGCCCAGGCCGCCGCCCACGATCACCTCGAACCCGGCTTCGCCGTCCCTCTCGACCATCCGAAGACCGATATCATGGGCCTTCGTCACCGCCCGGTCATTCGGGCTTCCGGTGATCGCGATCTTGAACTTGCGCGGCAGGAACTGGAATTCGGGATGGTCGGTCGACCACTGGCGCAGAAGTTCCGCCACCGGCCGGGGATCGGCGATCTCATCGGCAGCCGCGCCGGCGAAATGGTCGGCGGTCACGTTCCGGATCGTATTGCCCGAGGTCTGAATCGCGTGCATCCCGACATCGGCCAGCGCATCGAGGATATCGGGCACATCCCTGAGCTTGGGCCAGTTGAACTGGATGTTCTGGCGCGTGGTGAAATGGCCGTAACCCTTGTCCCACCGCTCCGCGATCATCGCAAGCTGACGCATCTGGCGCGCATTCAGCGTGCCATAGGGGATCGCGACCCGAAGCATGTAGGCGTGAAGCTGAAGATAGAGGCCGTTCATCAGACGGAGCGGTTTGAACTCGTCCTCGGTAAGCGATCCGTCGATGCGGCGCTCCACCTGGGTGCGGAACTGCGCGACACGTTTGCGAACGAAGGCTTCGTCGAACTCGGAATAGGTGTACATGCCTGGTATCTCCTTTGGCGTCCGTGGTGCGGGCTTCCCTCGAAGCCTGCTGACGATCCTCGGCGGATCTTCCTGTGCGGGGCTCAGACGCTCTCCTGTTTGCCATGGGCGTAGTTCGAGGGGCCGCGCGTGCGGAACGCCTCGCGAAAATGGGTGGGCTCGGGGCCCGAACCTCCCGAAACGGCATCGGCAAGGTAAGCGCCGACCACCGTATCCGGCTGGCTTTCAGCATGAAGAAGCCGAAGCTGCGCATGGGCCTCGTCATCCAGAAGCTCTGCCTCGCGCATGTCCCGTGTCCAGCGGTCGTCTTCCGTGAGCCAGACGGCATCGCCGTCGAGAAGGTGATTGGCGGTGACGACTTTCGGTGAAAAGGCGCGGCTCATCGGGCGATCTCCTGCACAGGAAGCGTTTCGGTTGCGGCAAGTGCCGCACGGGGGGCGAGGCCGTAAAGGGTGAGAGCAGGGCCCGTGAGGTTCGCCGCGCTCAGATCGGGTTCAAGGCACGCGAGCGTTGTCTCGAGCACGCGCTCATCCGGGCGCGAGGCATTCTCGATAACGGTGACGGGGGTCGCCGGATCTGCGCCATGCATCATCAACCGCCCCTGGATGAAGCGGGCGGTGCGCTTGCCCATGTAAATCGCGGCAACCTCGCCGGCACGGGCGAGGGCGGCCCAGTCGTGCTCGGCGAACCCCTTCATGTCGTGCCCCGTCAGGAAACGGACCGAGGCGTTGCGCCGCCGCTTCGTCAGGCTCTGGCCGATCGTTGCGACGGCGGCGGAGGCAGCGGTAATGCCCGGGATGACGGTGTAGGGGATGCCTTTTGCCGCCAGGGCATCGAGTTCCTCGTCCAGCCGTCCGAAAACCGTAGGGTCACCGGATTTCAGCCGCACGACATGCGCACCAGAGGCGGCGTGAACAAGGATAAGGGCGTTGATCTCGGTCTGCGTCATCGACGGCCCGAAGCCTTCCTTGCCGCCGTCGAGTATGAGTGCCTCGGGATTGGCGCATTCGAGGATCGCATCCGACACGAGCCGGTCGTGGATCACCACATCCGCCGCGGCCAACGCCTTCAACGCCTTTACTGTCAGAAGGTCGGGGTCGCCGGGGCCGGCCCCCACGAAATTGACATGGCCACGCGTCTCATCGGCGGCATCGGCAGGAGTGGCAAAATCTGAGTAGGTCATGGGCGCCTCGCTTCTGAGGAAAACATAGAATTATTTCCCGGATAATTGCATATTGGGATTGCAAATAAGAACATATGTTCCAATAACGTTTCCAGACGGAACAATAAATCTGAATTCTGGAAGAGGCGCGGATGGCTGTTCGCATCGACGAGACGGATCGAAAAATCATGGCAGAGCTGCAGCGCGATGCAGGCCGCTCACTCGATGATATTGCGAAGGCAGTGGGATCTTCCAAGACGCCGGTCTGGAACAGAATCCGCAAATTGCGGGAGGCCGGAATCATCGGTCCGCAAACCGTGCGGCTTGATGCCGACGCGCTCGGCTTCGAGGCTTGCTTCTTCGTGCTGATCCGAACGTCGGAACATGAGGCGGAATGGCAGCGCACCTTCCTCGCAGCCCTTCGCGCCCGACCCGAGGTGCAGGAGGCCCACCGTCTGGCAGGTGATATCGACTACATCCTAAAAGTGCGCGTCCAGAATGCGCGGGCTTATGACGCGTTTTACCAGGCGCTGATCTCGGAAGTTAAGATTTACAACGTTACAGCCCTGCTTTCGATGGAAGAAATCAAATCCACCACCGCGCTGCCGCTCTGAAAGAGCGGTGTACAGGTTGTGCCTAGCGTTGTGTACGCGCTGTGTACACGCGATTCCGGGGTTTCGGCGCCGGTCGTCAGACCAGCACCGAGCCCTTCGCGTCGATCACGCCCTGTGTTTCCGCCTCGCCCAGAAGCATCTCGTTATGCGCCTTCCCTGACGGGATCATCGGGAAGCAGTTCTCGTGCTTCTCGACCAGGCAGTCGAAGATAACCGGACCGTCGTGGTTCAGCATCTCCATGATTGCATCGTCTAGGTCGGCCGGATCCTTGCAGATTATCCCTTTTGCACCAAAGGCTTCTGCAAGCTTCACGAAATCGGGCAGGGCCTCGGACCAAGAGTGTGAGTAGCGCTCGCCATGCAGAAGCTCCTGCCATTGGCGGACCATCCCAAGCCGTTCATTGTTCAGGATGAACTGCTTCACTGGCAGAAGGTACTGAACCGCGGTGCCCATCTCCTGCATGTTCATCAGCCACGACGCCTCGCCGGCGACATTTATGACCAGCGCGTCGGGATGCGCGATCTGCACCCCGATCGACGCCGGAAACCCATACCCCATAGTCCCCAGCCCGCCCGAGGTCATCCAGCGGTTGGGGTCTTCGAATGTGAGAAACTGAGCAGCCCACATCTGATGCTGGCCGACCTCGGTGCAGATGTAGCGGCTTGGATGATCCCGGGTCAGCGCTTCGAGGCGTTCGAGCGCGTATTGCGGTTTGATCGAGGTGGTGGAATTCGCGTAGGTCAGGCACTTCACGCTTCGCCACTCGTTGATCTTCGACCACCAGCCGGTCAGGCCCTCGGCATTGGTCTTACGGCCGCGGGATTTCCAGATTTTCAGAATGTCTTCAAGAACATGGCCGACATCGCCGATGATCGGTATGTCGACATGGATGACCTTGTTGATCGACGACGGATCGATATCGATATGCGCCTTGACTGAACCGGGCGAGAAGTCGGCGATCCGGCCCGTGATCCGGTCGTCGAAGCGTGCGCCGACATTGATCATCAGGTCGCAGTCATGCATTGCGAGGTTGGCTTCATAAAGCCCGTGCATGCCCAGCATCCCCAGCCAGTTCTTTCCGCTGGCGGGGTAGGCGCCAAGGCCCATCAGGGTTGACGTGATCGGAAACCCGGTCGCATCAACCAGTTCGCGCAGAAGCTGGCTTGCCGCAGGTCCCGAATTGATCACACCTCCGCCTGTGTAGAAAATCGGTCGCTTTGCCGTTTCCATGGCTTCGACCAGAGCTTCTATCTGAGCCATGTCGCCCTTCACCCGCGGCGCATAGTGCGACGTACGCGCCTTCTTCGGCTGAACGTACTTCCCCTTGGCGAATTGCACATCCTTGGGAATGTCGACAAGGACTGGGCCGGGGCGACCGGAAACGGCAACGTGAAAGGCCTGATGGATCACGTCCGACAGGGCATCCGTTTCCTTCACCAGCCAGTTGTGCTTGGTGCAGGGGCGCGTGATGCCAACGGTATCTGCCTCCTGAAACGCATCCGTGCCGACCATGAAGGTGGGCACCTGGCCTGTCAGAACGACCAGGGGGATCGAATCCATCAGAGCGTCGGTCAAGCCGGTAACGGCATTGGTCGCCCCCGGTCCCGACGTGACGAGCACAACACCGGGCTTCCCGGTCGAACGCGCATAGCCTTCGGCCGCGTGAACGGCGCCTTGCTCATGCCGGACAAGGATGTGGCGGATTTCGTTCTGCTGAAAGATCTCGTCATAGATCGGTAGGACAGCGCCGCCGGGGTAGCCGAATACCACCTCGACACCCTGATCCTTCAGGGCCTTCACCACCATCTTCGCGCCGGTCATTGTTTCTGCCATCTTACCGAACCTTCATCTTTCGCGCATAAAAAAGCCCCCGGGGCTAACGGGGGCGCATGGGAACCATCATGGTTGTACCGTTACCGGCCCATGCGCCATCTTCCTACGATAAGTACAAGCGTACGCATCCCGCGACTCCGTTGACGTGCGCGCGAACTTAGGGTGCCCCTTTGGGCCCGTCAACAGCCTATCTCTGAATTTTCATGCGCGAACTATCAGAAATTTTGCGTGAAGTTGCGCGAAAGGTTGCGTTTTGGCAAGATTTCCACGCCGCCATGTCACTTGCTGTGGGGAGATCGCGCGCAGTCACAAGGCCGACGGCCGCCGTTTCACCGATCGTTGGTGCAAAGCATGCGGCGGGCTGGTGGCTTTGGCCTGTCCGCGGCGGCGCCTTTGAGAAAGCTCGTTCCGCGCACAAGTTCTGTAAGCGGGCGCGACCGCAGTACTTTCTTCTTTCGGCTTTCTGAAGTTTCGTGTGGGCGAAACGCGAAACATTGCTATCTATTCCGGCGTCTGCGGTGTATAGGAGCCGCGCACTTTAAGCGCGGTCCGCGCAAAGCGGGCCGACAAAACAAAAAATGACGGGAGAAACACTCTAATGGATCGTCGTTCTTTTCTGAAGAACTCCGCCCTTGGCGGTTCCGCCGCAGCGGCTACGGCACTGGCCGCTCCGGCTTATGCTCAGGGCAACCGGACGCTCACAATGGTTACGTCCGTTCCTGATGGTTTTGCGATCTTCGATGACGCGGCACAGATGGCCGCTACGGCGATCACCGAGATGACCGATGGACAGCTGACCATCAACAAGATGCCGGCCGGTTCGCTTGTGGGTGCATTCGAGGTGTTCGATGCCGTGTCCTCCGGACAGGCCGATATCTATCACTCCGCTGAATACTACTTCCTGAACCAGCATCCGGCTTTCGCTTTCTTCACCTCGGTACCGTTCGGCATGACCGGTGTCGAAATGCTCGCCTGGTACTACCACAAGGGCGGCATGGAGCAGCATCAGGAACTGGCGAGCCTCTTCAACCTTAAGCCTTTCCTGTGCGGGAACACGGCGATGCAGCCCGGCGGCTGGTTCAACTCCGAAATCACCTCTGCCGACGACCTGCAGGGCCTTCGCTTCCGGATGCCGGGGCAGGGCGGCCAGGTGCTTGGCGTCCTCGGCGCATCGGTGCAGAACATCCCCGGCGGCGAGATCTATCAAGCGCTTTCGTCCGGCCAGATCGATGGTGCCGAGTGGATCGGTCCGTTCGCCGACGAGCGCATGGGCTTCCAGGAAGTCACCAAGATCTACTACACCTCTGGCTTCCACGAGCCGGGCTCGGCGCTGGCCCTCTCGATGAACCTCGAAGTGTGGGAATCGCTGACACCTGCGCAGCAGCGCATCGTGCAGGTTGCGTGCGAGGCGACGCACGCGAACAACCTCGGCATGTCCTGGGCAGAGAACGGTGCGGCGCTTGGCCGCCTGCAGTCCGCCGGCGTGCAGGTTCGCGAATTCCCCGATGACGTGTGGGATGCCTTCGGCCGTGCCGCAGCGGAAGTGCGCGAAGCGAACATGAGCGACCCGCTCTATGCCGACATCGCGAACAGCTACTTCGGGGCTATGGAAGAAACCTCGTCCTGGTGGCAGATCGGTGATGGCGAATACATCCGCCAGCGCAACCGCGTGAACGCCGGCTGATCCGAACCACAGAGCAATATCCCGCCCGGCCCCTGCGCCGGGCGGGCCCAAACATGCAGCGAGCAGGCATGACGAAAGACCTGCCGCGCAATCGGCTTCACGGGGGGGCCGCGAGATGATCGATTTCGTGCTGTGGGTTCTGCAGAATATCGCATTGGCGCCATACCACCTGGCATTGGCCATCTCGAACCCCGGTGACTGGCTGAACTGGAGCAATCCGGAATCTGTCATGCGCTTCATCTATTACGGCGCATCGGTCGAATTCTTCTTTGTTGTATTCACGACATTCCTCGTCGTTACCGCGCTTGGAATGGCGTGGAACCGCCAGGTTCTGTGGTGGGGGGTACGGATCCTCGAAGGGATCGGGAACACCGTTGGCCGGGGGGCGGCCTGGGCGGGTCTGCTCATGGTGATGATTCAGGTGATGATCGTCTTCCTGCAGCGGATCTTCCGCGTGGCCGAAATCCAGTTGGGGCCCCTTGGAACCGCACTCGCGATGGACCTCAGCTGGTGGGCAGAGGGGCTTAAGTTCTACAACGCGCTCGTCGTGTGCCTCTGCGTATCCTACACCTTCGTGCAGGGCGGCCATGTTCGGGTTGACCTCGTCTATTCCGCGGTAAAGTTCCGCACCCGCAAGGTGATCGACATGGTTGGCTGCATCATTTTCATGATGCCCACGATCGTGATCACCTACCTTTACGCCTGGTTCTTCATGTGGCGCCATCTGATGACGCCGTCGGTAACCTCGACAAGCGACCTCGACAGGATGCTGATGCAGGCGCGGATCTTCCGCTGGAATGTCGAGACGATCGGCTTCAGCCCCAACGGGTTCAACGCCTACTTCCTCTTCAAGGTGCTGATCGTGGCGTTTTGCATCCTCGTATTCCTGCAGGCGGTGGCCTTCTTCTGGCGCAGTTACCTGGAATGGCTCGAGGGCGAGGAAAGCGCGGACAAGTATTTGGACAGAGATACGCTTGGCGACGAGGCCGAGGAAATCGAACACGCCATACATTCGGGCTCGACCTGACAGGCGCCGCGGGCGCACGGGACAGCGGAAGATCTAAGGGGACATCTGGGTAAATGATTTTCGGATTGGATGGGGTCGAGATCGGGCTAATCATCGTCTTCATGACGTTGTTTGCGGGGATCATGACCGGGTTCCCCGTGGCCTTTGCGATTGGTGGCGCGGGCGTGATTTCCTTCGCGATCATCGCGGCGCTCGACTCCGCGGGTCTTCTGATACACCAGGCGATCGACACAGGGTCGCAGGCCTACCGGGATCTGTTGGCAAGCGGGGTCGCGCGAGAGGCGATCTCCACCTTCCGATACCCCGACCTGCCGAGGATCGAGGAACCGCTCTTCATCGGCGGCTGGGAACAGGCGATGGAGCGCAACATCTCCTTCATCGTGAACCGGATGAATGAGCGCGTCATCGCAGGGCAGTCGATCGAGACGCTGCTTGCGGTGCTGATGTTTGTGATGATGGGCATCACGCTTGAGCGTTCGAAGATTGCAGAGGATCTTCTGACCACGATGGCCCGGGTCTTCGGGCCGCTTCCGGGCGGGCTCGCCGTATCGATCGTGATCGTGGGGGCGTTCCTGGCGGCTTCTACCGGAATCGTGGGCGCCACGGTTGTAACGATGGGCCTTCTTGCCCTGCCAACGATGCTGAGGAACAACTACTCGCCTGAGCTTGCGACGGGCGTTATTGCAGCCTCGGGAACGCTGGGGCAGATCATTCCGCCCTCGATCGTCATCGTCCTTCTGGGGACCCTGGTGGGCGACCTCTACGCGACGGGGCAGGAGACGCGGGCCCAGCTTGCCGGTTGCACGGATGCTTTGACCTATCTGGGTGAACCCGCCGTTCTGTCTGTCGGCACGCTCTTTCAGGCCGCCTTGCTGCCGGGGATCTTCCTGGCCGGGCTGTACGGCCTTTACGCCTTCGGCTTCGCGCTCGTGAACCCGTCCAAGGCCCCGCCGGTCCAGTTCGACGCCGAGGGTGGTGAGGTCGTCACCCGCGGCGAGGCGATGACCTGGTATCTTGCCGTCCCTGCCGCGATCCTTATCGCCGTGGGGCTTCTCGGATCCGGCGGAGTGATCGGAACTCAGACGATCGCCGTGTCGGATTACGCAGAGCGGGCCGCGGGCCCGGGGCTTCGGACAAACGTGTCCGAACGCTGCCAGGAAGCGATGATCGAGCTTCACGGCCAGGACGCCTGGGATGCGGCCGTCGCCGAGCGGAGCGCGCAACAGGCGTCCGGCGCGACCGACGAGGTCGTCGAACTTACCGAGGAAGAGCTTGCCGCCGCCCGCGCCGAAGCCCTTGCGAATGCCGCGCCGATTGGCACAGGTGTTGCTGTTGTCGCGGTTCTCTTCGCGCTCGTCCTTGCAATCGCGCGCGGGGTCTCTCCAATGGCCGCTCCCGCGCCACTGGTGATTGGCGCGGTTGGTGTGCTGCTGATGCTTCTTGCGGACATCCTGTTCATCTCTCCGCTCAGCAGCCCGGGTACGACGTTTCTCGTCATGGCCATCCCGGTAATTATCGCGCTCTATGGCTTGTCTCACGCCATGGGTCGACTGTCGCAGAACGAGCTTTTGCGCGTCGTATTCCCGCCGCTCGTCCTGATCATTGCCGTTCTGGGCTCGATCCTCGGCGGGATTACAAACCCGACGCCCGCGGCCGCGCTTGGCGCGGCGGGCGCGATCATGCTGGCGGCCTACCGCAAGCTGAAGGAAGAAAACGGCAAGTCGAAGATCGTGATCTGGGCCAGCTTTGCGTTGGTGATCATGATCCTTCTCGGGGTGAACTTCGATCTTCGCATCACCCGCGAAAACGTGCCGGTGGAAGACTGGGTCGCGTATGTGCTGGCGCAGTTCGCCTATCACTTCGCCTTCTTTGGCCTCTTGTTCTCGTGCTGGGTGCTGTTCCGCAGCAATATCCTTAGTCCGGTGGTGCGCGAGACGGCCAAGGTGACGTCCATGGTGTTCACCATTCTGATCGGATCGCAGCTTCTGAACCTCGTGCTCATCTCCTTCGGGGGAGAGCACTACATCCAGCAGTTCCTGAGAGCTTTCGACAACGAGATGGTTGTCTTCCTCGTGGTCATGCTGATCCTCTTCATCCTGGGCTTCGTGCTCGACTTCCTCGAGATCATCTACATCGTGATCCCGATCGTCGGGCCCGTGATCTACGGCGGCACCCTCGATCCGAAATGGGTGACGATCATGATCGCGGTGAACCTGCAAACCTCGTTCCTCACCCCTCCCTTCGGTTTCGCGCTGTTCTACTTGCGGGGAGTGGCACCGGCGGGGATCACGACAGGGCACATCTATCGGGGGGTTCTGCCCTTCGTCCTGATCCAGGTGGTGGCGCTGGCGCTTTTCTGGCTCTTCCCGGGGATCGTGACAATTATCCCCGATCTGATCCCGAACTGATCTCCTTCAGCTCGGTAGAAATACTCCTGTGCGCGGGGCATCGCCCCACATGGATCGTCGCCGCCCGCCAGGGCGGCGATGGCTCCCAAGGTGCTCTTTGCGCGGGTCAGACGCCGGTCGGGCGCGTGTCGGGCAGGGAAATCTGGGCCACCTGTTCCGCGATCGGGTCGGTCGACAGGGGGTGGGTGGCCGATGAATATGCCTCCGGGTCTCCGATCGGTTGCCACCGTCCTGCGGAATAGACCTCCAGAGCCGAGAACTTGGCCTTGTAACCCATCTTCGGGCTGCCCGGCACCCAGTATCCGAGATAGACATAAGGCAGCCCGGCCTCCCGGGCGATGCGGATGTGATCGAGGATCACGTAAGTGCCGAGGCTGTCGCCGGCCCGGTCCGGATCGTAGAACGAATAGACCATCGACAGCCCGTCATCGAGCACGTCGGTGAGGCAGACCGCGGTCAGGGATTTCTTCCCGTCACTATCCTTTCGCGCATATTCGATGACCCGGCTGCGGATCGGTGTTTCCTCGATCATCGCCGCGAACTCGAAAATATCCATATCCGCCATCCCGCCTTCGGAGTGGCGGCTGTCGAGATAGGCGCGGAACAGCGCGTACTGTTCTTCCGTCGCCCAGGGCGATGTTGCTTCGCGGTCGAGATCGGCGCTGCGGCGCAGGGTGCGGCGCTGGCTTTTCGACGGTATGAAATCGGCCACCCGGATGCGGGCAGAGAAGCAGGCAGAACATTCCGAACAGGACGGGCGGTAAAGCACGTTCTGCGAGCGCCGAAAGCCCTGCTTCGACAGGGCATCGTTCAGCTTCTCCGCATACTCACCCTGCAGCGAGGTAAAGAGCTTCCGCTCCATCCGGCCGTCGAGATACGGGCAGGGCTGTGGCGCCGTCACATAGAACTGCGGCGCGATCGGAAGCGTATGACGCATGGCAGTGCGGCCTCGTTGCTGAGACGGACGTTAGCAACACCGCTTGAGCCCGCCAACCCCCCGGATTGGCGGGAGTGAAGGATTGATTACCGATTGACGGCAGTTGTTCCCAGGAAGTGGTCGGTTAGCCCTTGTCCACGCTCCGTAATCAGCATGAGGGCAATCGACACGAGCTGTGCAGGAAAAACGGCGACGGAAACGGTGTAGCCGAGGGTGTGCAAGAGCGCCGTGCCGCTATCGAACCGCTCACCATAGCGGGTGCGGAATTCGACGGACATCACGCGCATTCCCAACGTCGCGGAGCGGCCAGTTATCGTAACCCAACGGTAGAGGAAGCTGATCACAAGCACTGTCAGCGGCAGGAAAAACGCGGCGATGAAGGCGGACAAGAGCACGGCAAGCGCTGTCAGAACGCCAATCACTGCGGCGTCGATCAACCATGCGAGGCCACGCTTCATCGGTACGCCATCGTAGAACTCGGGGCGCGCCTCGGGATCGGGAAGTCCGGGGAAAAGTTCGGTCGCAGTCATTTCAAGATCAGGTCCTGTCAGAGAAGTGAGATCCGGCGGCCGCTGGGGGACGGCCGCCGGGAGGGACGAAACCGGGGTCAGGCCTCCTTGGGCGTTTCGTCCGCTTTCGAGGCGCGTGCCTGTTCGTCCATGAACTGGTCGAACTCAGCCTTGTCCTTGGCTTCCCGCAGCCGGTTCAGGAACGCTTCGAACGCGTCCTGCTCTTCCTCGAGCCTGCGAAGCGTATCGGCTTTGTAGGCGTCGAACGCGGAGTTGCCGGTGGATTTGAAGGCCATGTGGCCGTGACGTGCGCGCCGGGCGCAGTTTCCGTTGAACATGCGGTTGCTCCAGATCATGTAGACCAGAAGGGCAAGGCCCAACGGCCAGAAGAGAATGAACCCGAGGATCATGGCGATGACCCAGGCGCCCTTGCCACGGGCGTCGAGCCAGGCCTCGCTCCGCCTGAGCCAGTTCTGGCCGGCGTGGGGTTCTGTTGCGGTCATCGTTGTCATCGGTGTGCTCTCCTTGAGAGGGTTTATGTAAATCGCTTTCACATCCTCGATATCGTGCGGTTGCGGGATTCGTTCAAGGGGTATGTGAATGTTTTTTACATTTTGTTTGATATGGCTGTGAAATCAGATACTTGAGCGCCTATTTCGGTGGCGAGGCGGGCCGGATTGACTGAAAAAACATGATGGGGCGTGCCCGCGGCGGCCCATACGGTATCAAATGTCATGAGATGCGGATCAAAGAAGGCGCGGGGCGTTGAAAGGTGCCCCAACGGAGCGACGCCGCCAATGGCGAAACCCGTCAGACGCCGCACGGTCGCGGGATCGGCGCGTGAAAGCGGTACGCCTGCGACGGCTCTTGCGCGGGCAGGATCGACCCTTTTGCCGCCCGCTGTCACGAAAAGAACGATCCCATCAGCCGCCTCGTCATGAAAGATGATCGATTTCGCGATCTGATCGATGGCACAGCCTACGGCGGCAGCCGCAGCTTCGGCCGTTCGGGTGCCGTCGCTCAATTCGCGGATCTCGGTTTCGATGCCCGCGGCGCTCAGTGCGGCGCGTACTCGGTTCAGGCTTTTGCTCATCGTCCTACCTCCAGACGGCTCGTCACCCGCCTCTTGCCGGGTCGGGGCGTGGGCGGCAAGCGGTTGACCCGGGCGGCAAGCCGGGTCTTTCCTCTCGACCATGTCTTTTGCAAGCCGGATCACCCGCGTTCCATTCGCCGTGCAGCCCGACCGGGGGCAGGAGGTGCGTGCCAGGTTTTCGGATGTCGCGCCCGAGATTGGCGATCTGATCGAAGGAACGGCGGGAACCAGCCCCTATCTCGCAGGTCTGATCGAGCGCGAGGCGGATTGGCTCGAAGAGGCGCTGGACATGGGCGCAGAGGCCGCGCGGGATGCCGTGCTGGATGGCATCGTCGTAGAAGCCGAGCATGCAACCGATCCGGGCGCGGCGCTGCGCGCGGCGAAACGGCGGATCGCCTTGCTTGCGGCGCTTGCAGACCTCGGGGGTGTCTGGCCGCTTGAAACAGTGACCGCTGCGCTTACCGAGCTTGCCGACAGGGCGACCCACCGCGCGCTTACCTTTGGAGTTGGAGCGGAGATACGACGCGGGAAACTCCCCTCCATCGCGCCGGAAGATGCGGCGATCGGTGCGGGCCTCGTGGCGCTCGCCATGGGCAAGATGGGGGCGCATGAGCTCAACTATTCTTCCGATATCGACCTGATTGTTCTCTTTGACGAAACAAAGTTCTCGGATGACGACGTGGCCGAGGTGCGGCCCGTCCTGATCCGGGCCACACGTCGCATGACGGCGCTTCTGGGTGATGTCACGTCGGAGGGATATGTCTTCCGAACCGATCTACGGCTTCGCCCCGACCCGGGGGTTATGCCCGTGTGTCTCTCGATGGAGGCGGCGGAACGATACTATGAAAGCGTCGGTCGAACGTGGGAGCGAGCGGCCTATATCAAAGCGCGGGCCTGTGCGGGAGACATCGCGGCAGGCGAGAAGTTTCTCGAGCGGCTGACGCCCTTCGTCTGGCGCCGCCACCTGGACTATGCCGCCATCCAGGATGCGCACGACATGCGCCTCAAGATCAGGGAACACAAGGCGCCCGCTCGCCGGGCGCTTGAAGGATTCAACGTCAAGCTGGGGCCAGGCGGCATTCGCGAGATCGAGTTCTATACCCAGACCCGCCAGATCATAGCCGGTGGTCGCGACCCGGGCCTCAGGCAGCGCGGCACTGAAGAGGCGCTTCGCGCTCTGGAGGCCAAGGGCTGGACGGGAGAGGCCGAGATCCTGATCTCGGATTACCGTGCCCATCGCGAGGTCGAGCATCGGTTGCAGATGCTGAACGATCAGCAGACCCACGATCTGCCGGCCACGGCGGAAGGGTTCGACAGGCTGGCGGCCTTCATGGGGCGCGAAAGCGCGGGCCTTAGATCCGAGATCCGCGAGCGGCTTGATCGGGTGCACCGGATTACGGAAGGCTTCTTCGCTCCGGGTACGGCCAAGGATGCACCTGAAGTCAGCGCCTCGATGTCGGAAGTGGTGGGCCGATGGCCAAGCTATCCCGCGCTTCGAAGCGCACGCGCGGCAGAGATCTTCGCGCGGGTGCGCCCGGAAATCCTGTCTCGGCTTGAAAGGGCGGCCCGTCCCGAAGAGGCGCTCAACCACATCGACAGCTTTCTCAAGGGTCTGCCCGCGGGTGTTCAGCTTTTTTCGCTTTTCGATGCGAACCCGCAGCTCATCGACCTGATCGTCGACATCGCGGCAACAAGCCCCGCCTTGGCAGAGTACCTGTCCCGCCACTCCGATGTCCTAGACGCTGTGATCGGCGGCGGGTTCTTTGCGGAATGGCCGGGTGAAAGGGTGCTTGCCGCCGATCTGTCAAAACGCCTTGCGGTCGAAGGAGATTACGAGGCTCGTCTGCTTGCCGCGCGCCGGTGGCGAAACGACTGGCATTTCCGTATCGGCGTTCACCATTTGAGGGGGCTGATCGACGGCCGGGATGCGGGTGCGCAATACGCAGATCTGGCCGGTGCCGTTCTTGCCGCGCTCTGGCCGGTGGTGGTGGATGAGTTTTCGCGCAAGCACGGGGCGCCACCGGGCCGGGGCGCGACCATTCTGGGCATGGGATCTCTCGGATCAAGCGCGCTGACGTCGTCATCCGACCTGGACATCATCGTGATCTACGACGATGCGGGAGTGGAAAGTTCCGAGGGCCGCCGGCCACTTCCCGCGCGCATGTACTATGCGCGCCTGACCCAGGCCTTCGTGACTGCGCTCACCGCGCAGATGGGGCCGGGCCGGCTTTACGAGGCGGATATGCGGTTGAGGCCATCGGGGCGCCAGGGGCCCGTTGCGACGAGCCTTGCGGGCTTCAAGACTTATCAGGAGACAGATGCCTGGACATGGGAGCATCTCGCGCTCACCCGTGCTCGCGCAGTGGCGGGATCGCCCGAGATCGGCGCGGAGGTGGAGGCGTTCCGGGTGTCGCTTCTGTCGCTGGAGCGCAGCGCAGCGAAGGTGATGGCGGATGTCGCCGAGATGCGCGGGCGGCTCGCGGCCGCGCGGCCCGGTTCGTCCTGGGATGCGAAATCGGGCCGTGGGCGGCTTCAGGATATTTCCCTTCTCGCGCAGGCCGGGGCGCTTCTGTCAGGCGCGGGCGTGCGCGGAGTGCAGGACCAGATCCTTGAAGGAGCGAATGCTCTTGGACTGGAGGAACGAGAGGCGCAGCGCCTTTGTGACGCCTATGCACTTTTCTGGTGCATCCAGGCCGCCCAGCGGCTGATGACGTCGGATGCCTTCGATCCCGATGAGGTGGGGCAGGGCGGGCGTTCGTTTTTGTTGCGCGAAACGCAAGCTGCGGATATGGCGGCGCTTGAACAGGCCGCGGCGGGGGCCGCGGCGCAGGCGGGCGATATCATCGACCGAGTTCTTGCGACATTTGGGGAGAATGGCCGTGGCGCGCAGCAGGGATGCGATTGATCCCAAGGGGTTGATCCGCGAGGCCTACAGGATCGAGGGGATCGGCCTGCCCGAGTGCCGCTCGATCTTCCTGGATTGGGCAATCGGCGTACCCGACGGGGAGGAGCCGAAGGCGCTGATCACGGCTCTGCTCGAACGCTACGCCGACGAGCCGTCAGACCATCCGATGACGCAGGTTCTGAGCGAGGGGCTGAATGCACCGGAGCGGACGGGGCGCCGCGGCGGGCGGCGTGCCCGGCAAGAGGCGGGGAAGGGCGAGGCCTAGCTCCCCCTTGCCCTCGCCCAGTCGGAAGGCGATATCCATGGATATCGATTAGGAAGGGAGCCAAAAGGTTCATGGCATTGCCCGTTAGAGAGCAGTTTACCTACTGGGGCATTGCAGCGGCTGTCTTCGTTCTGGCGCTCTGGGCGCTTGGCGACGTGCTGTTGCCGTTTATCCTTGGTGCAGCGATCGCCTATTGCCTCGACCCGATTGCGGATCGCCTGGAGGCAATCGGCATGTCCCGGATCGCCGCAACGGTCACGATTACCTTCTTCGCAATCCTCGTGTTCCTTCTGGCCGCGATCCTCGTCATCCCGACGCTGATTCAGCAGGCCGACGAACTGATCAGGGCGGCACCACAGATTTTCCAGAACCTGCAAAGCTTCCTGTCCGAACGCTTCCCGGCGCTTCTGGAGGAAGGGTCGACCCTCCGTCGTTCGCTTACGGATTTCGCCGAGATGCTCCGCTCCCGCGGTGGGGAACTTGCCAATCAGCTTCTGACAGGCGTCTCGAGCCTGGTGAACGTGATGGTTCTGGTGGTTCTGGTGCCGGTCGTCACCTTCTATCTGCTGCTCGACTGGGATCATATCGTTGCGCGGATCGACAGGCTGCTGCCGCGCGATCATGCCCCCGCGATACGCCAGATCGCCCGCGATATCGACCGGACGATGGCGGGTTTTGTGCGCGGGCAGGGCACGGTCTGCCTGATCCTCGGGATCTATTACGCCGTTGCCCTGATGCTGGTCGGCCTGAATTTCGGGCTGGTCGTTGGCTTCATCGCAGGCGCGTTGACCTTCATTCCCTATGTGGGTGCGCTGGTGGGCGGGGTTCTGGCCATCGGTCTTGCGCTGTTTCAGTTCTGGGGCGACTGGGTTTGGATCGTTGTCGTCTGGGCGATCTTTCAATCCGGTCAGTTTGTGGAAGGCAATCTTCTGACGCCAAAGCTTGTGGGCTCTTCCGTCGGGCTCCATCCCGTGACGCTGATCCTTGCGCTTTCGGTCTTCGGGGCGCTGTTCGGCTTCGTCGGTCTTCTTGTGGCTGTTCCGGCGGCGGCCGCGCTGGGCGTCATCGTGCGCTTCCTGATCGGGAAATACACCGAAAGCCGCCTTTACCGCGGCCTCGAAGGGCGTGACGACGACGTATGACGCATCGTCAGCTGACATTCGACCTTCCTGTGCGCGAGGCACGGGGGCTTGCGGATTTCTTCGTCTCGCCGGCGAATGAAACTGCGCTCGCCGCGATCGAGGGATGGGAGGACTGGCCTTTCGGAAAACTCGTGCTGACAGGTCCGCAAGGGGCGGGGAAGACGCATCTGGCCCATGTATGGGCCACTTTGTCGGGCGCAGAGGTCCTTCCGGCCTTCGATCTGCGGGAAAGCGATGTCCCGGCCCTTTCGGACGCCAGAGCGATTGCACTTGAAGACATGGATCGCGGGCCGCTCGACGAACGTGCGATCTTTCATCTTCACAATATGCTGGCCGAGCGGGGCAGGGCCCTTCTGATGACCGCGCGCGTGCCGCCGCGGGACTGGAATTTGCAGTTGCCTGATCTCTTCAGTCGTGTGAGTGCGGCAACCGTCGTTTCGGTGTCCGCACCCGATGACGCCTTGCTGCAGGCCGTTTTGATCAAACAGTTCACGGACAGGCAGCTTTCCGTATCGCCCGATCTGATCGGCTGGCTTTTGCGCAGGATCGACCGGTCTTTCGATGCAGCACGCCGTGCGGTTGAAACCCTTGACGCCGCAGCACTTGCCGAAGGGCGCCCCGTTACTCGCGCCTTCGCAGCGCGTTTGCTGGACAATCTGACGGAAGATCGCGCATAACTGTCATCCTACCGTTACAGAGTGACCATTAGGCCCGTGCCATGCGTGAGTCGGATTTTCTAAAAGCTGCTTTTCCTGCGCCCAAGCCGCCGGATGGCGACATGGAAGGGCCGAAACGGTTCTTCAATCGCGAGCTGAGCTGGCTGGCTTTCAACTGGCGGGTGCTTGAGGAGGCGTCGAACCCGCGGGTTCCGCTTCTGGAGCGGCTGAGGTTCCTCTCGATTTCCGCCTCGAACCTCGACGAGTTCTACACGGTTCGCGTGGCCGGCCTGCGCGAACTTGCTCAGGCGGGAAACACGACGCCCGGGTCAGACGGTCTTTCCCCCGCCGAGCAGCTGGTTTTGATCGATCGCGATGCGCGAAACCTGATCAAGAGCCAGGGCGATGCATGGGATGCTCTGAAACGCGAGATGGAAACAGCCGGGATAAGCCTGCTGGATCGCCACGGCCTGACTCAGGACGATACGGAATATCTGGATGACGTGTTCCTGCGCCAGGTTTTCCCGATCCTGTCGCCGCTTGCGATCGACCCCGCGCACCCGTTCCCGTTCATCCCGAACGGCGGCTTCAGCCTCGCACTTCAGTTGAAACGCAAATCGGATGGACGCAATCTTCAGGCGCTTCTGCCGATTCCGCATCAGATCAATCGCTTTGTGCGCCTACCGGCTGAACCGGGGCAGCACCGCTTTCTGCCGCTCGAAGAACTTCTGCTTCTCAGGCTCGAAATACTGTTCCCAGGTTACGCGCTGAAGGGCCAATGCGCGTTCCGCGTTCTGCGCGACAGTGATCTGGAGGTCGAGGACGAAGCCGAAGATCTGGTTCGCGAATTCGAGGTGGCGCTGAAGCGCAGGCGGCGGGGCGAGGTTGTGCGCCTGAAGATCTCGTCCGGTGCGCCCGAGGGCCTGCGCGCGGTAATCCAGGACGAGTTGATGGTCCGCGACCCTGAGGTGATCGAGATCGACGGTCTGATCGGCATGAATGCGCTGTCGGAGCTTGTGCTGGACGAGCGGCCCGATCTGCTCTGGCCGTCCTTTACCCCCCGTGTGCCCGAGCGCGTGCAGGATTACGAAGGCGACATGTTCGCGGCGATCCGTCAGAAGGACATGCTGCTCCATCACCCATACGAGACTTTCGACATGGTCATCCGGTTCCTTAAACAGGCCGCGACCGACCCGAATGTCGTGGCGATCAAGCAAACGCTGTACCGCACGTCGCGCGATAGCCCGATCGTCGAGGCACTTTGCGAGGCGGCGGAAGACGGGAAGTCGGTGACGGCGTTTGTCGAACTGAAAGCGCGGTTCGACGAGGCTGCGAATATCCGCCAGTCACGCCGGCTGGAACGCGCAGGCGCTCATGTCGTCTATGGCTTCATCAACTACAAGACCCACGCCAAGATCTCGACCGTCGTTCGGCGCGAGGGTGGGGAACTCGTGACCTACACGCATTTCGGCACAGGCAACTACCACCCGATCACTGCGAAAATATACACCGACCTGTCCCTCTTTACCTGCGATACGGCGCTCGGGCGGGATGCGACGAAGGTCTTCAACTACCTCTCGGGCTATGCACAGCCATCGCGGCTCGAGAACCTCTCGATCTCGCCTCTGACGCTCAAGACGACCCTTCTGGAGCGGATTGCAGAAGAGGCGGAATATGCACTGGCGGGCCGTCCGGCCGAGATCTGGGCAAAGATGAACTCGCTGATCGAAGAGGATGTGATCGACGCTCTTTACCTTGCAAGCCAGGCAGGCGTGAAGATCAATCTCGTGGTTCGCGGAATCTGCGGTTTACGACCAGGAATCAAAGGCCTATCCGAAAATATCCGCGTGAAATCCATCGTTGGGCGGTTTCTGGAACACTCCCGCATTGTCTGTTTCGGGGCCGGGCACGGCCTGCCGTCCAAACGGGCACGTGTCTACATTTCCTCGGCGGACTGGATGGGACGGAACCTTAACCGGCGCGTCGAGACACTTGTCGAGATCACCAACTCTACCGTTCAAAGCCAGATCGTCGGCCAGATCATGTCGGCCAACCTTGCCGACACGGCGCAAAGCTGGATCCTGCGGCCCGACGGCACCTTCGACCGGCCGGATGACGGAAGCGACGGAGAGCCGTTCAGCTGTCACCGGTTTTTCATGGAAACACCGTCCCTGTCAGGCCGCGGATCGGCAGGCGCGTCGGATGCGCCGGTGCTGGCACGGGCAAAGGATTGACATGACCGGCACCGTGCCGGACCGGATTTCTCTTTGACGGCGGTGTGGCTCTGCGCCAAGGTCCGGCACGGACAGAGACCTGCGTGAAGAAGGCTGATGGACGGAGCGACAGACGACCCGAGCGACGATTGGGGCCCGTTCGGGCGCCCGTTATTCGATGATCCTTCGGCACGTGCGCTGTCGCGCGTGGGTGTCATCGACGTGGGATCGAACTCAGTGCGGCTTGTCGTGTTCGACGGCGCGGCGCGAAGCCCGGCCTACTTCTACAACGAAAAGGTCATGGCGGGGCTTGGCGCGGGGCTTGCCGACACGGGGCGCCTGAACCCCGAGGGCCGCGAACGCGCGTTTGCCGCGATCAAGCGGTTCTGCCTTCTGGCGGATGGAATGGGGATCAGCCCGCTGACGGCTGTGGCCACGGCGGCGATGCGCGAGGCCGAGGATGGCCCGGCCTTCCGGAGAGAAATCGAGGCAGCGACCGGTCTGAAGATCTGGGTGATCGACGGCGAGGAGGAGGCTCGGCTTTCGGCACAGGGCGTGCTTCTGGGCTGGCCAGGGGCCTACGGTCTGGTCTCCGATATCGGCGGGTCGTCGATGGAACTTGCCGAACTCAAGGACGGCCGGGTTGGGCGGCGCGTGAGTTCACGGCTCGGACCGCTTCGGCTCAAAACGATATCGGGCGGCAACAAGGCAATTGCCAAGCACATCAAGACCGTGATGTCCGATCTCAAGGATAGGATGGGCGAGCAAAAGGACCGCCTGTTCCTTGTCGGTGGATCCTGGCGGGCGATTGCGAGGATCGATATGGTGCGGCGCTCCTATCCGCTCACCGTGCTTCACGAATACCGGATGACCCGCGAGGATGTGCAGGAGACGCTGCGCTTCATTGCCGAAACCGACGTTGACGAACTTCGCCAGATTACCGGGATCGGGGAGACGCGGATGGCGCTCGTGCCGCTCGCGTCCGAGGTTCTGAGCGCGATGTTGAAGGCCTTCGATCCCCATGACATCGCCGTTTCAAGCTACGGCATTCGGGAGGGCATGCTTTACGAGCAGATGCCGCAGCGGTTGCGCGAGCGCGATCCTCTGATTGAGGCCTGCCGCTTCTATGAACAGAAAGACGCGCGTTTGCCGGGCTTCGGCCGCCGCCTTTACAAGTTCATCGAACCGCTATTTCCGGGGGCGCCCTACGAAGAATTGCGGCTCGTGCGTGCGGCCTGCCTTTTGCACGATGTCAGTTGGCGCGCGCATCCCGATTACCGCCACGAGGTGACGTTCGAGGCGGCGACGCGCGCCAACCTCGGCGGCGTCACGCATCCGGAGCGCGTGTTCCTCGGTCTGTCTCTTCTCCATCGCTACAAGAATTCGCGCGCCGGTGTTCGTCATGAAGAACTGATTGATCTTCTCTCGGAGGACGAGATCCGGAGTGCGGAGATCCTGGGCAAGGCGATGCGTTTCGGTGCGATGCTTTCGGCGCAGAGCCCCGATCTGATGGGGCGGCTCGACTGGGATGCCGGCGCGGGCAAGCTGACGATGTATCTTGCGCGCGGGGCCGAGGATTTGCTTGGCGAGGTTGCCGAGGCAAGGTTCATGTCCCTCGCCTCGGCGCTTGGTGCAGAGCCGGAGATCGTGCGCCCCGAGGGCCCCTAACCGGCGAGCGCCTTGCCAAGTCTTGGCAGACGTGCGCGCTTCAGCAGGGTGCGAAGCGGCAGAGGATCGGGAGACAGCCGTTCGGCGGTCGCGTGAACCGCACCGATGACAGCACGTACGGCATCCGGATTGGCCTTCAGCGCCTCCAGAAGAAACGGATCGGGTGCACGCAGGAAGATGCCTTCGCGGGACAAGGCACGCGGTGGAAAGTCGCGCAGGTTCTGGGTCAGAAGGCTGTCTGCGCCGCCGTCGATTGCCGCCGCGAGCACGTGGGTGTCCGCAGGATCAGGGAGTCTCAGCCGGGCTTCGGTTTCTACTGAGACTTCGATTTCCGCATCCGGCCAGGCATCGCGCACCCGCGCGATCTCAACCCGGGCCAGATCACCGTCGCCGCGGCGCTGGGCGGCCCGCGCCCATTCCTCGAGTATCCTGCCCGACCACAAGGGCGTGAAGAAGCCGGTTGCGGCCACGCCCAGCACGATTTCGCGCAGGACGGTCGGGTAAAGCACGTTAGCGTCGATCAGCACACGGCTCATGGCAGAAGTCGGAAGAACAGCGCCTTGAGATAGGCGCTTTCCGCCAGGTGGGGGTGTTGCGGGTGATCGGGGCCGGCGGCCCCGGTGTGAATGAGTTGCGCCTCGCGCCCCGCGCGCCCGATGCCCCGAAGCGACGCCGCGCGGAAGGCCGCCAGATCGACCGCATGCGAGCAGGAACAGAGCACGAGATATCCGCCTTTCGCGACGAGAGGGGAGGCAAGGCGCGCCACCTTTTCATAGGCCCTCAATCCTGCATCGAGCGCCTGGCGCGAGGGTGCAAAGGCGGGAGGATCGCAGACAACCAGATCGAATTCCCGGCCTTCTCCGGCGAGTGCTGCGAGTGTTTCGAACGCGTCACCCTGCTTTGTGCTGAAGCGGGCGTCCATGCCGCTTGCGCGCGCACCCGCTTCTGCCAGCGCAAGGGCCGGGGCCGAGGCGTCGACGGCGAGCGCAGAGGCCGCGCCACCCGCAAGAGCAGCAAGGGCGAAGCCGCCGACATGGCTGAACACGTCAACCACACGCGCCCCACTGGCCAGCCGCTGCGCGAAGGCGTGGTTCGGTCTCTGATCGTAGAACAACCCGGTTTTCTGCCCAGCCACGATATCGGCAAGGTAGGTGGCGCCGTTCATCGGCACCGGAAGGGCATCGCCGAGTGCGCCCGACAAGAGCATGCTCTCGTCGTCAAGACCTTCGAGCGCCCGGGCGCGGCCGCTTGCGTTCTTGTAGACCGTTGGCATGCCGAGCCCGGAAAGCGCGTCACGAAACATCTCGCATCGCTGGTCGGCCCAGGCGGCATTGGGTTGAAGGACGGCCACGTCGCCGAACCGATCGATCACCACGCCGGGCAGACCATCGGCCTCTGCATGAACAAGCCGGTAATGCGGACTGTCGAACAGCCTTTCGCGCAGGTCGAGCGCCGTTTTCAGCCGCCGGGCAAGCCAATCCGCCTCGATCGTTTCTTTGGCATCCCGATCCAGTATCCGGGCGGCGATCTTCGACTGCGGGTTGATGGCGACCAGGGCCACATCGCGCCGCTCTGCATCTTCCAGTATGGCGATTGCGCCCGCTGGAATGGACCGCGTGCGGCGATCCATGACAATCTGATTGGCATAGACCCACGGCGCACCGCGCCGTATCGGGCGCGGATCGGTCTTCGGCAGAAGGCGGATTCGGGGCAGGGCGTCTGTCATCCGCTCCGCCTACGCGATTCTGGGCAGAACGAAAATCCCGGGCGCGGCGAAAGGCACCGGCCCGGGATCTTGCGGCGAGGCGCAGCCCGTCGCCGGGCGCAGCCTCAACTCTATTCTGTCTCAGATCGCCCGTGTCACGCGGTGAAACGGCAGGGCCGCCCAGCGGGTGAGCTTCGTCACCCCGTTGCGCACGGCTTCGGCACGCATTTTGCGCGCTTCCAGTTCGATTGCGGCATAGTCGATCGGTGAATTGGGATCGAACGGTTTCATATTCCTTATCCTCTTCCGGAGTGTCTTGCGTTTCCTCCTCGTGACAAGAGGTAAGAAAGCGCACTGCGTTGAACCACCACCATTGCGGCAACTCCGCTATGCGTTTGCTGCAAGCATAATCTTGCGGATGCGGGTGGAATTGTTAGCGCTAACTATGTATGAACTGAACAAACGCGTGATAATGATCCGGAGACAAGCCAATGGCCCTCAACCAGACCGTCGCCCGTGTAACCGAGCGGATTGTCGAGCGGAGCCGCGAGCGACGGCACCTCTATCTCGACCAGATCGCACGGGCTGCAGAGGCAGGGCCGAAGCGTGCGCATCTCACCTGCGGAAATCAGGCTCACGCCTATGCGGCGATGGGAGAGGACAAAACCCGGCTTGTCGAGGGGCGGGTGCCCAATATCGGGATCATCACGGCTTATAACGACATGCTGTCAGCGCATCAGCCGTTCGAAACATATCCTGCCCGCATCAAGCAGGCGGCCCGCGACGCGGGCGGCACGGCGCAGGTTGCGGGCGGCGTGCCCGCCATGTGCGATGGTGTCACTCAGGGCCAGACTGGAATGGAGCTTTCGCTGTTCTCGCGCGACGTGATCGCAATGGCGGCGGGCGTGGCGCTCAGCCACAATACGTTCGACGCGGCGCTTTATCTCGGTGTCTGTGACAAGATCGTGCCGGGGCTCGTGATCGCTGCCGCAACCTTCGGCCATCTGCCAGGGCTTTTTGTGCCCGCAGGGCCGATGGTAAGCGGGCTGCCGAATGACGAGAAGGCGAAGGTGCGCCAGCAGTTCGCCGCCGGTGAAGTCGGGCGCGACAAGCTTATGGAAGCCGAGATGGCATCCTACCACGGGCCAGGCACCTGCACATTCTACGGCACGGCGAACTCGAACCAGATGCTGATGGAATTCATGGGGCTTCACCTGCCCGGGTCGAGCTTTGTGAACCCGGGCGCGCCGCTGCGCGATGCGCTGACAGAAGCCGCGACACGGCGGGCGCTTGAGATCACGGCCCTCGGAAACGATTTCCGCCCTGTAGGCCATGTCCTCGATGAGAAGGCCTTCGTGAACGGGATCGTCGGCCTGATGGCGACGGGCGGATCGACGAACCTAGTGATTCACCTCCCGGCGATGGCGCGGGCCGCCGGTGTTCTGCTTGATATCGAAGATTTTAACGATCTGTCGGCGGTGGTTCCGCTTATGGCGAAGGTCTATCCGAACGGTCTGGCGGACGTGAACCACTTCCACGCGGCAGGTGGGCTTGCCTACATGATCGGCGAACTCTTGTCGGAGGGGCTGCTCCATTCCGATACGCTGACGGTCGCTGGCGACGGTCTCGGCGCCTATAGCAAGGAGCCGAGGCTCATCGACGGCGAACTGAATTGGGCCCAGGGCCCGCGCGTCTCGGAGAATGACAAGATCCTGCGGCCGGTGTCAGACCCGTTCCAAGCAACCGGGGGGCTGCGCGAACTGAAGGGCAATATCGGGCGGAGCGTCATGAAGGTGTCTGCCGTGAAGCCCGAGCACCGGGTGATCGAGGCGAATGCGCGCGTGTTCCACGACCAGGAAGATGTGAAGGCGGCGTTCAAGGCCGGGGCCTTCACCGAGGATACGATCGTCGTTGTCCGGTACCAGGGCCCGGCAGCGAACGGAATGCCGGAACTGCATTCTCTGACCCCGATCCTTGCAGTGCTTCTTGACCGGGGGCTCAAGGTGGCGCTCGTCACTGATGGCAGGATGTCCGGGGCTTCGGGCAAGGTGCCTGCCGCAATCCACGTAAGCCCCGAAGGCGCGAAGGGCGGGGCGATCGCGAAACTGCGCGATGGCGACCGTGTTCGGGTCGATGCGGAGGCAGGGGTGCTCGAGGTTCTGGAAGAGGGCTTCGAGGCACGCGAGATCGCCGAGGCGGATCTCAGCGCCAATGAAAGCGGGTTGGGGCGCGAGCTTTTTGCGATGTTCCGCGAAAGCTGTGGTCTTGCCGCGGAAGGTGCGGGTGTGGCAGTGCGATGACGGACGGAACGGAGAAGACGCAATGACCCCAAGCGAAGCTAGCGAACGGGCGCTTGAAATCTGTCGGCTGGCGCCGGTGATTCCGGTTCTCGTAATCGAGGATGCAGAACGTGCCGAGGGGCTGGCCCAGGCGCTCGTCTCCGGCGGTCTGCCTGCGCTTGAGGTGACGCTGCGAACGCCTGCTGCGCTTGATGTCATCCGCGAGATGGCGCGCGTCGAGGGCGGCGTGGTCGGGGCGGGAACACTTCTGACACCGGCCGATGTGCATGCGGCAAAGGAAGCCGGTGCGCTTTTCGGCGTGTCGCCCGGCGCGACCGACCGGCTTCTCGATGCCTGCGAGGACGCGGACCTCCCGCTTTTGCCCGGCGCCGCCACGGCGACCGAAGCGATGCGCCTTCTGGAGCGGGGCTACACGGTACAGAAATTCTTTCCAGCCGAGGCATCGGGCGGCGCGCCTGCCCTCAAGGCGATCGGCGCGCCCCTGCCGCAGATTACATTCTGCCCGACCGGCGGAATCGATTTGACGAAGGCGCGGACATACCTTGCCCTTCCGAATACCGTCTGTGTCGGTGGATCGTGGGTGGCGCCGAAGGAAAGCGTTGGCCGCGGAGACTGGAATGCGGTCGAAGCCCTCGCGCGCGAGGCTTCGGCACTCGGAGGTTAACGAAGGTCATTTCAGCCGGAGAGAGTGGGGCTCCGCCCCACACCCCGGAGTATTTACGCCAAAATGAAGATTGGATCAGAACGGGATCTCGTCGTCCATGTCGCCTGCGGGAGCCGGGCTGCCATAGCCGCCGCCACCGCCGCGGGACTGGTCCTCCATGTAGCCGCCACCGCCGCCGCCCATGCCGCCACCGCCTTCGCCGCGGCCATCGAGCATGACCATCGTAGAATTGTAGGGCCGCAGGACGACCTCGGTCGAGTACCGGTCCTGCCCCGACTGGTCCTGCCATTTGCGGGTTTCAAGCTGGCCTTCGAGATAAACCTTCGAGCCCTTGCGCAGATATTGCTCCGCTGTCCGCGCCAGCGGCTCCGAAAAGATTGCCACCGAATGCCACTCGGTCCGCTCGCGGCGTTCGCCGGTGTTCCTGTCCTTCCAGGTCTCCGATGTCGCCACTCTCAGGTTGCAGACCTTGCCGCCGTTCTGAAAGGTGCGCACTTCCGGGTCGCGCCCAAGATTGCCCACCAGGATCACCTTGTTAACCGAGCCTGCCATCGCTTTCGCCTCCCGTCGATTCTGTTGGTTCAGCCGACCCTACACTTGGCCGAACGTGGTTAACAGTAGGTCAATTGAGGCGTGATCACGGAGGGTTGGCTGATTGCGGCGAACCGGCTAGTCTGGCGCGGTCTTTTATCTTGGGGGACAGTGAATGAGACGACTTGCCATCGTCACGCTCTCGTTTGCATTTTCGGCGGCGGCCTTGCCGGTTCTTGCCGAAACGCTAAGCGTGTCATCCAAGAGCCGGCAGAAGCTTTTCAAGAGCCAGACCAGTGTCCTGGATTCCCGGGCAGCGCAGCAATACGCGAACTCGGTGCGGCTGACGCCGAGCTACACGATCCCCGGGCGTGATCCGGTTTTGCCCGCATATGCCGGATCCTATCGTGGTCAGTATCTCAACGTCGCGACGCAGATTGCGCGCAAGCACAACGTGCCGGTCGATCTTTTCCTGCGGCTCGTGCAGCAGGAAAGCGGCTGGAACCCTCGTGCGGTCTCTCACAAGGGCGCGCGCGGTCTTGCGCAACTGATGCCGGCGACCGCGCGCGTGCTGGGCGTCAATCCGGACGATCCGGTGCAGAACCTCGAAGGTGGCGCGCGGTACCTGAGGATGCAGTACGAAAAGTTCCGCTCGTGGCGGCTTGCCCTCGCCGCATACAATGCTGGCCCGGGCGCGGTCGAGAAATACGGTGGCATTCCACCCTACCGCGAGACGCAGGGCTATGTGAAAGCGATCCTCGGCTCCTGAGGCGCCCGGCCGGAGAGGTGCGCGATTTCTTCGACGGTCCGGGCGATTTCGTCGGTCAGCCAGGCCACGAACCTTTGCAGTTGCGGACGGGCCAGTGCCTCGGGCCGGATCGCAAGGCGGTAGGGTTCAGGCGCAAGAAGATGCTGTTCGCGGGGCAGAGGCAGGACGACCCGCCCTTCGGCGACGTCGCGGGCGGCAAGCGAAAGCCCACAGACGAGGAAGCCCACATTATCGCGCACAGCTTCAAGCGCGACACGCGCATGTTGGTAGTGCGGCCCCCGGTCGGGGCCCTCGCGGCGGTGACCGAATGTTTCGAACCAGGCAACCCAGCCGGGGTGGTTGTCGCTGCGCCGGTGCGCTTCGAGATGCAGAAGCGGCATACCCTGCATCTGAAGCACAGGGTCCCAGTCGCCGATCCGCCGAACGTTGTCCGGCCCCGTGATCGGCATCAGGATGTCGGTGTAAAGCGGTTCGCCGGAAGTCCCGCCGTATTCGATCCGGCAATCCGGCGCGCCAAGGCGAACCGGAACATCCCCTTCGCCGTTGATGCAGAAAAGGATATTGGGATGCTCGGCACGAAACGTTTCGAGCCGGGGCAGGAGCCAGAGTTCCGCCCAATCCGGCTCGGCGACGATATGAATTTCGGTGACTCTTTGAAAATCCAGCTTCTCGGTGACACGGTCGAGTGCCGCGAAGGCGGTTCTGAGATCATCAAGCGCCGCTTCCAACTCGCGGGTGGGCCATAGGCCGGACCGCCCCCTGAGGAGGAGTTCGGTTCCGAGGTAATCTTCGAGCCCGCGAATCCGCTGGCCCACGGCCGCCGGCGAAATGCCGATTTCACGCGCGGCTTCGGTGAGGGAGCCGCGGCGCAGTGCGATTTCGAGCGCCTGAAGGGCGCGAAGATGCGTGGTTGCCGGCATTTGATAAAGCTTACCTTTAATTCGATAAGATTTCCATGTCTTTACCAAAGCTTGGCTTCAGTGAGGAAAAGAAAATTGGGTTATACCCGCCGTGCTATGTCCGGCAGACTGGGGCCATCGACATCGGAGGAGTAACGCCATGACTATGAAACGCTTCATCATCGAACGTGAGATCCCGGGGATCGGCGCGATGTCCCTGACCGAGCTTTGCGGCGCCGCCCGCGCATCGAACAAGGCACTGAGCGAGATCGGGACGGGTATTCAGTGGCAACACAGTTACGTTGCCGGCGACAAGACCTATTGCGTCTACCTCGCCCAGGATGAAGACGCGATCCGCAAGCATTCCGAACTGAGCGGCATTCCCGTGGGATCGATCACGGAAGTGCCGCAGATCATCGATCCGCTGACCGCGAACAACTGACCCCTGGCGATCCGGGGATGGATACGCCCGCCCTGCGTCCGGCGCAGGGCGGGATTGTCCCTGCGGCAACGGCGCACGGGTGACACAGCACTCCTCTTGTGGCAGATAGTTTAACGTCAAACAATCTGGCTCGATGCTGATCTCCGGAGGGATTCATGGCAGGAAAATCGTTCGATGTCGTTGTGATCGGGGCGGGCCCCGGCGGATACGTGGCCGCGATCCGGGCAAGCCAGTTGGGTCTGAAGGTCGCGATCGTCGAGCGGGAGCATATGGGCGGGATCTGCCTGAACTGGGGCTGCATCCCCACGAAGGCGATGCTGCGGTCCTCGGAAGTGTTCCACCTGATGCACCGGGCGAAGGAGTTCGGCCTGAAAGCCGAGGGTATCGGCTATGATCTCGACGCCGTGGTGAAACGCTCGCGCGCCGTTGCCAAGCAGTTGAATTCCGGTGTCGGCCACCTGATGAAGAAGAACAAGGTCGAGGTGGTGATGGGCGAAGCGACCCTGCCGTCGAAAGGCAAGGTCAGCGTCAAGACGGACAAGGGCACCGAAGAGCTTTCGGCCAAAAACATCATTCTGGCGACCGGAGCGCGCGCGCGTGAGCTTCCAGGGCTGGAAGCCGACGGTGATCTCGTCTGGACCTACAAGCACGCCCTGATGCCGCCGCGGATGCCGAAGAAACTCCTCGTGATCGGATCGGGCGCGATCGGAATTGAATTTGCGAGTTTCTACAACACGCTGGGCGCCGAAACGACGGTTGTCGAAGTCATGGATCGGATTCTGCCGGTCGAGGATGCCGAAATCTCGGCCTTCGCGAAGAAGAGTTTCGCGAAGCAGGGCATGACGATCATGGAGAAGACCATGGTCAAGCAGCTTGATCGCGGCAAGGGCAAGGTGACGGCCCATATCGAGGCGAACGGAAAGGTCGAGAAGCAGGATTTCGACACGGTGATCTCGGCTGTGGGCATCGTCGGAAATGTCGAGGGCCTGGGGCTTGAAGCGCTGGGCGTCAAGATCGACCGGACGCATGTGGTGACCGATGCCTATTGCCGAACCGGCGTCGAAGGACTTTACGCAATCGGCGATATCGCAGGCGCGCCCTGGCTTGCCCACAAGGCCAGCCATGAAGGCGTGATGGTGGCCGAACTGATCGCGGGCAAGAACAACGTACATCCCGTGAAGCCCGAAAGCATTGCGGGCTGCACCTACTGCCACCCGCAGGTGGCCTCCGTCGGGTATTCCGAAGCGAAGGCGAAGGAACTCGGCTATGACGTCAAGGTCGGCCGTTTCCCGTTCATCGGGAATGGCAAGGCCATCGCGCTGGGCGAGCAGGAGGGCATGATCAAGACGGTGTTCGATGCCAAGACGGGCGAACTGCTGGGCGCGCATATGATCGGTGCGGAAGTGACGGAGATGATCCAGGGCTACGTGGTTGGCCGCCAGCTCGAAACGACGGAGGAAGACCTGATGGAAACGGTCTTCCCGCATCCGACGATCTCGGAAGCGATGCACGAGGCCGTGTTGGATGCCTATGACCGGGTGATCCACATCTGATAGCACGAAGTTGCCGGGGCTCTCAGGGGAGCCCCGCCTTCTGCTTGGTGACCGCCGCGGGCGTATTGACCTTGTGGCCCGCGCGGCGGAAAACGGCGCATGCGCACTGACTGGCGGCTGATCCTCCTTTTATTCGTCGCCGGCCTTTTCGCCGCGGCGCAGTTCGCGAAGATTGCGCTGACGCTTGATGATCTCGCGCTGATCTACCCCGACAGACCGGTGGCGTTTGCCGTTTCGGCCCAATCGGTGATGGGAGTTCTGTTTGGTGTGACGGCGGGCGTCATCGTGGCGCGTCTAGGGGCAAGGCGTGTTCTGTTGGCGGCGCTTCTCGCGGGGGCCGGCTTTTCTGCGGTGCAGGCCATGCTGCCGCCCTTTCCGCTGTTCATGGCCCTGCGCCTCGCGGAGGGCGCGGCCCATCTGGCGCTCGTCGTTGCGGCACCGACACTGATGGCGGCAGTCGCGGCGCCGCGCGACATCTCGGTCGCGATGGGGCTTTGGGGCACTTTCTTCGGCGTCGGCTTTGCTGCCGCTGCCGCCGCGGTGCCGTTTCTCGGCGGGCCGACGGCGGTATATCTCGTTCATGGGGCTGGGCTTCTCGTGCTCGCCGCCGTGCTCTGGCCTATCCTGCCGAAGGTCATGCCGCCCTCTCAGCCGGGCGAAGGCCTGCTTGCACGCCACCTTGCCATTTACCGTAACCCGCGTGTCTTCGCAGGGGCTGCCGGATTCCTATGGCATGCGGCGACGTTTCTCGGTCTTCTGACGTTCCTGCCCCGGTTTCTCGGTGGGTGGACCGGCCCTGTTCTACCTCTGGCAGCGCTCGTAGGAACGTTCGGGGCAGGGGTTCTGGCGAGGCGGATTTCCCCGGCACGGATCACGGCGTTTGGATACGGGGCCAGCATTCTGGGGCTGGGTCTGCTGCTTATGGTGCCCGAAACGCTGCGCGCGCCCCTCGCGCTGCTTGTCTTCGTTTTCATAGGGCTGATTCCGGGAGGGGCCTTTGCCACGATCCCGTGGCTCAACCCCGATCCCGCAGATCGCGCCCGTGGCAACGGCGCGCTCGCACAGATGGGCAATGTCGGAACCTTCCTGTCCGTGCCTCTCTTCTCCGTAACGCTCGGGGCCGGGCTCGCGGGGCCCGTGGCGCTTGCCGCCGCGATCTCTGCCGCCGGTTTGGGCGCGCTTTGGCTTATCCACAGAAAGATTGCCAAATCCGCGTGACGGGCGACCGATGTTCGCTTAATGTTCCGCTAACGCCATTGAGTCTCGCCAAGGCGTTGCTATCTAGTGCGCTTGCCCCTGAACGAGGACGACGATGCCCGAGCTTAAGAAGATCGAGGTGCGCGGCGCGCGCGAGCACAACCTCAAGAATGTCGATGTGGATATCCCGCGCGACGAGCTTGTGGTGATCACCGGACTGTCGGGGTCGGGCAAATCCTCGCTTGCCTTCGACACGATCTATGCCGAGGGGCAGCGCCGGTATGTGGAAAGCCTGTCGGCCTATGCGCGGCAGTTCCTCGACATGATGGAAAAACCCGATGTCGATCACATCACGGGCCTCTCGCCGGCGATTTCCATAGAGCAGAAGACCACCTCGAAGAACCCGCGTTCCACCGTGGGGACGGTGACCGAGATCTACGACTACTTGCGCCTTCTTTTTGCGCGGGCAGGCACGCCTTACAGCCCGGCCACCGGTCAGCCCATCGAGGCGCAGCAGGTGCAGGACATGGTCGATCGCGTCATGACGATGGAGGAGGGGACGCGCGCCTATCTTCTTGCCCCCATCGTGCGGGATCGGAAGGGGGAATACCGCAAGGAGTTCCTCGAATTGCGCAAGCAGGGTTTCCAAAGGGTCAAGGTCGACGGTGAGTTCTATGAACTCGACGAGCCCCCGACGCTCGACAAGAAGTTTCGCCACGATATCGACGTGGTTGTCGATCGCATCGTGGTGCGCGAGGGGGTTGAAACACGGCTTGCCGACAGTTTCCGTACCGCGCTCGATCTCGCCGATGGAATCGCGATCCTCGAGACAGCTCCGAAAGAAGGCGACCCTGAACGCGTGACATTTTCGGAGAACTTCGCTTGCCCGGTGTCAGGATTCACGATCCCGGAGATCGAGCCGCGTCTCTTCTCGTTCAACGCGCCCTTCGGCGCCTGCCCCGACTGCGATGGCCTGGGCGTGGAGCTCTTCTTCGATGAACGGCTTGTCGTTCCCGACCAGAACCTGAAGGTCTATGACGGGGCGCTAGCACCATGGCGCAAGGGTAAAAGCCCTTATTTTCTGCAGACGATCGAAGCGATCGCGAAGCACTACGAGTTCGACAAGAGCACCAAGTGGAAGGATCTGCCGGCCCACGTGCAGCAGGTTTTCCTTTACGGCTCGAACGGCGAAGAGATCCAGTTCCGCTATGACGAAGGTGGCCGGGTCTACCAGGTGAAGCGGCCCTTCGAAGGCGTCATTCCCAATATGGAACGGCGCTATCGCGAGACCGATTCAAGCTGGATCCGCGAGGAATTCGAGCGCTACCAGAACAATCGCCCCTGTCATACCTGCCACGGGTTCCGCCTGCGGCCCGAAGCGCTGGCGGTCAAGATCGCCGGGCTGCACGTGGGCGAGGTGGTACAGAAGTCGATCCGCGAAGCCCTGGAATGGATCGAGGATGCGCCGAACCATCTGACAAAACAAAAGAACGAGATTGCCTACGCGATTCTGAAGGAAATCCGCGAGCGTCTAGGCTTTCTGAACAACGTGGGCCTCGAATACCTGACACTCAGCCGGAATGCCGGAACACTGTCAGGCGGTGAGAGCCAGCGTATCCGCCTTGCAAGCCAGATCGGCAGCGGGCTGACCGGTGTGCTCTACGTCCTCGATGAACCCTCTATCGGGCTTCACCAGCGCGACAACGGACGGCTTCTGACGACGCTCAAGAACCTTCGCGATCAGGGCAATACCGTAATCGTCGTTGAACACGACGAAGAGGCGATCCGCGAGGCGGATTTCGTTCTCGACATTGGCCCTGGCGCCGGTGTGCATGGCGGCGAGATCGTGGCCCAGGGTACACCTGCGGAAATCGCGGCGAACCCGAACTCGATCACCGGCGAATACCTGACCGGCACGCGCGAGATCGCAGTGCCAGCAACCCGCCGGAAGGGGAACAAGAAAAAGGTTACCGTCGTCAATGCCGTGGGCAACAACCTGAAGTCGGTGACGGCCGAGTTTCCCCTCGGCAAGTTCGTCTGCGTTACAGGGGTTTCGGGGGGCGGCAAGTCGACGCTTACAATCGAAACGCTGTTCAAGACTGCCTCAATGCGCCTGAACGGCGCGCGGCAGACGCCGGCACCCTGTGAAACGATCAAGGGGCTCGAGCACCTGGACAAAGTGATCGATATCGATCAGCGTCCGATCGGCCGCACCCCGCGGTCGAACCCGGCCACGTACACCGGCGCCTTCACGCCAATCCGCGACTGGTTCGCCGGATTGCCCGAGGCAAAGGCGCGCGGGTACAAACCCGGCCGCTTCAGCTTCAACGTCAAAGGCGGGCGCTGCGAGGCGTGCCAGGGCGACGGCGTCATCAAGATCGAGATGCACTTCCTGCCGGATGTCTATGTCACCTGCGAAACCTGCAAGGGCGCGCGCTACAACCGAGAAACGCTTGAGATCAAGTTCAAGGGCAAAAGCATTGCAGACGTGCTCGACATGACTGTCGAGGACGCACAGGAATTCTTCAAGGCTGTGCCATCCATCCGCGAGAAGATGGACGCCCTCGTGCGCGTGGGCCTTGGCTACATCAAGGTCGGGCAGCAGGCGACAACGCTGTCAGGTGGCGAGGCGCAGCGCGTGAAACTTTCCAAGGAACTGTCGAAAAGATCGACGGGGCGGACGCTGTATATCCTCGACGAACCCACAACGGGCCTTCATTTCGAAGACGTGCGGAAGCTTCTGGAGGTTCTTCACGAACTCGTCGAACAGGGCAATTCCGTTATCGTGATCGAGCATAACCTTGATGTCATCAAGACAGCCGACTGGATCATCGATATCGGCCCCGAAGGTGGCGATGGCGGCGGAACGATCGTGGCGGAAGGTACGCCCGAGGATGTGTCGGATGTTTCGGAAAGTCACACCGGGCACTATCTCAAAGAGATGCTGAGCGCCCGGCGCGTTGCGGCAGAATAAGGTCAGACCCAGCTTTTCGATTTGGTATGACGCGACCACTTGAGGTGGTCTTTCAGCCGCGCATCTGCGCGGCGCTGGGATTCGGTACGAACGTAACGGGCGATACGAAGACCCGCATAGATGGCGAAAATCGTTCCGCCGACAATGAATGTGAATTCGGCCATGGGATTATTGTTCTCCGCGTTCCTATGGTCGTGAGGTGCCCCCATCCACCTAGGTCGAAACTTGGGCGAAATTGCGGCCGAAGTCCAAGTTCCGTCAAGTTTTCGCAATCATCTGGTGTCGAACGTGAAACGGTGCGCGGCGGAACTCGGAAAGTGTTGTCAAAATGTAAAAGGCGGACGCGTCGCGCCCGCCACAATTGATCATTTCGCCGGAGACTGTCGAACGTCGTTCAGTTCGACAGAACGATATCCGCCAGCCGGATCAGTTCAAGCACGCGGCGCGTTTCGTTATCGACACGAAGCACGACGCGGCCATCGCGGTAATACGCTTCGTTCTCGTCGAGCCGCGGCAGGCGGTAGCGGTCGTAATCGCGCAACCGGTCATACCGATCCGTCCAGACGTAGCGATCGCCTGCGCGATAGCCGTCGTATTCGCCGATATACTCATAGTCGGGCGCACGTACCCCCTTTTTGGCCAGCCCCGGTGGAACACATGGCGTGGCCTTCTTGGCCAGCCCCGGTGGACAATGGCCGTTGTTCTTTGCAAGCGCAGGGTCGGCCGCGCCAACAGTCAGTGCGAGGGCGGCAGCCGCCGCCAGGGTAAGCCGAAGCATCGATTTTCTCCTTATGTCCCGACGTCTTTAGGACGGGTGGGGCTGATAGGACATATCACCCGAATATCGGGGCTGATTTGGGCGGAATTTCGATCAAACCTTACCGATCCGCGGTGCCAAGAACCCGCATTGTGGCGGGATCAACCTTCAGGATTGAATGATCCACACGGAAGTACCAGAACGACCCATCCGTTGCCGGAAGGCCGTGATACTCTGTGTTGAGAATGACGTTGAACTGGCCACGGGGCAGTGTGTCGCCGATGTCGTAGGTGAGCGATTGACTTGATGCAGCCGGCGTCAGGCATTTCCCACCGGTCTCGCAAGCCAGTCCGACAGTGCCGACGAAAGACACGGCAACCGAAATCAACGCTGAAGCGCAGCAAACCCTGTACATGAACAATACTCCTTGTCTGCGGGATCAACGCAGATGTCAGGAGTCTGTTCCGTGGCCCCGGCGTTTGCGCTGCAGGACGGTCAGAGGCCTGTAGGCTTCTGGATGTTCGCTGATTCCTTCAAGAAGACGCGAGGCAACCAGCCGCAGAATGTAGATCCCGAATGCGGGGTTCTGATGATGAAGCCTTGCGAAATCCTGTTCGCGGATCACCATCACTTCGCAATCGCTGACACACCGCGCCGTCAGCGTGCGCTCATGAGCGTCAGTGAAGAAGGCGATCTCGCCGAAGATCTCACCAGGCCCGAGGGTCACGTCCACCTCGTCCAGCGCGACTTCGCCGGATTGAAGGTAGTAAATGTAATGGGGCGGATCACCCTTCCGGAACACGAGTTCACCGGCCGAGAATTTCACCGGGCGCATAACGCTTCGGATCCAGTCGAGCGAAAAATCACCTTCCCGGGCTCTCTGTGCCGCGTCATTGCTGCGCCTCAGCTGGGCCAGCCGGTAAAGGTTGAAGGGGATGATGGCGAGATGGAGCGCCATGATGCCGTAGGCATCCGTCATGGCGCCGTAAAGAGCGAAGACAGCACTGGACGCGAGGATCGCAATCCTCAGCGGAACCATCGTGCGCATTGCGACCGCCACGAGCGTCAGGCTGGCCGCGATCCATCCGAGGATTTCGACGGGGGGGATCTCGCTCATCACACTACGCCGCGAGCTCCACCCAGACGGGAACGTGGTCGGACGGTTTTTCGCGCCCGCGCACGCCGGCGTCTATCCCGCAATCAGTCATCAAATCAGCGGCCTGCGGGGTCAGAAGCACGTGGTCGATGCGGATCCCGTCGTTCCGGTCATAAGCATTGGCCTGGTAATCCCAGAAAGTGAAATGGCCCGGCCCGGGCATCCGCGTCGCCACCGCCTCGGTAAAGCCGAGATTGAGAATCCGGCGAAACGCTTCACGGCTCTGGGGCAGGGCAAGGGCGTCCTTGCGCCAGGCATCGGGCCGTGCCGCATCCTCATCCTGCGGGATCACATTGTAGTCGCCGGCCATCAGGGCAGGGGCCTCGTCGGCCAGCAGGGCCGCTGCGCGGGCCTTCAGCCGCTCCATCCAGGCAAGCTTGTAATCGTACTTGGGGCCCGGTGCCGGATTGCCGTTGGGCAGATACAGCCCGCAAATCCGCACAGGCGTTTCTTCGCCCACAACCGTGGCTTCGATCCACCGGGCCTGTTCGTCACCGTCGTCACCGGGCAATCCCCGGCGCACATCCTCAAGCGGATACTTCGAAAGGATCGCGACCCCGTTGAAGGATTTCTGGCCATGGGTGGCGACGTTGTAGCCGATGTCTTCGAACAGATCCGACGGAAATGCCTCATCGACCGATTTGATCTCCTGCAGCACGGCAACATCGGGCGACGCCTCGTCAAGCCAGTCACGCAGGGCCTGTGCCCGGGCCTTGATGCCATTGATATTGAAGGTCGCGATCTTCATGCCAACTCCGGTAACCCGCCTTTCGCCGGCGGCCGCGTCGCCCGCGGCCGCCGCAGGCGGATTCATTCACAATGCCGGGAGTATGGCAATGAAATCGTGATTAATTTCTCAAGATCGGCGGTGTGCTGCAGGTTCACATGGAAAACGATGTGCCGCAGCCGCAGCTTGAGGTCGCGTTGGGGTTCTCGATCGTGAATCTCGCGCCGATCAGTTCCTCGGTAAAATCGATGACCGCATTTGAAAGGAAGGACAGCGAAACGCTGTCGACGACAACCTTTTGGCCCCCGCCCTCAAGCACCAGGTCATCCTCCGCCGGTTCATCCAGCCGGATATCGTACTGAAAGCCGGAACATCCGCCGCCTTCAACGGCCACACGCAGCGCCTTCGGCAACTCCGCATCCGCGTTGATCTCCGCCAGACGCGCAAAGGCGCGCTCGGTTACGGTCGGGGGAAGTGTCAGGTCCATGGGCTCGCCTCGTCGCTCACGAACCCGGGATATATGGGTCGCAGCGGCCGCCTGCAAGAATTCAGCCTTGCGCCGCCTCTTCCACGAACCCTGCCAGATCGCCGTAGCCGGTGAAGCGTCGTTCAAAGCGCAAGCCCAGGCGCTTCGCGCATGCCTCGGCCTTCGACGTCAGGGCGGGGTCGTCCGTCTGTGCCTGGTAGACGAGCGTTTCGTAATTGCCGAAATACATGTCGCGAAGCTCGGGATGCCGGTCGAGACCGAGTGGTTTGGTCACGAAAGCATCGAACTGTCGCACGAGGAAATCGGTCAGGTAGAACGCCGTAAACTCGTTTTCCGCGTGCGCGGCGAAGACGTCGTTGCCTTCGAAGAACGAATAGCAGTGCGGTCCTTCTATCATGCGAACGCCCAACTGTTCGCATGTCGATTGAAGCAGCCCGCCTGTTCCGCAATCGGCGTAGACGACGAAGATCTCGTCATAGGTAGAGCGATGTTTGTCCACCGCCTCGCGCACCGCGCCGGGTATCTTTTCGGGCGTGTTGTGGAGGATCGCGGGCAGACAGGCGAGATCAAGATGCTCCCAACCATTTGCGCGGATCACTGCGAGTATCTCGCGGGCAAGGGCGCCGCAGGCCAGAAGTAGGATCCGGCCTTGGCGCGACGGGGCGAGCCCATCGCTCGTCAGTGCTGCATCATATGTCATCCCCGCGACTGGAGAGCCCGAATGCAGGCGGTGTCAAGCGCATTGAGGCGTTCCGGAGGGCAGTTGACACGCCTGCGGTCGATCGGATGGAAGACACCGCTGCGCCGCCAGCGATCGACGTCGGTTGCGTGCCGTCAGGCCTTGGCGGCTGGGGCGTTCCCCTCCTTCAGCGCCTTCATCCGCTCGTGCGATTGCTCGAACTGCGCCATATGGTTGGCAAGCATCTCCTCGTCCCGCGCATTGTCCGGATGATGAATGGCCTTCCGGAACACCGCGAGCGTCCGGTCCTCATGTTCTTCCAGTCCGCTCACCAGCGTCTTTTCCTTGTTGCTGACGTAAGCGCTGGCCTGCGTCGCGACTTTCATCGTCGATTCCATAGCCGAACCTTCCTTCACCTCACCGCCCACATCTTCGATGATGTTCGAAAGATCGCGGGCAACGGTTTCGCGCAATTCGGCATGTTGAAGGAAAAGCTGTGACAGGTCGCCGTCGTCGCTCTGGCGCGACGCCTTGCGATAGAAGTCAGCGCCGCCTTTGAGCACGGCGATGATGTCGTTCAGGTTGTTCAGCCTCTGGGCCATTTCGCTGTTCTCCCGCTGTTTGATGACAGCGAGAGAACGCCCTGAACCGCATACTGGTTCCTGTGCTCGGAAAGCGGAATATCCGTAAGGACTTAGTTCGCAGCCATCTGGTTATGCTTGCGCGACACGAAGGTTTTCGCCGTTTCGACCGCCACCGCCGCATCCCGGCAGTAAGCGTCGGCCCCGATTGCCTTGCCGAACTCCTCGTTGAGCGGCGCACCGCCAACCAGCACGATGTAATCGTCTCGGATGCCCTGTTCGATCATCGTGTCGATGACCACTTTCATGTAGGGCATCGTCGTTGTCAGCAGGGCCGACATGCCAAGGATGTCGGGCTTTTCCGTTTCCAGCGCTTCAAGGTATTTCTCGACCGGGTTGTTGATCCCGAGGTCGACCACTTCGAAGCCCGCGCCCTCCATCATCATCGACACGAGGTTCTTGCCGATGTCGTGAATGTCGCCCTTCACCGTACCGATAACCATCTTGCCAACACGCGGCGCGCCGGTCTCTGCCAGGAGAGGCTTCAGGATGGCCATTCCGCCCTTCATGGCGTTCGCGGCCAGAAGAACCTCGGGAACGAAAAGGATACCGTCGCGAAAGTCGTCGCCGACAATCTTCATCCCGCCGACAAGCGCTTCTGTAAGGACGCGGTAGGGGGCCCAGCCACGGTCGAGGAGGATGTTAACGCCTTCCTCGATCTCTTCCTTCAACCCGTCATACAGATCGTCGAACATCTGCTGGACAAGTTCTTCGTCGTCCAGCTCGGACAGGATGATTTCGTCATCATCGGACATATGTTAGCGCTCCCCTCGGACCACGCGGTTTCCAGCGTCCTATACGCCTTTTCCCGGGGCAAACATAAGGATTGCGACAGATTAGCGCTAGCTCGCGACCGGTGAATTGCGGCGTTGGCGCAAGAAGATAAGGCCCAAAAGCCCCCCGGCAAGAAGTGGCGCCGACGGTGGAACGGGGACCGGCGCAAGAAATTCGGCAGCGATTGCCCCAGCGACGAGCGCATGGGCGGCCTCGGTCGGATGAATGCCGTCATAGAACAGGTGTCCGTCGCAAGAGGGCAGTGTCGCGCATGGGATCTGTTCCTCGTCGAAGAGATCTTCATCGAGGATCGACGCGAACAGCCCGAATGTATCGACATACCGCACATCCAGCCCGGTCGAAACTGCCAGGTTGCTGAGCGCATCGAACAGGAACGAATTGAACCCGATCGACGCCATCATGGCATCGAACTGGTCGCCGGCCGACTTGGCCAGATTGAGGGGAATTTGCCCAAGATCGGGGAGGCCCGGTACGATAAAGCGATCGACACCGAAGCTGTCGGCAAGAAATTCAATCCCTTCGATGATCTCGGCCACGGCGTTCGGAACCGCAAACGGGCTCGACACGTTCAGAAGGTCGTTGCCGCCGAACCAGATCACGGCTGTGTCGTACGCGTCGAAGGCCGGGCTGGTGTCCGTAAACAGTTGAAGCTGGTCATCGAAGCTGACGACTGTTGGTTCGTCTTCTACCGACGCCCAGGCCCGGGCCCCGCCGATTGCGAAATTCTGGCCTGACGTCGTGTCGAGGCCAAGCTGTGTGGCCCAAACATCGCCGTCCGTGAACTGGATGCCGAAGAATCCGGGATCACTGAGGGAGTCGCCAAATACGACGGTCTTCTCCACGATCTCTTCGAGTGTCGCGGCTGTCGCAGCCACTGGAACGGCGGCAAACCACACCGCAACAAAGGCACGTAGCATCATCGTGCAACTCCTCCCCACCGACGCATATCAGCGCCCAACGCGCCGAAAATGGCGTCATGAAATGCCTTCGAGTCCAGCCTTCGGATCAGTTGACGTTGCTGTGGTTCATGTTTTGTTCTACACATCCGCCGATGGAACACCCCTCCGATCCAAATCGCGTGCCGGTTGAGCGGCGCAAAGGCCGCGGCGTGCTGTCGAACCGCACGAACCGATTCGAGCGCCTGGTTGCAGAACCCGTGGATGACGGATGGGATGCCGACGAGCCGCTTCCGCCCCTTCGCACGGAAGTCTCGGAAGAGCGCCCCCGCAAAGTCATCACCCGCAATGCCTCACCTGATCTGCACTTCGATCGCTCGATCAACCCCTATCGCGGATGCGAACATGGCTGTGTCTATTGCTTCGCTCGGCCGACGCACGCGTATCTTGGTCTCTCACCTGGCCTCGATTTCGAGACGCGGCTGATCGCCCGCCCGGATGCGCCGGATGTCCTGGCGCGCGAACTGGCAAACCCGCGCTATCGCCCCGCAACGATTGCCATTGGAACCAACACCGACCCATATCAGCCGATCGAACGCGAGCGACAGATCATGCGCCGTATTCTCGAGGTGCTGGAGGCGTTCAATCACCCGGTCGCCGTGGTCACCAAGGGCACCCTGATCGAGCGCGATGCAGATATCCTTGGGCGGATGGGCCGGAAGGGGCTCGCGCGTGTCGGCATTTCCGTCACCACTCTGAAGCGGGGTTTGGCGCGATCAATGGAACCGCGGGTGCCTGCGCCGGAGCGCCGCCTGCGCGCGATCCGCAAGCTGACCGACGCCGGATGTCCGGTGCGTGTAATGGCGTCGCCCCTTATCCCGGCGCTGACGGATCACGAGTTGGAAGGGATCCTGGAAGCCGCGGCAAAGGCGGGCGCCATTGCCGCAAGCTATATCCTTCTGCGCCTGCCGCGAGAGGTCGCCCCGCTGTTCCGGGAGTGGCTGGAAGAGGCCTGCCCGGATCGCGCCCGACGGATCATGGGCCGGGTGCGCGACCTGCATGGCGGGCGCGACTACGATCCGGAGTGGGGCAGGCGGCTGACGGGTGCCGGCCCATTTGCCGATCTGGTGCGGCACCGGTTTCAGATCGCGCTCAGGCGAAATGGCCTTCAGCGCGATCTCCCGCCCCTTCGCACCGATCTTTTTGCGGTGCCGCCCAGGCAAGGAGATCAGATGTCGCTGTTCTGATGGTGCAAGCTCAGATCGCGATCGGTACAAGCACCTCCGGCTCTCGCACATCGACGCCGGGAAGCCCGGATCTAAGCTCTTCGGCATCTTGAGCAAGAAGCGGGAAGGTTTTGTAATGGCATGGGATTACGGTCGAGAAGTTGAAGTATTTCCTGGCAGCCCAGGCCGCCGCCTTCATGTCCATCGTGAAGTGCCCGCCTGCGCAGAGGATGCCGATTTCCGGGGCATGGTATTCGCCCATCCACGCCATATCGGCCATGATGTCGGTGTCGCCTGAGACATAGATCGTCTTGCCTTCACCACGGATCATGAACCCGGCTTCGGCCCCGGCATAGACCGGCCCCGACGCGCCGCCGACCGAAGAGGAATGCGTGGCGTTCACCATGCTGACGCTCACGCCGCCCAGCGTCACGGTGCCGCCTTTGTTGAAGCCGATGACTTCAGCGCCCTCGGTCTCCGCCCACCACGACATAAGGTCGTAGATGCCCACGATCGGCGCACCGGTTTCCTTGTGAATGCTAAGGGCGTCGCCGGAATGATCGCCATGTCCGTGGGTCAGTAGAATATGGGTCGTGCCGCTTACCGCTTCGGCGCGGCGGTCCTCGGGAAACACGGGATTGCCCGTCATCCACGGGTCGATCAGAAGCACCTGATCCTCGATTTCGATACGGAAGCCGGAATGTCCAAGCCAAACGATGTTCAAAGGGGTTCTCCTTGCATAGTCTTCTTTGAAACATAGCAGGACAGGCAGGGCAGTCACGTGGATTGGACGGCAACGATCGACGGATATTGCGAACGGCTGGATCCGGGCTTCTGGGCCGAGCCCTTGAATGCCGTCTCGAACATCGCCTTTCTGATCGCTGCCTATGTTATGTGGCGTCGGAGCCGGGCGGATGGCTTTCCCATAGTGACGCTTCTCATCGCGATCCTGACATCCATCGGGATCGGCTCTTTCCTGTTTCATACCTTCGCGACGCGCTGGGCGGCGCTGGCCGATGTGCTGCCGATCGCGCTTTTCATCCTCATCTATCTCTACGCTGCAAACCGCTACTTCTGGGGCCTCGGGTCGGCCCTCTCCGCCATCGGAACCGCCGCCTTCATCCCCTACGCCGCGCTGACCGTCCCAGTGTTCCAGGCCCTGCCGTTCTTCGCGATCTCGGCGGCGTACTGGCCGGTGCCTGTTCTTATCTTGGCTTACGCGGCCGCACTCGCCCGCTCCGCGCCCCAAACGGCGCTTGGCCTCGCCATCGGCGGAAGCCTTCTCTGCCTTTCGCTTGTCCTCCGCTCGCTCGATGAACCGCTCTGCGAAACCATTCCCGTCGGAACGCATATCTGGTGGCACGTCCTCAACGGTATTCTCCTCGGCTGGATGATCGAGGTGCTGCTGCGCACGCGCCTTGCAGCCCGGGGTGACAGCGGCTAAACGCCAAGCCCGACAGGTCAATCGCGTCTCAAGACAGGACTTCGCATGTCAATCGATCTCGAAACGGCCCGCAGGGTCGCCAAGCTCGCCCGGATCAAGGTTGAGGAGGAGGATCTTCCGGCTCTTGCGGGAGAGTTCAACGCGATCCTAGGCTTCATTGAGCAACTGAACGAGGTCGACGTCGACGGTGTCGAACCGATGACCAGTGTGACCCCGATGCGCCTGAAGCGGCGCCAGGACGTGGTGACATCCGGAGGCATGCCAAAAGAAATCCTCTCGAACGCGCCCGATGCGCGCGAGGGGTTTTTCGCCGTGCCGAAAGTGGTCGAGTAGATGGGGGCGGACGTGATCGGTGCACTGAACAAACTGACAATCTCCGATGCGCGCGACAAGCTTCGCGCGGGCGAGGTTTCGGCGGTCGAACTGACCGAAGCCTGTCTTGCCGCAATCGAAGGGGCAGGGGCGCTGAACGCCTTTGTCCACAACACGCCCGAGATAGCGACGGAACAGGCCCGGGCGGCGGATGCGCGCCTCAAAGCCGGTGATGCGCCGTCGATGTGCGGCATCCCGATTGGCGTAAAGGATCTTTTCTGCACGAAGGGCGTGCCTTCGCAGGCCGCAAGCGGGATCTTGAACGGCTTCCTGCCTGAATACGAGTCGACCGTTACGCGACAGTTGTTCGAAGCCGGCGGGATCATGCTCGGCAAGCTCAACATGGACGAATTCGCCATGGGCTCGTCCAACGAAACCTCCGTCTACGGCAACGTGGTAAACCCCTGGCGTCGCGGCAATGACGATACGCCGCTGACACCCGGCGGCTCCTCGGGCGGGTCTGCATCGGCGGTCGCGGCCGATCTTTGCCTGGCCGCGCTCGGCACCGATACGGGCGGTTCGATCCGCCAGCCGGCCGCCTTCGTCGGAATTACCGGGCTCAAGCCCACCTACGGCCGGGTGTCGCGCTGGGGCATCGTGGCTTTCGCCTCCTCGCTCGATCAGGCCGGGCCGATGTGCAAATCGGTCCGTGACTGCGCGATCATGCTGCAGGCCATGGCCGGCCATGACCCGATGGATTCAACCTCGGCCGATCTGGCGCTTCCCGATTTCGAGGCGGCGCTGACAGGCGACATTCGCGGCAAGACGATTGGTATTCCGCGCGAATACCGGATGGACGGGATGCCCGAGGAGATCGAGGCTCTTTGGGCTGATGGCCGCAAGATGCTCGAGGACGCCGGGGCAAAAATCGTCGATATCTCTCTGCCCCATACGAAATACGCGCTTCCGGCCTACTACGTGATCGCGCCCGCCGAGGCTTCGTCGAACCTCGCCCGCTATGACGGCGTCCGCTACGGCCACCGCGCCAAGCTTGCGCAGGGCGACGGTGTGACGGAGATGTACGAGAAGACTCGTGCCGAAGGGTTCGGCGCAGAGGTGAAGCGGCGCGTGATGGTTGGCACCTACGTGCTCTCTGCAGGCTTCTACGACGCCTATTACAACCGGGCACGGAAGGTGCGGGCGCTGATCAAGAAGGATTTCGAGGATGCCTTCGCCAACGGCGTCGACGCCATCCTGACCCCGGCCACACCGACGTCCGCTTTCGGGCTTGGTGAAATGGCGGATGCCGACCCGGTGCAGATGTATCTCAACGACGTCTTCACGGTGACGGTCAACCTGGCCGGGCTGCCCGGTATTGCCGTGCCCGCAGGGCTCGACAAGCAGGGTCTTCCGATGGGCCTGCAACTCATTGGGCGTCCCTGGGACGAGGCGGACCTTCTGAATACCGCCTATGCCCTCGAAAGCGCGGCGGGCTTTGTTTCCAAACCCGTCAAATGGTGGTAGGCTGACACCACATAAAGTGGGCAGAGCAGAACCATGACATTTGTGAACATGACCTCGCGCGCCGCGCTGGTCGCCACCGGGCTGGCGCTTGCCGCCTGCGCGCCATCCACTCCTCCTCAGCGGGGCGTAGGGTTTCAGGACTATTCCACCTATCAGGCGCAGGAGCGCGCCCGTGCCGCGCGCGAGGCGCAATTGTCCCGCACGGCGGGCCCGGTGCCACCGACGCTCGCGGTGTCGAACGAAGTGCCTGCGCAGACGCAGGCCGCGCCAACCGCGCCACCGGTGGATGTGGTTGCTGTCGCGTCGGAAGCGCTCGATGAACCGACCGCGACTACGAACAATCCGGCCATTTCTGACGAACAGAGCTTCGAGGCCGTCGCAAGCCGCGAAACCATCGAAAGCGATGCAGAGCGTCTCGAACGCCAGCGCGCACAGTTCCAGCCGGTCGCGCCAGAGGCTCTGCCAGAGCGAAGCGGCTCTTCCAGCCCCAATATCGTGGAATTCGCCCTGGCCACGAACCACGCGATCGGGCAACCGGTTTACAAGCGTGGCCGCACGTCGCCGTCAAGAACCGAACGGAACTGTGCCGAATATCCGTCGCCTGACCGGGCCCAGATCGCTTTCATGGAAATGGGCGGCCCGGATCGCGACCGTCGCGGGCTCGACCCGGATGGTGACGGCTTCGCATGCGGCTGGGATCCCCGCCCGTTCCGCGCCGCGAGGGGTGGCTGACGGCGGATGCCTGACACGGGCCCGGTGTATCTGAACGCCTGCAGTCACGGGCTGCCATCGGCTGCGGTCCTTGATGCTGTTGCAGACCATACCGGGCGCGAACGACACGATGGGCCGGTCACCGCGTTCCGTAATGCGGCGGAACGGCTTGAGGTGCTCTACGACCGTGCAGGTCGGATCCTCGGCGCTCCGCCATCGGAAATCGATATTGCTGCGACGACGACATCGGCCTGGCTCGGGGTCGTGCTGCGTCTGAACCTCGTGGGGCGTCGCATTCTCGTGGCGCCGCACGAATGGGGCCCGAACGTCCGCATGCTCGAGAGGCTTGCGGCTTCAGCAGCGGCATCCATCGAAGTGCTGCCCGATCCCACCTCGGGTGCACCTCTCTCCGACTGGGCGGCACGCTTCGACGAGGATGTGGCGGCGATCTTCACCCCCATGGTGTCCAGCATCGAAGGCCGCCGCTATCCGGTGGAGGAGATTGCGGACGTTCCGCGGCCCGAGGGATGCCGGCTGATCGTCGACGGGGCACAGGCCATCGGTCAGACCGACATCGACCTTGGCGGCATCCCTTGCGATGCCTTCCTCGCCACAACCCGAAAATGGGTGCGGGCACCCCGGGGCACAGCGCTCGCGTGGGTGAACCCGGCCCTCGGCGCACCGCGTCCTCCGCGTGATATCGAGCCGACGGATATGCCGGTTTCGGCGCATCTTGCGCTTTCGGAGGCATTGGGCGAGGCGCTCGACGACGGCATTGCAGCCCGTGCGGTGCGGATCGGTCACCTGCGCGATCTTGCCCGCGCCGGGGCGCGGGAGCGCGGTTTCGACGTGCTGCACGGGCATGAGCCGATGACGGGCGCGCTCGCGCTCTTCGTACCTCAGCGATACTTAGAGGATGTGAAAACCGGCCTGCAAGCCTCTGACGTCGTGGTGAAATTCCCCGATCCGGAGCGGGACGAACCCGCATCCCCGCCGGTCACGGGCGGGTCAGTCCTTCGCGTCTCACCGCACATCTACAATACGGAAGCCGAGATCGAATGCATGATCGAGGCATTGCCCCGGATCGCGTGACCGTGCATCTGACCCATCCATCTCCCAATCACGGCACCAGGCGCGATGGCCTGATCCCGTCACTCATCGTGATCCACTACACGGCCATGGCGACGGCGGAAGAGGCGTTGGATCGGCTTTGCGACCCGGCGACCGAGGTGTCCTCACACTACCTGATTGACGAGGCAGGCCGCATATGCCGGCTCATTCCCGAGACCCGCCGGGCCTGGCACGCCGGGGCGGGCCGGTGGGGATCACTGAGTGATGTGAACTCCGCCTCTGTGGGGATCGAGCTTGCGAATGACGGCACCTGCCCGTTTCCGCCGGAACAGATGGCGGCGCTGGTTGCACTTCTGGCCGAGATCCGCGGGCGCTGGAACATCCCGCCAAAAGGCGTGATCGGCCATTCCGACATGGCGCCGGGGCGGAAGACGGATCCCGGCGCCTTGTTCGATTGGCAGAGTCTGGCAGAAGACGGTCAGGCCGTCTGGCCAGAGACGCATGAAACCCTGCGCGGGACGGACGACTTATGGGGCGATCTCGCACGCTTCGGCTACCCGCTGGAGGTCGGTATGGATGCGGTCCTCGACGCGTTCCGCCTGCGCTTCCGCCCCGGCGTGACGGGCCCCGCGGATGAGACGGACCGGGCCATTGCCGCCGATCTCGCCCGCCGCTTTCCCGTTGACCCGCCCCGCCGTGATGCTTAGCTCTGCCCTCGCATGCGGAGGGCCGGATGGCCGCTGCCGTCTTCGGGCGGGAGAGGAAAGTCCGGACTCCACGAAGCAACGGTGCCGGGTAATGCCCGGGCGGGGCAACCCGACGGAAAGCGCCACAGAAATCAGACCGCCCCGGATCTGATCCGGGGTAAGGGTGAAACGGTGGGGTAAGAGCCCACCGCGGCCCTGGCGACAGGGACGGCACGGCAAGCCCCACCGGGAGCAATGCCGAATAGGGGACCCGCATGGGCGGCTTCGGCCCGGGTCCCGGGTAGGCAGCTTGAGCGCGCCGGCAACGGCGGGCCTAGAGGAATGGTCATTCAGGGGGCCCCGGCCCCCGGACAGAATCCGGCTTACAGGCCCTCCGCATGCATTCCTTCGCGTTTCAGCCCTGCGCCCATCCCCCGGATCGCATCACCGGTACCCGCGTTCCGTCCGCGGTGATCCCGTCGATATCGATCTCGGCGGAGCCGATCATCCAGTCGACATGGATGATCGACGAGTTGCCGCCGCGTTGAGCGACCTCTTCCTTCGACAGGGTCTTGTCCTCAAAACATTCTGCGTAGCACTGACCAAGCGCAATATGGCTCGCCGCGTTCTCGTCAAAGAGCGTATTGTAGAACAAAAGCCCCGTATCCGAGATCGGCGAGCGGTGCGGGACGAGCGCGACTTCCCCCAGCCGGCGCGCCCCCTCGTCATTGTCGAGAAGCGTGCGGAACACGTTCTCTCCGGACGCCGCACGCGCCTCTGTGATGCGCCCGCCTTCGAAGCGCACCTCGATCTCCTCGATCAGCGTGCCCTGGTAGGAAAGGGGCTTCGTCGCGCGCACGTATCCGTCTGCTCTTTCGGCATGGGGTGTCGTGAACACCTCTTCAGTCGGGATGTTTGGGGTGCATATCACGCCGTTCCGCGCTTCTGTCTCGCCGCCGACCCAGGCGTGGCCGTCGGCAAGGCCTATGGTCAGATCGGTGCCGGGGCCGGTGTAATGCAGGGCGTCGAAGCGGTTCCCGTTCAGCCAGGCGGCACGTTCGGCAAGTGTCGCATTGTGAGCCCTCCAGGCTTCTACCGCGCCCCCCTGATCCACCCGGCTTGCCTTGAAGATCGCATCGGCAAGCGCCGCCTGCGCGGCCTCAGGCGCAAGATGGGGAAAGACCTGCCGCGCCCAGGCGAGGCCTGGCCACGAGACGATGTTCCAGTTGATCCTGAAATTCGCGATGTGATTCAGCGCAGGCCGCGAGGCTGCGGACATGGCCTTGGCCGCTCGTCCCACGTGATCCGGGTTCCGACCGGCGAGCAGGGCAGGGTCGTCGCCCTTGATCGCAAGGCGCGCCGCGCCCTTTTCGAAGGCCTGCGCCATGCCCTCGTAAAGCCACCCGGGCGCGGTATCGAACCCGTCTGACGTTCCGCTTCGATAGCGCGCAAGCGTCACCTCGTCGTCGCTCAGCAGCGGTGTGACCAGGCTCGCCCCAGCCTCATAGGCGGCTTCGGTGATCTCGCGAACAAGTGGCAGGGCCTCGACCGGCGCAGTCATCACAAGTTCCTGCCCGGGTTGAAGGTTGAGCCCGACCTTCACGGCCACATCCGCGAGGCGCTTGAGTTTCTCTCGGTCGATTGTGTGTGTTGTGAAGGTCATCATCTGCTCCTGCCTGATGCGGTGCACCCTAGCGCCTTCGCAGCCCCGTGCAACAACGGTCGCCGCCTCAGGCTCGGCGTGCTAGTCTCGATGCGGAACACCAAGCCCTTTTGCCCGAATTCAGGAGAGCCCCAATGAGTTTTGTCCGGACACTGGCGGCGCTGGCCGCAGGTTTTGCAGCTGCCAAAGGCGTGGAGCAATACAAGAAAATGGGAGGACTCGCGGGCCTTCAGGATGCAATGAAGGACAACCCGGCCTTGTCCAACATGCAGGCCCAGATGGGCGAGATGATGGAGCGGTTCGGCGTGCCCGGTGGCGCGGACGGCCTGAAGAGGATGATGGATCAATGGACGGGCGCGACCTCTGCCGGAGGAGAGCAGGCGGCGGCCGGTCTGGGCAGCCTGCTCGCAGCGCTGAACGGTGGTGCGGCGGCAGGAGCCGAACAGGCAGCGGCCATGATGGATACATTGACCGGCAACAGCCGCACGACCGAGACGATGGAAGACAACGCCAAGCTGATGATCCGCGCCATGATCCAGGCTGCGAAGGCGGACGGCACCTTCGATGCTGAAGAACAGGCGCGGCTGATGGATCATCTTGGAGAGCTTGATGCGGACGAACGGGCATTCGTCGAGGCGGAGCTGGCCAAACCGGTCGATCTGTTTGGGCTGGCAGCCGATACCAGCGATGCGATGAAGGCGCAGGTCTATGCAACCTCGTTGATGGCCGTGCGCGTCGACACCACGCAGGAGGCGGCCTACCTTGACGGGCTTGCCGCGGCCCTCGGCCTGTCCGACGAAACGCGCGCCCGTGTCCACGCGTCCATGGGGGCCAAGTAACCCTTCCCGCTTGACAGCCGCGTCCGCGCCAGTAAAAGGCGGGCTTCACGAGATTTGACGGCGTAGCCCCCGTGGACGGGGCCGCACGAGGAGTAAGAAGATGGCGAAACCGACGACGATCAAGATCCGCCTGAACTCGACCGCCGATACGGGCCACTTCTATGTCACGAAGAAGAACGCCCGCACGATGACCGAGAAGATGACCGTGCGTAAGTACGATCCGGTGGCGCGCAAGCATGTCGAGTACAAGGAAGGCAAGATCAAGTAATCTACCGATCTGCGAACCGAACACGGGGCCGCGCCATTGGGCGCGGCCTTTTCTTTTTGCCTCTCGCGAAAGGATTGTGGGCGTAGAAGTTCACAGGCAGAACAGCCCCGTCGCCCTGGCTGCGCCCGAAGCATTGGGGTCGCGGCCTCCGGCATTGAAGCCGGCAAGTACGTCGTTGCCCGTCTCGACGGGGCCACGCCCCTTCCTTCAGCCCGACAGGCCGGGCTTCCGCCAGCCTGAATCGGTTTTCTTGTGCGCGCCACTCCGATAGGCCAGTGACAGATCCTCTTGCGCGACGGAGACGCAATGACATTCGGCACGGCCCTTGCTGTTATCGGCGCACTCATACTGCCGGCCCTCGTGGCCGTAGCGGCCTGGCGGGCGATCGCGACCGCCCGCACGCCTCAGGGCGCCGTCGGTTGGGTCGTATTCCTTCTCTCCGCGCCCTGGTTCGCCCTGCCATCCTATATCCTCTTCGGGCAAAGCAAGTTCCGCGGCTATGTCGTTTCGCGCCGGAACAGCCAGCGGGTGATCGAAGCGCTTGATGATTTCGCCGAATCCCACGCCCCCAGCGGCGCGCCGGACCCATCGATTCCCGCCTTCGAGAAGATCGCTGGCATGCCTGCCGTCGGTGGAAACACCATGGAAATCCTGGTCGATGGAACCGCGACCTTTGCCGCGGTTTTCGATGCGATCGACCGCGCGAAGACCTACATCCTCGTCCAGTTCTACATTCTCAGAAACGATACCATCGGCCGCGATTTCGCCGACCGCCTGAAAGCCGCGGCCTCGCGCGGCGTGACCGTACGCGTGATCTATGACGGGGTCGGAAGCTACAGCCTTGACCGGTCCTATACCGATGGGCTCGAGCGGGCGGGCATCCGCGTCGTCGATCCGGGCTCAGCCCGCGGTCCGACCTCCCCCCTCCAGATCAATTTCCGTAATCACCGCAAGACCGTTATCGTCGATGGTCAGATCGGCTTCACAGGCGGGCACAACGTGGGCGACGAATACCTGGGGCGTGACAAATCCATAGGGCGCTGGCGCGACACCCATGTTGCCATTGAGGGCCCCATGGTCCAGCAATTGCAGCTTGCCTTTGCCGAGGACTGGCACTGGGCAACGGGCGAAACGCTCGACAACAGCCTGCGCTGGACTCCGCAGGATGCGGACGATGACATGACCGGTCTCATCGTGCCCACCGGGCCCGTCGATGAGATGGACAGCGGCAGTCTTCTGTTTCTTACGGCGATCATCGCCGCACGGCGCCGCATCTGGATCGCCAGCCCCTATTTCGTGCCCGACAGCATCGTCCTGTCGGCGTTGATTCAAGCCGGTCTGCGTGGCGTTGACGTTCGCCTTCTCGTGCCCGATCAAATCGATCACTACCTGCCATGGCTCGCGGCCTTCGCCTATTTCGACGAGGTGCGCGATGCCGGTGTGACGGTCTACCGCTACACCGACGGTTTCATGCACCAGAAGGTCTTCCTCGCCGATGACGGGATCGCCGGCATCGGCACCACGAACCTCGACAACAGATCGTTTCGGCTGAATTTCGAGGCGATGGCGGTTTTCTTCGACGCCGTGGCCGCCGCGCGTGTTGAAGAGATGCTTGAGAGCGATTTCGCCAAGGCGCGGATGATGACCGAACGGCTTTCCGAGCAAGGTCTGAAACTTCGGGTCGGAGCCCCGCTCGCGCGGCTGTTGGCTCCGCTGCTTTGATGCGTCTCAGGATCGCAAGCTACAATATCCACAAGGCCGTCGGTCTTGACCGTCGCCGCGATCCTGCGCGCATCCTTGAAGTCCTGAACGAGATTGCCGCCGATGTGGTCGTTCTGCAGGAGGTCGACCGCAGGCTGGGCGCGCGCCCCTCGGCTCTGCCGCGCTTCCTGATCGAGCAGGAGACCGACTATGCCGTCGTCGATCTTGCGCGAAACGATGTGAGTCTCGGCTGGCATGGAAACGCCGTTCTCGTGCGGCCCGGGCTCGCCATCGGTGATGTGGCCCACATAGACCTGCCCGGGCTCGAGCCGCGCGGCGCCGTGCGTATCGATGTCGACGGTGGGCTTACGGTGGTGGGAACGCATCTCGGGCTTCTGAGACCCTGGCGAATCCGCCAGCAGCGCGCGATCCGCGATGCGGTGGATGCACGCGCCTCCCGCACGGTGATCGCGGGCGATTTCAACGAATGGGCGGTGCGCACAGGTTTCGAACCCTGGGATGGGGTGTTCGACGTGCAGACACCGGGGCGCAGTTTTCACACAGCCCGTCCGATTGCGCCTCTCGATCGCTTCGCCCTGGGCAAGAAGCTTCGGCTGCACGGGGCGGGAGTGGTCCGGCAGGGTGCTGCACGGGTTGCGTCCGATCACCTTCCCGTTTGGGCGGATGTCGAGGTGAGCGGCTGACCCTTTCCTTGGGCTGGCGTCGAGCTATCTGAACCGAATGGCGTCAGATGTCATCACCCTCAGAACGGCGATCAGCGCGGATATTCCGCCACTCCGTCGCATTCTGACAGGAAGTTACACGCGGCTTCTTAAGTCGAGCTATCCGCCATCCACCCAGGTGACGGCCGTGCCGATCATCAGCCAGGTCAATCCGGCCCTCGTAACCAGCGGTACCTACTATGTCGCCGTTGATCAGGAGGACAGGGTTCTTGGCGGCGGCGGCTGGACGCGCTCGATCAAGGGCGGTGGCATTGCCGATGTCCGCCACATGGTAACGGATTACCGGTATCTCCGGCGCGGAATTGCGCGGCGCGTCATGATGGGCATCGTCTCTGAGGCACGTCACACCGGGATCAGCCGGCTGGAATGTCTTTCGACACGCATGGCCGTCCCGTTCTACGAGGCGATGGGTTTTTCGATCGATGCGAATGTGACGATCGGCCTGCGCCCCGGCATCGATTTCGCGGCCGTGCGGATGGTGAAAGACCTATAGGCAAACGGGGCACGCTGAACCGGATTTCGCGTCTCTCTCGTCATCTCCTATTCGGCGGCAGCCTGCGTGCGTTCCATCGCGGGCCGACCCCTCTCTTCAAACCCCAGTAACGCCGAGATTCGCGCCAGAATGCCCGTCCTCCCGCGCGGTGGTGCAAATGCGTCATTCGCCTTCATGCGCCTGCGCCGTTCCGTCAGATCGGCCCTTTGCGCGGCGTCCATCGCGGCAACAAAGGCGCCGGCTTTTGTGCAGGTGCTGAGGTCTCCAAACATTTCGCGGTCTCCGTCGGTTGTAATTGGCAGAACTGCCGGACTTGGTTTCATGAACCGTAGGAGACGGGCGTGAATGCGGCGTGATTTCCGTCGTGAGGAATTCCGCGCCTTCGCTATGCGAACCGTGAATCCGCCGTTAATAATCGACCCATGATCCGCAATCCGCACAATTCGGGCCCTGAATGTATCGGCTGATCCTGTCTGCCGACGTAACTCTGGTGAACCCGGAAGGGGTGGAGATCGCGCTTTCCTCTGCCAAGGCAAAGGCCCTTCTCGCATTTCTTGCGATGCCGCCCGGAAGGTCGAGAACGCGCGATGAGATCGTCGCTCTCCTGTGGTCCGACCGCGGGGAAGAGCAGGGCCGCGCCTCCTTGCGGCAGGTGCTGACACAGCTTCGCAAGGCGCTTGGGGCCGATGACGACCTGCTGCACATCGCACAGAACGCTCTCGCCCTGAACGCGAAGCGACTGACGGTCTTGCCGGGCACAGGGGACGCGGAATTCCTTTCGGCGCTCAGAATCCGTGATCCAGCGTTTGAAGAATGGGTCCGGGACGAAAGGTTGCGCCTCGACACCGCCGAAGATGCACGGGAACAGGCGACGCCGTCACCCGCCGTACCAAGCCTGCCGTCCATCGGCGTTCTCCCATTCGAGACCCTGTCGCAGGATGCCGGGCAGGAGCGCTTCGCGGATGGAATGACGCAGGATGTCATCACCGCCCTCTCGAAAATACCCAAGCTGTTCGTCGTCGCGCGAAGCTCCACCGAGATCTACCGGGGCGCGGAACCTCAGGTTGATCGGGTCGGCCAGGAACAAGGCGTCAGATACGTTCTGAAAGGCAGCATTCGCCGCGAGGGAAACCGGCTTCGCCTCTCGGCTCAACTGATCGATGCCGTGTCGGGGCAATACATCTGGGCACAACGCTATGACCGGGATGTTGGAAGCCTGTTCGATCTTCAGGACGAGATGACGCGGCAGGTGGCGTCGGCCCTTCAGGTCGAGATCACGGAAGGCGATCAGGCGCGTCTTTGGGCCAGCGGCACGACTGTCCTGGAAGCCTGGGAATGCGTTGCGCAGGTCGCGTCGCTTATGTTCGGGCACCGCAGGGAGGATCTCTTGAAGGGCCGGGCCCTGGCCGAACGCGCGCTTCAGCTTGACGATACCTACGCCTCCGCCTGGGTGTGGCTGGGATGGTCGCATGTCGAAGAGGTGTTCAACGGCTGGGCGGTGGATGCCGAGCGGTCGCTCGACCTTGCCATGAACGCCGGGGCACGAGCGCGTGACATCGATGCGTCCAATCCCGAAGTTCACATCGCGCTTGGGTTCACGGAGCTTTGCCGACGCAATTTCGATGCCGCACGCGCGCATGTGAAAACGGCCATTTCCCTCGGCCCCAACAACGCGTTCGCCTATGGCGTGGCCGCCTGCGTCGGCCAGTATTGCAACGCGCCGGACGAAATGATCCCGTTGCTGGAAAAGGCCAAGCGTCTCTGTCCGATCTATCCGGCCTGGTACGCGGAAACCCTGGGTTGGGCCCATCTTCTGAAAGGCCGCTATGCGGAAGCAATCTCCCTTGCCCGCGAGGCCGTTGCCCGCGATCCGGAGTATATCTACAGCTTCATCGTCCTCGCCATAGCCTATCAGGAGACGGGCCGAATGGCCGAGGCGCAGGCGGCGGTTGCCGAAATCCTGAGGGTCGCCCCGGATTATTCCCTGTCGAAATTCGCGAAGACACAGCCATTCAGCGATAAGGCCGTGCTCGACCGGCACCTCGCCGGCCTCGAAGGAGCGGGGCTTCCGAAATGACGCCTCCTGCATGGCGACAAAAGAAAAGGGCCGGCGGTGGCCGGCCCTCTCGTCGCACCAGGGGTGCTGGTTATTCTTGGTTGCCCAGGAACATCAGCAGGAACTGGAACATGTTCAGGAAGCTGATGTAGAGGCTGAGCGCGCCATCATAGGCAGCCTTGTCGAGCCACTCCTGATCGTTATGCGCCGCGTGGGCAACATAGGTGTTCTTGATGTCCTGCGTGTAGAACGCGGTCAGGCCCGCGAAGATCAGGATACCAAGGATCGAGATCGCGAACATCATCGCCGGGCTGGCGAGGAAGATGTTGATGATCATCGCAACGATCAGGCCGATCACGCCCATGATCAGAAACGCACCCCAGCCAGAGATGTCGCGCTTCGTCGTGTAGCCCCAGAGGCTGAGGCCCGCGAAAGCGATCGCCGTCACCAGGAACGTCTGAACGATCGAGAAATCGGTGAAGACGAGGAAGATCGAGCTCATCGACAGGCCCATCAGCGCCGCGAAGGCGAAGAAAGAAACCTGAACCGCAGCCGCCGAACCCCGGCGCATCATCGCGCCCCAGCCAAAGAACACAAAAGCCAGCGGCGCAAGCATGATCACCCAGCGCAGCGGCGTCGTGTAGATCAGCGCGCCGAGTGCCGACAGGTATTCCCCGTCTCGGATCATGATGCCGGTGGCAGACGGATCGGCCGTAACGGCCAGGCCGGCGATGGCCCAGGCGGCCAGCGCGGTAATCACCATGCCGATCGACATGGTGCCATAAACCTTGTTCATGTGGGTCCGCAGACCCTCATCGATGGCGGCACGGGCGCGGGCGTCAACTCCAACACGCTGTGCCGTCTGATATTCAGCCATTAAAGCCTCCACATAATCCCTGCTCAGGCCGGAAGCGCCGCCCCCGACCGTCGCAGTTTATATTGGCAGGAAAGGAGGCCATTTCAAGGCTTGCGGGCCGTTTTATGACTGTTTTCGTCAGGTTTCGCTTAATTCAGCGCCACCAGTCTGGAATATCTCAGAAAGGACGCCGAATCTCGTCCTCGATCTGCCGATTGCTCAGGCCGATGTCGCACCTCAGATGTTCGGGCATTTCGGCGAGCGACACCCGGTCGTTCTGGACGCGAAAGACCGCGTCGATCCAGCGAAGGCGTTTCCCGCGTCTGTGGCGCTGGAGGCTTGCCGGGCAGGTCTGGCTCAGGCTTTGCATGGGGATATCCTTTTGAAAAGTTGATCGTTGCGGCGGTATTCATCACGCTGCTTGATGTTTCTGGCGAACCATTGTTCATATTGGAAACGAATAATCTTGAGCCGATTCATCACGAATCTTGATATGCGTCGGAATCTCTATCTCACCCAGCTCCGTTCATTCGTGGCAGTCGCTGAAGCGGGCGGCGTTACACGGGCTGCCGGCCTTCTGAACCTCACGCAATCGGCCGTATCGATGCAGCTCAAGCGGCTGGAGGAGACGCTTGATCTCAGGCTCTTCGATCGCGCGAACCGCCAACTTCGGCTCACGGCCCATGGTGAACAGCTTCTAGGCTACGCGCGCCGCATGCTTGCGCTTAACGACGAAATCGTCTCGCGAATGACCGATCCGGGCTACGAGGGCAAGATCGTCCTCGGTGTGCCACATGACATCGTCTATCCCGTGATCCCGGAAATCCTTCAGAAGTTCCATGCCCAATACCCGCGGATGCGCGTGAACCTCCTGTCATCGAATACCCGCGAATTGAAAGGGCTCTTCGCGCATGGCGACGCCCAGATCATCCTGACGACCGAAGACGCATCCGATGCGGGGGCCGAAACCCTTGTCGAACTGCCGCTGATCTGGGTCGGTGCCCCCGGCGGCGTCGCGTGGAAAAGCCGGCCACTTCGCCTGGCTTTCGAACATCGCTGCATCTTCCGGCAAAGCGTGCAGCGCGCGCTCGACGAGGCCGACATCCCTTGGGAAATGGCGGTCGAATCAGAAAGCACCCGCACCGTCGAGGCGAGCGTCAGCGCCGATTTGGCAATCCATGCGGCGCTCGACATGACATGCCCGCCCTACATGGTGCCCGTGCCTCACGACGGCACGCTCCCCGATCTGCAATCCAAGCAGATCAACATGTACCACGTGACGGGAGAAGGCGGGCAGGGCGTCCTGAAGCCCCTTCAGGTGCTGACGGATATGCTTCGATCCGGCTATCGCACCAGGCTAGGTCGTGATCACGACTTTGCCGGTCGCACGGCGGCTGCGTAGGAATTCAAGCCCGTCGATCGCACGTTCTAGCGGAAAAGTCTGGCTGACATGCGGCCTAAGGTGGCCCTCGTCATACAACTGGAACAGCTCTTTCAAAGAATTGACAAGCACATCTGGGGCAAAGTTAAGATAACCTCCCCAATAGAAACCGTGAACGCTCACGTTCTTGACCAACAGGTGGTTCGCCGCAATCTCGGGGACCTCTCCGCTCGCGAATCCGATCAGGAGAATGCGGCCCTCGGGGCGCATCGCGCGGAATGCAGCCCTGAACTGATCCCCGCCAACCGCATCATAAACGACGTCTGCGCCGCCCTGCGCCTTCACGGCCTCTCGGATATCGTCGGTCTCGGGATCGAGAACGAATTCAGCCCCCGCAGCGCGCACCACCTCGGCCTTTTCAGCGCCGCGCGCGGCACCGATCACCCTGGCGCCGATCTGCGCTCCGATCTCGACCGCAGTCAGGCCCACACCCCCCGACGCTCCGAGAACCAGCAATGTCTCACCCGCCGTCAGGCGACCCACCCGTGTAAGCGCAAGGTGGCTCGTCCCGTAGGCAATAGGCATGGCCGCGGCAACCTCGAACGGCATACGCTCCGGAAGGGGAATGCACCGGTCGGCGGGGAAAACGCCGAACTCCGCGAGGCCGCCCTGGCCGCAATAGACGGCCACCCGCTGATCGACCTCTAGAGCCGTCACCCCCGGGCCGAGGGCAACGATTTCGCCCGAAACCTCCATTCCAAGCGTCACCGGAAGGTTCGGCCGTTCCTGGTAGCGCCCTCGGATCATGAGAAGGTCCGCGAAGTTCAATCCGCATGCGCGAATCCGTACGAGCACCTCGCCGGCCGCCGGTACGGGGGCCGGGACGTCTTCCAGGACAGGCGCCGACTCTAGCTGATGGAGGCGAAGGGACTTCATTCTAGGGCTTCTGTCCTCAGACGAACGTGACCATTGTCAGGTCGCTGGAAGGTGGCTATGCTGTACACGTATAAGGAGAGCTTCGATTGTGCTTTCGCATTCAGATTGCATGCAAGGCCCATTATGTTGTCCAGTTTCCATGGATCCGCAAAGAATCCATGTCAATTCAATTGGGAATATTTGTGTAAACTTGACGGCCCATTATTATTGTGAAGCCTAACGAAAAGGACAGGTTGTGCAACCCAAGCGGGTTCCTAGATATAGTGGGCTCATCCGTTACGTGAGAAAGACATCAAGAGAGAAGAGCTGATGAAACATCCGGTAGACGTCCATGTCGGCAAGCGTATCCGCCACCGCCGTTGGATGATTGGAATGACCCAGCAGCAGCTCGCGGAACGCGTTGGCATAAAGTTTCAGCAGATCCAGAAGTACGAGACGGGGATGAACCGCGTCAGCGCCTCGCGCCTTTGGGATATCGCGGAATCGCTCGAGGTGCCGATTTCCTTCTTTTTCGAAGGCATCGATGAGCGTGTTGGCACGAACGAGAACGTGCCGCGGGATCTGATGGCAGACAAGGAGGCGCTCGAACTCGTTCGATCCTATTACGCCATTCCTGAAACACAACGCCGCCGTCTGTTCGAACTGGCGCGCGTGCTCAGCGACGCAGACTGATCGTCATCGGCCCCGCGCCGTTGACGTGACCGCAGCACTCAAGTAGCGCGGAACCATGACAGGGCCGCGCCATTCTTTGACGGATCGCCCCGACAGCGAAGAGCTTGTCGAGGTCGTGCACGCGCTGTGCGACGCCGCGCGTGCAGCGACGCTGTCCTATTTCCGCTCCGATGGCCTGAACATCGCGTCCAAGGCCGAGGCGTTTGATCCCGTAACCGAGGCAGATCGCGCTGCTGAAGAGGCAATGCGCGATATCCTTCATCGCCGTCGCCCCGATGACGCGATACTGGGCGAGGAATTCGCGGCAAAACCGGGCACGTCCGGTCTGACCTGGGTTCTCGATCCTATCGACGGCACCCGCGGCTTCATGTCGGGTACGCCCACATGGGGCGTGCTCGTTGCCGTCGCGACAGAGACGGGGCCGATCCTCGGGGCGATCGACCAGCCCTATATCGGCGAACGCTTCTTCGGCGGGCTCGGGCACTCCTTTGTCACGGGTCCGCTCGGACAGCGCCCGCTCGCAGTCAAACCGCCCCGTCCCCTGGCCGAGGCCACGATGCTCACGACATTTCCCGAGGTCGGGACGGCCGAGGAAGGGCGCGCCTTCCGCAACGTTGCCGGCAAGGTGAGGCTCGTGCGCTACGGCCTTGATTGCTATGGATATGCGCTTGTCGCCGCCGGGCAGGTCGATCTTGTGATCGAGGCCGGGCTTCAGCCCTATGACATCGCGGCCCCGCTCGCGGTGGTCGAGGCTGCGGGCGGCGTTGTGACCGATTGGGCCGGGGGCCCGGCCCACGGTGGCGGTCGTGTCATCGCCGCGGCAAACGAAGCGATCCATGCCGAGGCTCTCACCCTCCTGCGCGAGATTGCGGGGTAGGGCAATGCGCCCCGCCGCCTGATCTCCGGCGAGTTTTCCACAGATTGCCCCCGATGTCGGCGAGGTTTCGCCGGTCGCTTTGCGATTCCCTGCCAGTTTCACGTCAGCGCCAGCTTTGTGCCCAACTCGGTCCCTAGCGTGTCCCGGTCGAATCTGCTGCAAGGACATCGGGATGCTTGCGAAACACTTGGTACGGGGGGCCATGGCTGCGCTGCTTCTGAGCGCTTGCGCCACGACCCCGGAGAAGAATACATCGGTTGTCGTGACGTCATCGGGCAGTGCCGTGACCGCGAACTCGGAAGCGACGCAATTCGCTGCGACGCTCAATCGCTATCGCGCGCAGAAGGGCAGGAAGCCCCTGACGCCGAATCCGGAACTGACGCGTGCGGCCCGCGCCCATGCGATCGACATGGCGCGACAGGATTACTTCTCGCATCGCGGCAAGGACGGATCGCTGCCCCAGCACAGGATCCGCAAGGCCGGATACCGTGCCTGCGCCACGGGTGAAAACCTTGCCTTCGGGCAACCTACCGCCCTTGATGCGTTCGAAGCATGGGTCGACTCGCCCGGTCACAACCGGATCCTTCTCTACCGCGACTTCGACGAGTACGGCTTTGCCCGCTACGGTCGTTTCTGGGTTCTGAACGTCGGTCAGCGCTGCTGAGGCTGATCGGACCTCAGCGTTTGCCCTTCGATGACATGGCCCGCGCGCGCGCGGCTGCGGCGCGAATCTCCTCGGCGATCTCTTCCGCCTCGCTCGGGTCGAAATCGAGCGGCACCTCGAACCCGTCGCCTTCTATGAACAGGCGCACCATGCCAAGGGATGTGGGGCCGATCTGAAGATTGGCGGTCGTGTCGCTTTCGTCGTTGATGCCCATGGATCCGGCTCCGATAGCTCAGAACGGCGGCCTAACGCCGCCGCAGCGCATTGGCAAGATGGCATCGCGCCGTCGGCCATGGCCAAGGGGGCACCTTACTCCGTGACAATGCGCCCTGCCGTGTGACAGGTTTCGGTCCATGAACATCGAACTCGCGCCGCTCATGCCGGTAGACGAAGGGTGGATCGTCGAATTTCACAAGGCCCACTACGCCCGAACCCTGGGCTACAACGATGCGTTCGGAACGCATGTGGCGAGGATCGTTCATGCGCTCGTCACCGAACCCAGGCCGGGCCGCGACCGTACCTGGATCGCACGTTGCGAAGATCGGCCGGTCGGATCGATCACCTGCAACGGACTCGGCGCCGAAGACGCGAAGCTCAGGCTCTTTTTCGTTGAACCCGGCTGGCAGGGCCGCGGCATTGGGCGTCTGCTGATTTCCGCCTGTATCGGGTTTGCGCGTGACGCCGGGTTTGAAACCCTGTCGCTGACCACGACCAAGGCACAGGCAAAGGCGCGCAGCCTTTATGCCCGTTCGGGTTTCGAATTGATCGGGTCACGGGAAAGCACTGATTTCGGCTCTCATCAGATCGAGGAGACGTGGCGTCTATCGCTCTGAGCCTCTTGCATTCATTCTTCGCCATGCTTAGACGGAGAGACCATCAAGTGCCGCCTTAGCTCAGTTGGTTAGAGCGCTGGATTGTGGATCCAGAGGTCCCCCGTTCAAGCCGGGGAGGCGGTACCATGAACTTCCCGCGAACGGCGCGGGGCCAGGCGAGTGAAGAGGCGAAACCAATGCGCCTTGCAGTTATGTCGGATATCCATGGCAATTCGGCCGCCCTGGACGCTGTTCTTGCCGACATCTCCCGCCTTGGCGCCGACATCATCGTCAACCTTGGGGACAGTCTTTCCGGCCCGCTCGATCCGGTGGGAACGGCCGAACGCCTGATCCCGGCCGGCTTCACGACGATCATGGGCAACCATGACCGCTGGCTCATCGACCGTCCTTTTGAAGAGCAGCCACTGTGGGAACAGTGGACAACGCCGCACCTGAGCCAACCGCATTTCGACTGGATCGCGGGCCTGCCGGCGACAAAGGTCGTGGAAGGCGTTCTGCTGACCCATGGCACGCCCAGAAGTGACAGCGAAGACTGGCTTCACGTGCGCGGTGAAATGGGCGTGATGCGCCAGGCCTGGCTATCGGAAGTGGCCCCCAAGGCCGAGGGTCATGATTACCCTGTCATCCTGTCGGGGCACACGCATTTCCCGCGCGTCGTCCGTCTTCCGGATGGTCGCCTGCTCGTTAATCCCGGCGCCGTCGGCGTCCCGTCCTATCTCGATGACCGGACCGATCCGCCCTTCGTGGCCGAAACCGGTGCACCCGATGCGCGCTATGCGATGCTCGACCGCGTGAACGGAGAGTGGCGGCCAAGCCTGCATGTCGTCCCCTACGATCCGACCGACATGATCGCGCGGGCCGAAGCGACCGGGGCCGCAAGTTGGGCCCAGGCCCTCAACACCGGCTGGATGCTCGAGCGCTGATGCCCCGCGACGTCGCGCCGGCCTAGCCGTCCGACACCCGTCCCATCATCCGCCCCGCGACCCAGCGGCCCGCAATTGTAAGAAGCGACCAGCGATGCGCCGCTTTGAGTGCAAGCGTCTCGCGCTTCTCGATGATGTCCCGCAGGTAAACCAGCCCATCGGTCTGGAAATCGTTCATCCAGAGCGAAACTGTCTGGCCGAGTGGATAGCTGTCGGGCGTCTCCGTTTCCGTCACAAGGCAACCCGCCTTTCCCTGCTTGAACCGGTGTTCGACCACGGCCTCGGTCTGCCAGCCGCCTGTCGGATCGGGCGTCAGAATGAGGGTTTTCTGAAGCTCCGGCGCGTCGGCGTCGATCTTCGCGAAGAAGGTCGGATCGGCCTCTCCTGCGGCCGAAGACGACAGGGTCGCATCCTCCCCGCCGTCGAAGTCGCAAAAGCCATCGAAGATATCTGTGCCCGGCATGTCGTACCAGACGGGGAAGATGCCGTCCCGGCCGGCCGCGCCGCAGCGATACTGTCCGATGTCTCGGCCGGGGCGCAGTGGAATGATATCGCGCACCGTTTCGATCGGCGCGTCCACGCGAACCCGGCTCGTGAAAACGGGCCGCTCCCGGAATTTTTCATTGAATGCGGTCAGGATCCGTCCCTGCATGGACATCACGAAGAATGGTGCGCAGATCAGAAGAACGATCCAGGCAAGAACCGACCCGCCGAAAATCGGCAGGAAGACCGCCATGATCACCAGGAGAAGAGAGATTGAAAGCGTCTCCTGCCATGCATTCGGAAACAGAACCGCATGAGCCCCGACCACGAGGAAAAGCACGACAAGCGTCAGCGCCAACCCGAAGGTTGTCGTGGCCGGGCCCCCAAGCCCGACAAGCCCGACAAGCGCAAACAGAACGAATGGCAGCACGGTTGCGACCGCGATCAAGCGGCGCAAGCGCCAGAGGCGATAGAGGATATGGGGAAGAGAGGGAAGGTCGAAGGGCATTGGTGTGCTCCGCGGCGCAATGAGTCCGCAGCGGGATTATCACCGAAATAAGGCAAGAAATCGGCCATGGGCCTAGAACCCGCTAAGGCGAGGTAAGGTCGATCTCTCCCAGAAGTTTGCCGTCGCGCGCGTAGACGAGAAGCCGCCCGCCCTCCGTCGCCACCGCGACCCAGCCTTCCGCGAATGTCAGTGCTGCCGGGCGCGCACCCTCCGGCAGGACGATCGCCTCAGGCAACGCTGGAAGCGGCGCCGGAGCCTGGAGCCGGATGACAAGCAGCACGATGATCGCTAGAACGCCCGCGATCATCGTGACCGTCAGCACGGTCACCAACGTTTTCAGAAAGCCGATCGTCCGGGCGTCGCCCGGCGCGAGCGGGGGGTCTTCATCCATGCCGCCATCCGTTCTCGAGGTGACCATCTGCGACGGGCCGCCCGACAGGCTTGATAAGGCACTGGCGCGCTCGGTGCCAGAGGCCGCGCATCTTTCGCGTTCCCGCCTCGCGCGCATGATTGCGGCCGGCGACGTGGCCGGGCCGGGCGGCGTCGTGCGCGATCAGAAGGCCCGGGCCGAAGCGGGCGAGGTCTACCGCGTTACTCTGGCGGAGGCACAGGCAACCGAAACCCGGCCAGAGGCGATCCCGCTCGACATCCTGTTCGAAGACGCCGACCTTGTCGTCGTGAACAAGCCTGCGGGAATGGTCGTCCACCCGGCGCCCGGCACGCCGGGCGGCACGCTTGTCAACGCGCTCCTCCATCACTTCGGCGGCGACCTGTCCGGTGTCGGCGGCGTCGAACGTCCCGGCATCGTGCACCGCATCGACAAGGACACGTCCGGTCTTCTCGTCGCGGCGAAATCGGACCGGGCACATCACGGCCTCGCCGCCCAGTTCGAGGCGCATTCCGCGGAACGTCGCTATCTCGCGCTCTGTCACGGCGTCCCCGATGCCGGCGATCCAAGGCTGCGCGGTGTGCGTGGCGTCAGCATCGAACCGGGCGGCATCATCAAGATCCAGTCCCAGCTTGCCCGCCACAAGAGCGATCGACAGAGGCAGGCCGTGGTCTGGTCCGGCGGCCGGCACGCTGTCACCCGCGTTGAGGTGCTGGAGAGTTTTCTTGATCAGGCCGCGTTCTGCGCGTGCCGCCTCGAAACCGGCCGCACGCATCAGATCCGCGTTCACATGGCGCATGCCGGTCACGGGCTGATCGGTGATCCTGTCTACGGTGGGCGCCGCAAACTGAAGGCATCAGCCATGGGAGAAGCGGCGGCTTCGGCCGTCGCGGCCTTTCCGCGCCAGGCGCTTCACGCCGCCGCGCTCGGCTTCGAACACCCCGTTACGGGCGAATGGCTCGCTTTCGAGGCAGAGATGCCGCCGGACATGTCAGATCTGCTCGGCACCCTTCGAGCCGGCGCAATTTCGGCCTGAACGGCGTGACGTTCCGCGGGGCAGGGGCCAACGTGCGGAACATGCGTGCTTATCCGGCGTTAGAAGAAGGGGTCGGGTCCGACCCCGTCCTGTTTCGAACCTGAAGAGAGCCAATTGCTGACACGAACCCTTTTCAAGGCGATCGCTCCCGAAGACGCAGAGCCGGGGGACGGGGCGGCAGAGCGGTTCTCTCGCCACTTCCTCTCCCTCAGCAGCACGAAGATTGCCGACGGTCTCATCGACCCGAAACTCGTGCTCGCCTGGGTCATGGGCGCGGTCGGCGCCCCCGGCTATCTGATCGGTTCCCTCGTTCCCGTCCGCGAGGCAGGTGCGCTATTGCCGCAGATTCTGCTTGCCCGGGAAATCCAGAGGCGCGCTGTGCGCAAGTATTTCTGGGTGGCGGGTTCGATCATCCAGGGCCTTGCGGCGTTCGGCATGGCGATCGCGGCGCTGACCCTTGAGGGGGCGGGTGCAGGCTGGGTGATCCTGCTTTGCCTTGCGATCTTCGCGTGCGCACGCGCGGCATGTTCGGCCAGCCACAAGGATGTCCTGGCGCGCACGGTCGAAACGGGTGCGCGCGGCACCGTTTCCGGCGCGGCCGGCACGGTCGCGGCGCTCGTCGTGTTTGCTTTCGCGGTTCTCCTAAGTTTCGGAGTGATCCCCCGCGAACTCGGTGCGATTTCGATCGCGATCATGGTTGCGGGCGCGCTCTGGCTGCTGGCCGCGATGACCTATCTGGGGATCGACGAGCCACCCGATCGGGATGCGGGGGACGAGGGCACGACGTCGAAAAACGTGCTGGAGCCACTTTGGAAGGACGGCGAGTTCCGCCGTTACATTCTCGTGCGCGGCCTGATGATTTCCACGGCACTCGCTCCGCCGTTTCTCGTCATGCTCAGCGAGGGGGCGGGGGAAGGTGCGCCCGGCAATCTCGGCCTCCTCCTCGTCGCTTCCTCACTGGCCGCGATTGCGTCCAGCTATCTCTGGGGGCGTCTCTCCGACCGATCCAGCCGCCAGACCCTTGCAGGCGCGGGTGCGCTCGCTGCGATCGCGCTCGGCACCGCGGCGGCGATCGGTCTCATGACCGGCGGCTTGCTCAATGGGGCCATTGCCGCGGTTGCCGTCTTCGTGGCCCAGATCGGCTATGAGGGCGCGCGCGCCGGACGAAAGACGCACCTCACAGATATGGATACGCCGGGCGGCAAGGCGCGATACACCGCCCTGTCCAACACGATGATCGGCGTCCTCCTGATCGCCGGTGGTGGTTTCGGCTTTCTCTCCGACATCGTCGGTCCCTCGGCGGTACTTGCCCTGTTCGCGGTGATGAGCCTTCTGGGGGCGTGGGCTGCACTGGGGCTGGATGAAGTGCAGGGCGACAGCGGTGCAAGGGCAGGATGATGGCTTGAGGATTTGCAAAAATGCACACTCAGGCTGTAAAGTGCGAACCAATATTGTATTATGCACACAAATGCGTGAGATGACTGACACAAGATATCATCCACCGCTTTGGCGGATTAACCTCTTGTTAACGGAAATGCTGAAGACCTACTTGAACTGAACTGACCAGTTCACTATCTGCATGTTAAGCCTTGATACATCGGGCGCAGTTACAGGGATATCGATGATGTCGAACTACGCTAATCTTCCTGCCCCCAGTCCTGAGGGGGGCCTGAACCGGTACCTCCAGGAAATCCGGAAGTTTCCGATGCTGGAACCGGAAGAGGAATACATGCTCGCCAAGCGGTGGGTGGAGTGCGAGGATACCGAGGCCGCTCACAAGATGGTCACCTCCCACCTCCGCCTCGCAGCGAAAATCGCGATGGGGTATCGCGGATACGGCCTGCCCCAGGCCGAAGTGATCTCCGAGGCGAATGTCGGTCTCATGCAGGCCGTGAAGCGGTTCGATCCCGAAAAGGGTTTCCGCCTCGCAACCTATGCCATGTGGTGGATCCGCGCCTCGATCCAGGAATACATCCTGCGGTCGTGGAGCCTGGTGAAACTCGGAACGACGAGCGCCCAGAAAAAACTGTTCTTCAACCTTCGCAAGGCGAAGGCTCGAATCGGGGCTCTCGAAGACGGTGACCTGCGGCCAGAGCACGTCGAAAAGATCGCCACCGATCTCGGTGTGACCGAGGACGAGGTGATTTCCATGAACCGGCGTCTGTCGGGCGGCGATGCCTCGCTCAACGCCACGATTTCGGCCGATGGCGAAGGGGCGGCCCAGTGGCAGGACTGGCTCGAGGACGAAGATGCCGACCAGGCTGCGGATTATGAAGCGAAAGACGAGCTGGAAACCCGCCGTGAAATGCTGGCCAATGCGATGAGCGTTCTGAACGAGCGCGAGCAGGATATCCTCACCCAGCGGCGTTTGCAGGATAACCCCGTCACGCTGGAAGATCTCTCGGGCGTCTACGGCGTCAGCCGCGAACGCATCCGGCAGATCGAGGTCCGTGCGTTCGAGAAACTGCAGAAACGCATGCAGGAACTTGCGCGCGAAAAGGGCATCTCCAGCGCCGCGTGAGCGCGCCCCTTTGCGGGCGAACGGATAAGTGCATCGAAGGGTCCCGCAAATGCCGGGGCCCTTTTTTCATGACGCGTAAAGGCCCGGCGCCAGGAAATCCCGGCTCCCTGCGGATCGAGGTTTAAGCCGGTCCGTCCGCAGGCTACTGTTAGCGCGAACAAGAGTCGGAGGCTGACAAGATGACGGATACGGTGCGCTGGGGCGTTCTCGGGGCGGCAAAGTTTGCCGAAGGCCACATGGCGCCTGCGATCAACGCGGCGAAAGGCGCGGCACTTGCGGGCCTCGCCACGTCCTCCCCGGAAAAGGCCGGCCCTTTCCAGGCCATTGCACCGGGGCTGACGGTGTACGACAGCTATGACGCGCTGCTCGCGGATCCGAAAATCGACGCGGTCTATGTTCCCTTGCCCAACCACCTCCATGTGGAGTGGACGTTGAAGGCGCTCGCCGCCGGCAAGCCTGTGCTGACGGAAAAGCCGATCGCGATGCAGGCGGGAGAGATCGATCAATTGATCGTAGCCCGCGACGACACCGGGCTTCTGGCGGCAGAGGCATATATGATCGTCCATCACCCGCAATGGCAGCGCGCCCGCGAACTGGTACAGGGCGGCGCGATCGGCGACCTCGTCTTTGTCGACAGTGTCTTCAGCTACGACAATTCCTCCGATCCGGGCAACATCCGCAACCGTCCTGAAACCGGTGGCGGCAGCCTGCCCGATATCGGCGTCTACACGTTCGGCGCCGCGCGCTGGGTGACGGGGGAAGAACCGCAACGGCTGGAGGCGCATATCCGGCGCGAAAACGGGGTAGATGTCTTTTCGCACGTTACCGGGGATTTCCCGTCCTTCCGCTACTCTTCGGTGACGTCGATGCGGGCCCATCCCCGGCAATACGTAACGTTCCAGGGGCGCGAAGGCGTCATCACCCTCACCGCCCCGTTCAATGCCGGTGTCTTCGGACAGGCGGAACTCGCCTTGCACCGGAATGCCCATGGCGGCGGCGCGCCTTCGGTGACGGTGGAGCGCTGGCCTTCGGTCAACCAGTACGTCAATCAGGTCGAAACGTTCGGGCGCAGCATCCAGGAAGGTATGCCCTATCCATGGCGCCTCGAAGACGCCAAGGGCACTCAGGCGATGATTGACATGGCCTTTGCCGCGGAACGGGGAAACTAGGTCGGCGCGTCACCTTCGCAAAGGCCCGACGGTAAGGTAGGCTTTGCCGAACCGACGGGAGAGATGGAGCACGGAAATGGCAGAGCGGGGAGAGTTCGATCACGTCATGCCGGATCTGCCGGAGCCGCAGGAGCGGCGGCCGGACAAGATCGGCGAGAACATGGGCCTCAGGTTCGTCCACTCGGTGATCCTCGCGATCATGATCAACCTCGCGCAGTCGGTGCTCCTGCTCGTGACGGTGGTGCAATATGTCCTGACGCTGGTGAACACCAATGCGCCGAACGCCCGGCTCACCGAGTTCGGCACAGATCTCGGCACATGGCTCGCCAAGGCCGCCCGCTATCAGGCGATGGGCACCGAAGAGAAGCCCTGGCCTTGGGAGCCCTGGGACGCGTAACGACTGCGGGGGCGGGGCAGTGCCCGCCCTCTGAACCGAACCGGTGACGCGGCGCTAAAGCATCCGACTGAAAACCTGAATCGCGGGGATTCCTGTTGGAGCTGATTTGTGATTCATCCTGTCTGGGAGGA
>NZ_JAWHTE010000019.1:0-89929 GCF_032586175.1 Ovoidimarina sediminis
TCACGGCCTTCGACTGTCGTGATGTTCCACGTGAGTGAGACAAGATCCCGCCAGTAGCAGGTGTCGCCAAAGAGCCCGGTGAGGGCGTCGATATCGGCGGCCTCGAGAGCGTCGCCGAAGCGGCCGAGCCACGTAGTGACGGCCCCGTTAGGTGATACAATATCCATTAGTTCCTCCCTGTTCGAAATCCTTCGTATGCCGTTTTGTCAGCCCCGTCCGAGGCGTTTCAGCCGTGCGGCGCGGAGCCGGGCGAAATCGTCGCCTGCATGGTAGGACGAGCGGGTGAGCGGTGTGGCCGATACCATCAGGAACCCCTTGCCGTAGGCGGCGGCCTGATAAGACGCAAATTCTCCGGGCGTTACGAAACGGTCGATCCGGTGATGCTTGGGCGTCGGCTGGAGGTATTGCCCGATGGTCAGGAAATCGACGTCGGCTGAGCGCAGGTCGTCCATTACCTGAAGGACGGCCTGACGGGATTCTCCGAGACCAACCATGATGCCCGACTTGGTGAACATCGCCGGATCGAGCTCTTTCACCCTCTGGAGCAGGCGCAGGGAATGAAAGTATCGCGCCCCGGGGCGGACTTCGGGGTAGAGGCCAGGGACGGTTTCGAGGTTGTGGTTGAAGACGTCGGGGCGTGCCCTGACGACTTTTCCAAGCGCGTCGGGCGGGCATTTGAGGAAGTCGGGTGTCAGGATCTCGATCGTCGTTCCGGGCGAGCGGTGACGGATCGCGCGGATGGTTCGGGCAAAGTGTTCGGCCCCTCCGTCGTCGAGATCGTCGCGGTCCACCGAGGTGATGACGACGTGATTGAGCCCCAGTGTCTCCACCGCATGGGCCACGCGCCCCGGCTCGAAGGAATCGAGGGGTTGCGGCTTGCCGGTGGCGATGTTGCAGAAGGTGCAGCCCCGGGTGCAGATCTCGCCCATGATCATTATGGTCGCGTGCCCCTGGCTCCAGCATTCGCCCACGTTGGGGCAGCCGGCCTCTTCGCAGACGGTGACGAGCTTGTGCTCGCGCATGATGTCGCGGGTGACCCGGTACCTGCCATATGCGGGCACATTCCTTGTCTTCGCGAACTACATGCATCCGGCGCTCCGGCTGTCGTGCCTTATGGGGTTGCCTGTGACCTATGTGCTGACCCATGACTCGATCGGGCTGGGCGAGGACGGGCCCACCCACCAGCCGGTGGAAACGCTTGCGATGCTGCGCGCGACGCCCGGGATCGTCGTGTTGCGCCCCGCCGATGCGGTGGAGGCCGCGGAGGCGTGGGAAATCGCGCTCGATCGGCGGGACGGGCCGACGGCAATCGTGCTGTCGCGGCAGGATCTGGAGGTGCTGCGGACAGGCGGTGAGGCCGAGAACCTGTCGGCGCAGGGCGGCTATGTGCTCGAGGAGGCCGGGGCGGGCGCGCGCCAGGTCACCCTGATCGCGACCGGTTCGGAAGTGGGGATCGCCCACGACGCGCGCCGGCTTCTGGAGGCCGAAGGGATCGGTACGGCGGTGGTCTCGATGCCGAGCCTGGAGCTTTTCCGGGCGCTGCCTGTCGAGGCACAGGCCGCGGTGCTTGGGCCCAAGGGTTGCGTTCGTATCGGGATCGAGGCGGCGATGCGGTTCGGTTGGGACGGAATCCTGGGCGAGGCGGGTGATTTCGTGGGCATGACCGGCTACGGGGCGTCGGGCCCAGCGGAGGCGCTTTACACGCATTTTGGCATTACGGCGGAGCGCGTGGCGACGCGCGCGCGAGAGATGCTCGTCACATCTGCAGAGGGTGTATCGCGATGACCGGCGGGCAGCGTGGCACCGTGATCTTCGACCTCGACGGGACACTCGTCGACAGTGCGCCGGATCTTGCCGACTCGCTGGATGCGGTTCTTGAGGAGCAAGGGCTGAAGCCCCTCGGGCTCGAGCACGGGCGGTCCTTCATCGGGCACGGCATTCCAAACCTCGTGCGGCGTGGGCTTCTGACGCGGGATCCTACGCTGTCGGAGGCGGTGATCGCGCGGGCCACCGATCGGTTCATGCGGATCTATACCCAGAACCTCAGCCGCAAAACGCGGCCCTACCCGGGAGCGCTTGACGCGATACTCGAGCTTCGGCGGGCTGGGTGGCGGCTTGCTGTCTGCACCAACAAGTTGGAAGCAAGCGCGCGGGGGCTTTTGGCCGACCTGAAGCTGATTTCAGCCTTCTCGGTCGTCGCAGGACCAGACACCTTCGGGGCGGCGAAGCCTGATCCGCGGCATCTTCTGGGATGCTTGCCGGCGGAGACGCCAGAGAATTACCCGGCGCTTCTGGTTGGGGATTCCGAAGTTGATCTAGCGGCCGCGCGGGCGGCCCGGCTGCCTGCGATCCTCGTGAGCTGGGGCTATGGGGATGCGGCTGCTCTCGAGGGCAAGGCCGACGCGACCGTGACCCATTTCAACGAGGTGGTTGCGGCGGTGGAACGGCTATCGTCCGCGCGGACGACGCCGGTGCGACAATTCTTAAAGAGGGAAATTGAACAATGAGCACGGATGCCAAGGAAAAGCTGAGCGCCGCCAAGGGGCGGATCGGGGCCTTCGCAAAGGCTTCGCCTGGGCTGATGGAAGGCTTCGTGAAAGTCTCGAAAGCCGCCACGGCCGGCGGGCGGTTCTCGCCTGCGCAGCGGGAGCTGATCGCGACGGCAGTGGCCGTGGTTCAGGGCTGTGAGGATTGCATCCTCTATCACGTGGATGGCGCGCGACGCCATGGGGCGGAAGAAGCGGATCTTGTAGAAGCGCTCGAGGTTGCTGTCGAAATGGGCGGCGGACCGGCGCTGATGTATGCAGGCAAGGCGCTGGAGGCATTCCGCGGGCTCTGAGCCGCGTTCCCCATCCCCTAGGTTCTAGGGCAGGGGGATGTCGTTCACGTAATGCGGCTTGTGATAGCCTGCCTGGACGGCGGGCCGCTCAGCGATCCGCAGATACCAGTCGCGCACGGAGGGGTAGTTGGTGAGATCGGCCTCTTGCCATTCGAAGCGGCTGACCCATGGCCAGGCCATGATGTCGGCGATGGAATAGTCGTTCCCCGCAAGATAATCGCGCCCTGTGAGCCGAGTCTCCAGTGTGCCGTAGACACGGGCGACCTGATCGCGGCATTTCCGCTCCGCTTCGGGCGTGCGCCCCCTGTTGTATTTCAGAACCTGATGCGCCTGGCCGAGGAAGGGCCCGAGCTGGCCCACCTGCCAGAATGTCCATTCCAGCGTTTTCCAGCGCTCCGATGCCGGTGGCAGGAACTGCCCGCGTGTTTCGGCGAGCCACAGCAGGATTGCGCCGGATTCCATCAGCGTCAGACCGCTGTCGCGGTCGCGTATCGCGGGTATCCGGCCCGACGGTGCGATCGCGAGAAAGTCGGGAGCGAACTGCGCGTCTTTCGAGATATCGACGGGATGGCATTCGTAGGCTTCTCCGAGCTCTTCGAGCATGATGGAGACCTTGCGGCCGTTGGGCGTTGTCCAGGTGTAAAGGTCGATCATGTCCGTCCCCGCTTTCCGGGGGCAGGCTAAACCGTGGGTGGCGGAAGAGAAAGGGGGTTCAACCGGGGAGAGCGGCAGAGACCTCGCGCAAGGCATTGAGAAAGTGCCCCTGCCCGGATGTCGGGACCCAGCCCGATCGGTACAGGAGGCCGATGGGACGGGGCGCGTCGGCAAGAGCCACCGGGAGCTCGAAGAGTGTGCCACGACGCACCTCGGCCGCCGCCTGAGTACGGGACATCAGGGTGAGGCGTTCGCCGGATTGCAGGAGTTCGCGGACGAGGATCATCGAGCTTGTTTCGATCAGCCGGGCGGACGCGGCGCCGGCAAGATCGGGAAAAGCCGCTTCGAAATACTCGCGGGTGGGGGTGTTGCGGCGTGGCAGGACCCAGGGGAAAGCGTGCATTCGGCCCTTGAGTTCGGCGCGCACGCGGAGGAGCGGGTGGCCCGGCCCACAGAAGATGCCCAGACCGTCGGAAAATAGAACCTCCTGCGTGATGTCGGCCGCCGGCGGAGGGTTGCGGAGCGCGCCCACGAGAATGTCGAGTTCACCGGCGCGGACGGCGCGGAGGAGATCGGGAAACGGCCCGTCGTCGATCAGGACGCGCATCCCGGGGCCGGTGGCCTGCACCCGGTCGATCGCCTGGCCGATTATGGTGGCGCGGGCGAGCGGAAGGGCTCCGATCCGCATTCGGGGTGAACCGCTCCCCGCGGCAGTGGCGATTTCCTGAAGTCCCTGGTCGAGCTCGGCCCACATCAGCCGGGCGGCGCGGCTGAGCGCGTAGCCTTGGCGGGTGAGTACCATACCCGATCGTGATTTCTCGAAAAGTTTGGTTCGGAGCCGTTCCTCGAGTGTGCGGGCGGCGCGGTGAGCGGAGGGCTGGGCGATGTTCAGACTGCGTGCCGCTGCGGAGATTGAGCCGGCCCGACCGATGGCCTCGAGTACTCTGAGTTGTGCGCCCGTGGCGTTGGTTTCGAGACGACCCGAGCGGGGGCGCGGACCATTGGAGTTCAGGTGGTCAAGCGCGCGTTGGGCCCTGTCCCGAAGACGCTGGCCAAGCTGAGTAGGTTGCATTCCGCGCCCGCCCCGATGGAAGAGGGGCGAACCGATCCGGGCCTCGAGACCGTGAAGCGCGTGGGTGATGGCAGGTTGCGAAAGGTGAACCGCAGCCGACGCACCAGAGATGCTGCCCGCTCGGCAGACTTCGACGAAGGCGCACAGGTGGCGGAGGTTGAGGTCGTAAGGAGACAGCTTCATCTTCCTATATATAGCATTTCTGAATATCTTGAGCAGCCTTTGAATTGGCCTTTCGAACACTGAGCGCCGATACTCTTTCCAGTGGAGTCGGGGCGTATCCCGTTCGGGTGCGCCCGCGTGGTGCTTAACGGGCGACTTCCCGGGGAGGAGTGCTGTCATGTCTGACGGGCTGAGATGCATGTGGATGCGAGGTGGGACGTCGAAGGGCGGTTTCTTCCTGCGCAGTGACTTACCGGGCGAGGCCGCCGCGCGGGACGCTGTTCTTCTAGGTGTGATGGGATCGCCAGATGCGCGCCAGATCGACGGGATGGGAGGCGCCGACCCCCTGACTTCGAAGGTTGCAGTGGTGGGGCCGTCGGAGCGCGAGGGCGTGGACCTCGATTATCTCTTCCTGCAGGTCTTCGTCGATCAGGCGGTAGTGACCGATGCACAGAATTGCGGGAATATGCTTGCCGGGGTCGCCCCGTTCGGGATCGAGCGCGGGCTTGTTGCCGCCCAAGACGGCGAGACGCCGGTGGTGATTTACATGGAGAACACCGGCCAGACGGCCGTGGCACGGGTGCAGACGCCGGGAGGCAGGGTCTCCTATGAGGGAGACGCCCATATCGACGGGGTGCCCGGTGGGGCGGCGCCGGTGCCGATAGAGTTCCGGGACACCGCGGGATCGAGTTGCGGGGCGCTGTTTCCGACAGGACAGGTCGTGGACCGGATCGGAGGAGTCGCGGCGACGCTGATCGACAACGGCATGCCCTGCGTGGTTCTGAATGCGGCGGATCTGGGGATATCAGGGACGGAGAGCCCGGCGGACCTTGAGGCCAACGAGGCGCTGAGGGTGCGGCTGGAGGCTATCCGGCTGGAAGCGGGACCGATGATGAACCTCGGGGACGTAACCGAGAAATCGGTGCCAAAAATGACGATGGTAAGCCAAGCGACCCGGGGTGGCGCGATCTCGACTCGTACGTTCATTCCACATCGCTGCCATAAGGCGATCGGGGTGCTGGGGGCAGTGAGCGTGGCGACCGCCTGCCTGACCCCCGGCGCTGTGGGACATCAGATGGCGGTGGTCCCGGAGGGGGCGGAAAAGGCGCTTTCGGTCGAACATCCCACGGGCGAGATGACGGTGGTGGGCCATGTCGAGGACGGGGTGGTGACGCGGGCCGAGGTGCTGCGCACGGCGCGCAAGCTGATGGACGGGGTGGTGTTTCCGGCCCCCGCCGCGCTAGCAATGGGACGGGAGGCTGCGGAATGACGCCCGATTATCTACCGTTTCATCCGGCGCCCAAGGTGCCGGACTTCCGGGTGCCCGAGGGGGCTGTCGACGCTCATTGCCATGTCTTTGGGCCCGAGGCGGTGTTCCCCTTCGCGCCGGAGCGCAAGTACACGCCCTGCGATGCACCAAAGGAGAAGCTCTTTGCGCTGAGGGATCACCTTGGGTTCGCACGGAACGTCATCGTGCAGGCCACCTGCCACGGGAAGGACAATGCCGCGCTCGCGGATGCGCTTCTGGCTTCGGAGGGGCGGGCACGGGGCGTGGCGATCCTGGGCGAGGAGGTGCCGGATGCCGAGTTGGAACGCCTCGATGCCGCCGGTGTGCGGGGGGTGCGGTTCAACTTCGTCAAACGCCTTGTCGACGCGACACCGCATGCCGTGTTCGAGCGGATCGCGGCCCGGGTGGCTGAGCTGGGCTGGCACATCGTTGTCTATTTCGAGGCGCAGGATCTGGACGATATCGCGCCGCTTGTACGGCGCCTGCCGGGCATCGTGGTCGTCGATCATATGGGCCGGCCCGATGTGGCGGGCGGGGTTGACGACCCGGCGTTCGGTGCATTCCTGAAACTTCTGTCGGAGAAGCCCGACATCTGGGTCAAGGTGTCCTGCCCCGAACGTCTGACGGTGGCGGGGCCGCCCTATGACGATGTGGTGCCCTTTGCGCGGCAGCTGGTGGAAAGCTTCCCCGACCGCGTGCTTTGGGGAACGGATTGGCCGCACCCCAACATGAAGAGCCACATGCCGGATGACGGCGCACTCGTCGACGTGATCCCGCGGATTGCGGTGACGGAAGACCTGCAGCGGCGTTTGCTGATCGACAACCCCATGCGGCTGTACTGGCCGGACGAGAGCGGATGAGCGAGGCTGCCACCCGCTGGCGCGACCGGGTGGTCGCGGTTCTGGCCTCGGCCATGGTGGTGGCGTGTATCCTTTGGAACATCGAAGCGCCAACGCGGCTGGGCGTTGCGATCCTGACGCAGCAATACATGGCGCTGCAGCTCGGCCTCGCGCTGACGATCGCCTATCTTTCCTATGGGTTTCACGGCAAGGAGACCGCGCGCGTCGGGTGGATCGACGGGACAATCGCTGCGGTGGCGTTCGGTGTGCTGATCTACGCGGCCTGGGATTTCGTGTGGCTTCTGCGGGAGCAGGCGTATCGCCCCTGGCAGATCACCATGATCGGGACGGTGGTGACGCTGGCGGTGATGGAGGGCGTGCGCCGACGAGCCGGTTGGATGCTGTTCGCGATCGTGGGCGTGTTTCTCGTTTACGCGCTGTTCGCAGACAAGGTGCCGGGGCGGCTGATCGGTAAGGAATTGTCGCCGGTGCGGCTGGTGCAATATGTCGGCTTCGATCCCAATGCCGTTTTCTCGACCCCGCTGGCGGTCGGGACGATCATCGTTCTTCTTTTCGTGTTCTTCGGCAAGCTTCTGTTCGCGGCGGGCGGCGGAGCGTTCTTCACCGATCTGGCGATGGCCGCGACGGGGCGTTCAAGGGGCGGGAGTGCGAAGATCTCGGTGGTGGGATCGGCGCTCTTCGGGTCGATTTCTGGCAGTGCGGTGTCGAATGTGGTGACGACGGGGGTCGTAACGATCCCCCTGATGGAGCGGGGGGGCTATTCGAAGCGAGATGCGGGCGCGATCGAGGCGGTGGCCTCGACCGGTGGACAGCTTACACCGCCGATCATGGGGGCGGCGGCGTTCCTGATGGCCGAGTTCCTGGATATCTCCTATTTTACCGTGGCTGGGGCCGCGCTGGTTCCCGCGCTGCTTTATTACCTCAGCGTTTTCGTGCAGGTGGACCTGATTGCAGGGCGCGATCGGATCGCGCCGAGCGATGTCGATGGCCTTACGGTGACGCAGGTTCTGAAGGAAGGCTGGCACTTCCTGATCCCCTTCGGTGTGCTTCTGGCGGCGCTTTTCTGGTGGCGGATGGACCCAGCGGATTCGGCGCTGATGTCGGCGGTGGCGATCGGTCTGGTGAGTTCCTTAAGGGCTTACAGAGGACAGAAACTGACACTCGGCACACTTGGCCGGACCTTCGTGGACACCGGCACAGGGATGGTGGACCTGATCCTTGTCGTCGCGGCGGCGGGCTTTGTAATCGGGATTCTGAACATCACAGGGCTTGGCTTTGCCCTGACTCTCGTTCTCGTCGATGCCGTGGGATCAAACGCGATCCTTCTTCTGGGTATATCAGCGGTGATCTGCATCGTCCTCGGAATGGGTATGCCAACCTCGGGGGTATATGTCCTTCTGGCGGCGCTGGTGGCGCCCTCGCTGGTCGAGGCGGGGATCACCCCGATCGCTGCGCATCTTTTCATCCTTTATTTCGGGATGATGTCGATGATCACGCCGCCGGTGGCGCTGGCCGCCTTCGCCGCTGCGACGATTACCAAGGAGGATGCACTGGGCACCGCTGTGGCGGCGATGCGGGTGGGGTGGGCCGCGTTCATCCTGCCCTTTGTATTCGTGGCGACGCCCGCGATCCTGATGGAGGCCGGATGGGCTGGCATCCTGTTGAACACGGCACTGGCCGGGATCGGCGTGATCGCAGTGACGGCGGGGATCGTGGGCTTTTGGGGGCGCCGGTTGACCGCGCTGCCGCGTCTTGGCTTCGTGGCGCTGGGGTGGCTGTCGTTACCTCTCGGGTTTCTGCCTGCCGCCGAAGCGCTGCACATTCCCGCAGCGCTTGCCGCGACCGCGCTTGCCGCAATTCTGCGCGGCGCTGCGCCATTCAAATCAAACAGAACCGAAACCGGGAGGAGACAAACATGAACATTCTGACACGGACCGTGCTGGGCGGCGCTCTGGCGCTGAGCCTATGGGCTGGCGGGGCGTTGGCGCAGGTCGTCACGATTGCGACCGGCGCGCAGGGATCACTTGCCTACAATTCAGGGCAGGCCGTTGCGAAGGTGGCCAACGATGCGGGCATCACGGCGCGCACACAGCCCTTGGTGGGCTATCTGCCGTTGATCAACAACGGCGAGGTAGATTTCGGGTTTTCGAACGGTGTGGAGGCGGAGTACGCCCATTCCGGCACCGGGAACTATGATCGGGAAAATCCGAACATCCGGCTGGTTGGGGTGATGTTCCCGCTAACGACCTCGATCATGGCCCCCTGCGATCTGGGCCTGACCTCGGTCGCAGAGTTGAAGGCGAAGGCGGGAGAGTTGCGGATCGCGTCGGAATACACATCGTCTACGATCATTCCCTTCTATATCGGCGGTGCGCTGGCGAATGCGGGGCTGACCTATGATGATTTCCGGCAGGTGCCGGTGGCGTCCTTCGTGGCTGGGATCAATGCGCTGGGCGACGGGCTTGTCGACGTGGCGCTTGTGAGCCTCAACGCGGGCGCGGGCCAGCAGGCGGCAGTGAAGCTGCAGGGGCGCGGCGGGCTTTGTTACATCTCGCTCGACGACAGCGAGGCGGGTGTCGCGGCGTTCAAGGAGTTTCTGCCAGCGGGCGATATCGTGGCCTTGGGGCAGAACGAGAATATCAATGGTCTGCAAAGCTACGGCGCGAACCTGATGCGGATTCCGTGGGTCATGATGACCAACGCCGATGTGGATGAGGATCTCGTCTATTCGATGACGAAGGCCATCGCGGAAGGGAAAGATGCGCTGAAGGAAAGCTTCGGGGCTTTCGCAAGGGCGAGTGCCGAGACCATGGCGCCGGCTTCGTCGGTTCCTTATCATCCGGGAGCGCTGAAGTATTTCGCGGAAGCCGGGATTTCCGTCGACGAGTAAATAAGAGGCGCGCGCGGGGCAGGTTGACCGCTGCGCGCGCCTTATTTTCGAGGACCAAGGGGGCAAAGGACATGTTTACGGAACTGACGGCATCGGACGGCCATAGCTTCGATTGCTGGATCGAGGACGCCACGGGCAAGCGGCGGGGCGGCATCGTCATCCTGCAGGAGATCTTCGGCGTGACCGACCAGTTGAAGGGCGTTGCGGCGCGCTATGCTGCGAAAGGCTTTGATGTGGCGGTTCCGGCGCTGTTTGACCGGCACGAGAAGGGTGCCGTAATTCCGTTTTCGGATGCGCCACGGGGGCGTGACATGATGCTGGCCTCGGATCTCGACACGACGATGCTCGATGCGAAGGCAGCGGTGGAGGCACTGGCCGCGCGGGGCGGCAAGGTGGCCGTGATCGGTTTCTGCTGGGGCGGGGGGCTTGCGATCCGTGCGGCCCAGGTGCTGGATATCGCCTGTGCAGTGCCATTCTATGCCACCCGGCTCGACAGCTATCAGATTGCGCCGCTGAAGGCGCCCGTGATGGCGCATTTCGGCACCGAGGACAGCCATGTGCCACCTGAAATGCTGCAGGCTGCGCGTGAATATTTTCCTGAGATGGAGGTGCATACCTACGACGGCGCGGGACACGCCTTTGCCAACGATGCACGCCCGGCGGCGTACGATAAAGAAGCCGCAGAAACCGCCCATGCGCGAACCGAGGCGTTTATCGCCGCGCATATGTAGACCAGGGGTCAGGACATTGCGGATAACATTCATCGGGCTTGGCGAGGCGGCGGGCGCGATCATTTCCGGCTGGGGCCCGAGGCATCAAAGCAGGATCGCTGCGTTCGACATCAAGTCTCTGGATCTGGAGACGGCGGGCGAGATCGGGGCCCGGGCGGAGGCGCTTTCGGTTCAGGCCCATGACACGCGGGAGGCTGCGCTGGCCGGGGCAGAGCTTGTCTTCTCCACGGTGACGGCAGATCAGGCGGTGGCGGCTGCGGAAGCCTGTGCACCGCTGTTGCCGGAGGGCGCGGTCTGGTGCGATCTGAACAGTTGTGCGCCCGCCTCGAAAGCGCGCGCGGCGGCGATCGTGACCGGGGCCGGGCGGCGCTATATTGATGTGGCGGTGATGGCGCCGGTCTTTCCCAAGCAGAACCTCGTGCCCTGCCTGATATCGGGGCCGGAAGCGGAGGCGCTGGCCCCGGTGCTGGCGGATCTGCCGATGAATGTGCGGGTGGTCGGGGATAAGGTCGGCCGGGCTTCCTCGATCAAGTTGGTGCGGTCGATCATGGTCAAGGGGTTGGAGGCGCTGACGGCGGAGTGCACTCTGGCCGCCATGGCCGCGGGGGTTGGGGACGAGGTGTTTCCCTCGCTGAAGGCTGGTTCGCCCCACCTCGATGTGCCCGAACGGGCGGCCTATAACTTCGAGCGGAGCCTCGTGCATGGCATCCGCCGGGCGGCAGAGATGGAGGAAGTGGCGAAGATGCTGTCGGACCTCGGGCTGCCGAACGGGATGGCGGCGGCGACGGCCGGGTGGCAGGCGCGGCTTGGTGCGGCGGATGTGGTGCTGCCGGACGATCCGGCGGCGGCCGATCACCTGTGGTTTGCGCGGGCGATCCTGCAGGACTTCGGTGTCGAGCCTGGCTGAGCCCCGTGGCTCAGCCTCCGACTAGGGCCCGAGCGACGAAGCCGTCTTCGATGGCCTCCGCCACGAAATCATCGAGTGCTGAGATCAGCGGGTTGGCGGGGCCAGGCAGCACCATCGCCTGTTCCACCTTCGTCAGAACACCGGGCAGGATGCGAAAGCCGGGATCGCCCCCGAAATGTCGTTCGAGGGAGGCGCGGACGCCGGCGACGAGATCGGCGCGGCCCGACTTGAATTCGTCGAAGCTTTCGCCCGGAGTGCCGGAGTGTTCTAGCGTCGCCGCTTGGAGATTGGCACTCAGGTGCATGTCATAGGCCGAACCCGTCGAGGTCAGGATCGTGACACCGGGCCGGTCGGCATCGCCGGTGTCGCGAAACGGGGCATCTGCGCGGGCGGCAAAGGTGGCTTCTATCGTGTGGTACGGGCGCGTGAAGCTGACATTCCGGGCGCGGGTGGCGTCGATGGCGAGGAAGGCGACGGACCAGTTCCCTGATTCCGCGTCAGCGAAGACCTTGCCTGCGCCAGAGTAGATGATGGGCTCGAGCGTTGCGCCGATACGGTCGGCGAGGCGGTGGGCGAGGGCGGGGCTGACGCCTGTCAGCCTATCGCCCTCGGTCTGCACCAGGGCGCGGTTGCCGGTGTTGATTGCAGCACGCAGGATGCCGTTCGGGGCGATGCTTGCCAGGGGATGGGTCATTGCATGCTTTCTTGTGTGGCGCGGGCGATGATGCGGGCCATTCCGCTGGTGGTTCCGGTGCCACCCAAGTCAGGGGTGCGAGTGGCGGGATCAGTGAGAGCGGCGTCAATCGCGTCTTCGATGCTTGAGGCGGCGGCGCGGAATGTCTCCTGACCGGTGCGGCGGCCGATCCAGTCGAAGAGAAGCGCTGTTGAGCCGATGAGGGCGACTGGATTCGCAATGTCCCGGCCTGCAAGATCCGGGGCTGAGCCGTGCTGTGCCTGCGCCATGGCGTGGCGAGGGCCTTCGTTCAGCGACGCGGCGAGGCCAAGGCCGCCCGAGATTTCGGAAGCGAGATCGGACAGGATGTCGCCGAACATGTTGGTGGTGACGATCACATCGAAGCGTTCGGGGCTGCGGACGAGATGGGCGGCCATGGCGTCGACAAGCACCTCGTCATAGGTGATTTCGGGGTTGGCGGCAGCAGCCCGGCGGGTTTCTTCGAGGAACAGGCCGTCGGAGAGGCGGAGAACGTTGGCCTTGTGCACTGCTGTGACGTGGCGGGCCGGACGCTTGGACGCCTCGGCGAAGGCTGCGTCTGCGATCCGGGCTGAAGCGCGGCGGGTGATCTTGCGGAGCGCGAGCGCCATGTCGGGGTCCGCGAGCATCTCGCCCGGTCCCGATGCCATGTTGCGGTCGGCGTAGAATCCTTCGGTGTTCTCGCGGAAGATTACGAGATCGATGGGCCTTCCGAGCGGGCCTGGTAATCCCGGCCTGGTGCGGGCGGGTCGGATATTGGCGAAGAGATCGAGCCCGGTCCGCAGGATTGCTGAGGGATTTACCCCGCCATCGGCAAGGGGCGGGTAGGCGTTATGGGAGACAGGGCCCATGACAATGCCATCGCTTTGACGGGCCTCGTCGAGCACTGCATCGGGCATGGTGGAGCCAGTGGTTTCCTGAGCGGCAAAGCCGATCTCGGCCGTTGCGAGCGTGAGACCGAGCGCGAAGCGGCGGTCGGCGGCCTCGATTACCTGTCGTGTGGCCGCGACGATCTCGGGCCCGATCCCGTCCCCTGGAAGGAGGAGGAGCCGCGTCATCGCCGTGCCTGCGCGTCACGGACGAGTGCGGCGAAGCGGTAGGCGCCATGGGCCATCTTGGAATAGGGCGTGAGGAGGAACAGCGTGAGCACCGCGCCAAGGTGGAGGGCGAGAAGCGGCGCGACGAGGCCGGTGCCGGTGGCGGCGTAAAGTAGGAGGCCGCTCAATCCGGTGAAGCCGAGGAGGAGCGTGAAGGCCATTTCGCCGCCCCATCGGCGGGTTGCGCCAAGCTGGGGATCTGCTTTCAGTTTAAGGGTGGCGAGGCCCGCGGCGCCAACGGACAGAAGTATTCCGCCCGGCACCCCGAGGAGCTTTGGCAGGCTGAAGAACCCGTAGGGTGCCGGCATGTCCAAAACGTAGTGGAGGATGGTTCCGCTGGCCGTGGAGGCGAAGCAGAGCAGGAAACCCCAAAGCACCGCCTGATGAGCGTGGCGGCGGGCGTTGGAGAAACGGTCGCCGTTTTCGAAGTTGCAGCCCTGGCCCTGGCCTCCCGAGAGGTTCTTCATCGTGGCGGTCCGGCGGGCGGCCTCGCGGATATCGGCCCATCGAATGGCGCCGCCGCCTATCTCTGCCCAAAAGCGGCGCACGCCGATGGCGAGGGCGAGGACCGGAAAGAGGAAGGCCGGGGCGAAGATCGCGACCATGGCGGTGTGGGAGAGATGGGCGTAGAAGCCTGCACCCTCCGACTGCCCGAGCGCCGCAATGGTGAAAAAGAGCGCGGCGATGCCGAGGACGAGGCCTGCGGCGATCGCGGCACCGCTTTTCTGGAAGAGCCCGCCAACCGCGCTGGGCCAGGCGTAACGTTCCCAGCTTTCTGCGCGGACGTTGGCCAGGGCGGCAGGGATGTTCAGGGCGAATTCATGCGGTTCGGTGTACTGGCAGGCGTAATAGCAGCCCCGGCAGTTGTGGCAGAGATTGGCAAGCTGGGTGATGTCGCCATCGGAGAAGACGCGTTCGCGGAACATGGCCGGGAAGACATCGCAGTAACCCTCGCAATAGCGGCAGGCGTTGCAGATCTCGGATTGGCGGCGAGCCTCGGCGATGGCGTCGGGGCGGGGGGAATGGTCAAGCGACATGGGAGGCGGCCTCCTGGCCCGCGATCCTGCCGAAGACGGTACCGATCGTCATTCCGAACCCCGCCAGATAGCCTTCGCCGAGGATCGAGCCTGCCATCGTCTCGCCCGCCGCCCAGACGTTGTCGAGGGGGCCCGCAGCCGTTGAGACGCGGGCCGTGCGATCGACCTTGAGACCGAGATAGGTGAAGGTGACGCCGGGGCGGAGGGTGTAGCCGTAGAAGGGCGGCTCATTGATCGGGCGGGCCCAGTTGGTCTTTGGCGGGGCGAGGCCTTCGGTCGACAGGCCGTCGAGGTCGCTTCCGTCGAACGGACCCGGGCGGCAGGCGGCGTTGTAGGCGTCGATCGTTTCGCGCAACGCATTGCCGGGGAGGCCAAGCTTCTGTGCAAGCCCTTCGATGGTGTCCGCCGTTTCCGGCGGAAAGACCGAGGGCATGAAATCAGTGAGTGCCTTGGCGTCGATGATCGCGTAGCCGACCTGATCGGGCTCTGCCGCGACGAGGCGGCCCCAGATTGCGTAGCGCTTGGGCCAGACGTCTTCACCTTCGTCATAGAAGCGGCGGCCCGTCTTGTTGACGACGATGGAGAAGGGCACGCAATCGAGGCGGGTGACGATGCCGGCGTCGAATTGCGCGGCGCGTCCGTCGATCGCGACCGCGTGGCATTGGGTGGGATCGCCCACGCTTTCGGCGCCCTGATCGAGCATGTCGCGCAACACCCGGCCCCGGTTGTAGGGTGTCCCCCGGATCAGGAAGTTGCGCGCCGCCGGGCCCCAGGCATCTGCGAGCCAGTCGATGTTCGATTGAAAACCGCCCGAGGCGATGACGAGGGCGCGACCCTCGATGCGTTGCGCCTGCCCGTCGACCTCGGCATCAAGGCCGGTGAAGTGGCCGTTTTCGACAACGATGTGGGCGACGTTCGCCTCATAGGCGACGGTGACGCCCAGATCCTCGGCGGTGTTGTAATAGGCATTCACGAGCGCCTTGCCGCCGCCGAGGAAGAACGCGTTCGTGCGCGACAGCGAAAGGGTGCCGGAGAGCGAGGGCTGGAAGCGGACGCCATGGGCCTCCATCCAGGGTAGGCAGTCTTCGGACATGCGTATCGTCATGCGGGCGAGATCTTCGTCTGTCTTGCCCTTGGTCACGCGGAGTAGATCGTCGAAATACTCCTCTTCCTCGTAGCTGCCGGTAAGCACAGAGAGCGGCCCGCGGTGCATACAGCGGAAGTTCCGCGTGTGGCGGGAGTTGCCGCCGCGATAGGGCCGGGGCGCTGCGTCGAGGATCAGAACGCGGGCCCCGGCTTCCGCCGCCTCGATCGCCGCGCAGAGACCTGCGTTGCCGCCACCAGCCACGATGACATCCCAGACCGTTCCGGTGAGCAAGGTCATGCGGCCGTGTCCATCCTCAGGCGGCGGAGCCGTTCGCGGTGCCCGCCCTCGATATGGGCGCGCATCCGGGCTTCAGCGGTGTCGCTCTCGCGGGCACGAAGTGCGGCGAGGATGCCGTCGTGTTCGGTGATCGCCTGGGCGGCACGGTCGGCCTCTTCCATCGTCGACGGGCCGAGGATCAGAAGCGTCTTCTGCACCGCCTCGACCGATTTGACGAGAAAGCGGTTACGCGCGGCGTTCAGGATCACGCCGTGGAACTGGCGGTTTGCCTCGTAGAGGCGGGAGACGTCGACCGCCGCTCGCATCTCGTCGTTGATGGCCTCAAGCTCGGCCAGTTCCACCTCGGATGCCGCGCGGGCCGCGAAGCGAGCCGCGGTGCCTTCGAGAACGGCGCGAACCTCGTAAAGCTCTGTAATTTCGGAGTAATCGAGTTTGCGAACAATGGCGCCGATACGCGGCTGGTGGGCGACTAGGCCATCGGATTCAAGCTGGCGAATTGCCTCGCGGATCGGCGTTCGGGAAATGCCAAGGCGGCTGGCGATTTCGGTTTCCACAAGCCGGTCGCCCGGGCGGAGAGAGCCCTCGCGGATCGCCAGGATCAGGCGCTCATAGGCGTCGCGGCCCTGGCTTTGATCACTCTGTCGGTGCTGGTCCGGCACGCTTGCAATCCTTTCTCTTCCAATATTGGATACAGTTGGATACACCGGAATTCAATCCCGGGATCCATGGGACATATGACGATAGGTTCGAAATCAACCCGCCGGCTTCTCACGCTGGCGCTTGCCGCGTTCGGCGCGGCCGCGTTCTGGGCTCTGTCCTTTCCGCTTCCTTTCCTGTTCGGGCCGATGTTCGCCTGTCTCGTAGCCGCCCTTCTTGGCGCGCCGCTGGTGGGGGTCGGGCAGGTAAGCGTGGGGATGCGGACGATCCTCGGCGTGGCGGTCGGGGCCTCGTTCACGCCGGAGGTGGTGGAGCGCCTGCCGCAGATGGCCGCGTCGGTGGCGATCATCCCGCTTTACATCGTGGTGATCGGCCTGATCGGCGTGCCGTTTTTCCGTAAGGTCTACAAGTTCGACTGGGTCACCTCGTGGTATGCCGCGATGCCGGGTGGCCTTCAGGACATGGTGATCTTCGGGCAGGAAGCGGGTGGTGATGTGCGGGCCTTGTCGCTGATCCATGCCACGCGGGTCCTGATCATCGTGACTGTCGCACCGGTGATCCTGACCCAGGGGTTCGGCGTGACGCTCGACAATCCGATCGGGGCCCCGGCGGCAGAGTTGCCGGTGCATGAGCTGATCCTGATGGTCGCGGCCGCTTTGATCGGATGGAAGGGTGGGGAGCGGATCGGATTGTTCGGTGCGTCGATCCTAGGCCCCATGCTTCTGACCGGTGTGCTTTCTCTGGCCGACCTGATCCATTTCCGGCCACCTGCGGAGGCGATCCTCGCCGCGCAGTTCTTCATCGGGCTCGGAATCGGGATCGGTTATGTGGGTGTCACGCTTTACGAATTGCGGCGCGATGTGGTGGCAGGGATCTTCTTCGTCCTTCTGCTTGCTGTATTGGCCGCAATCTTTACCGAAGTCGTCGTATTGCTTGGGCTGGCGCGGCCGGTGGAGGGTTTCCTGGCCTTCGCCCCCGGGGGGCAGGCGGAAATGACGGTGCTTGCGATTATCGTCGGCGCGGATCTGGGTTATGTCATCGTGCATCACCTGACTCGGGTGATCCTTGTGATCCTCGGCGCGCCGGTGGCGGCGCGGGTGTTCCGTGTCAAAGATCGCAATGAGGAAACGGACGGATGAGTTTTACCACGCGACCCGAGCTGAAGGGCACGTTCGGGATGGTGGCCTCGACCCACTGGATCGCTTCGGCCGTGGGAATGAAGCTTCTGGAAGCGGGCGGAATGGCAGGCGATGCCGCCGTGGGCATGGCATTCGTTCTGAACGTGGTGGAGCCGCATCTGAACGGGCCGTTGGGCGATATGCCAGCGCTGGTGTGGCCGGCCGGGGATGAAGCCCCCACGGTTCTTTGCGGGCAGGGCAGCGCGCCCGCCGGGGCGACGATCGCGCATTATCGTAGCGAGGGGCTTGAGATCGTGCCCGGATCGGGCCTTCTGGCGACGGTGGTGCCGGGGGCGTTCGATGCTCTGATGCTGATCCTGCGGGATCACGGGAGATTGCGGCTTCGCGATGTTCTTGAGCCCGCGATCCATTACGCGCGCTCAGGGCATCCGATGCTGCCGCAGGTGTCGCGGGAAATCGCGGGGCTCGCGGCCATCTTCCGAGACGAATGGCCCACCTCGGCGCCCGTCTGGCTTCCGGGTGGCGCGGTGCCGGAGGCGGGAGAGTTGTTCGCCAATTCTGCGCTGGCGGCGTTTTGGGAGCGGCTTCTTTCCGAAGCCGAAGCGGCCGTCGGTGGCCGGGAGGCGGAGATCGAGGCGGCGCGGCTGGCCTTCCATGAAGGCTTCGTCGCCGAGGCGATTGACCGGTTCATGGCGGAAGCCTGCGTTCTCGACGCGACGGGGGAGCGGCGAAAGGGGGTTCTGACCGGCGCGGACATGGCCGCGTGGCGGGCGACGTCGGAGGTGCCAATATCGGCGGATACCCATGGGGCGACAGTCTGGAAATGCGGGCCGTGGACCCAGGGACCAGTGCTGCTTCAGGCGCTTCGGATCCTCGAGACTGATGCGCTGGGCGACCTCGATCCCACCGGCGACGTTTTCGTGCACCTGGCGGCGGAGGCGCTGAAGCTCGCCTTCGCGGATCGGGAGGCTTACTATGGCGATCCCGCGTATTCCGACATTCCGCTGGAGACGCTGCTGTCGCCGGACTATGCGCGGAAGCGGCGTGCGCTGATTTCGGAGGATGCCTCGCACGTGCAGCGGCCTGGTTCGATCGTGGGGGTCGAGGCGCTCGCGGCGGCATTCCTCGACCGTGCCGGGCGGGCGACGGTGAAGGATACCGGGATCGGCACCGGTGAGCCCACGATGGCACACCTGACGAACCAGAATCGTGACACCGTGCATGTCGACGTCATCGACCAATGGGGTAATGCCGTGTCAGCCACGCCCTCGGGCGGGTGGCTGAAGTCGAACCCGGTTATCCCCGAGCTCGGTGTGCCCCTGAACAGCCGGGCGCAGATGTTCTGGCTGGACGAGGGGTTGCCCACATCGCTTGCGCCCGGGCGGCGGCCGAGGACAACGCTGTCGCCGTCGATGGCGCGGCTGGGCGACGGCACGCGTCTGGCCTTCGGCACGCCGGGCGGCGACCAGCAGGACCAGTGGCAGTTCGCGTTCCTGCTTCGCCTCCTTCATCACGGGCTGAACCTTCAGGAGGCGATCGATGCGCCGCTGTTCCATACCGCGCATCTGCAAGCGAGCTTCTTCCCGCGGGGCACCCGGCCCGGGCACCTGCTGATCGAGCCGGCGGCGGGCGAGGAGACGATCGGACGGCTGAGGGCACGGGGCCATGCCGTCGAGGTGAGCGCGCCCTGGGCCGCGGGACGGCTGACCGCGGCAAGCCGGCGACCCGACGGGCTTCTGAAGGCCGCGGCGACCCCCCGCCTGATGCAGGCCTATGCGATCGGACGCTGATCGCCCGCCGGAAACTCGATGCTGACGGTGAGGCCGCTCTGGCCGGTGTCGAGGGCGAGCCGCCCGCCGTGCCGATCGGCAATGGCTTCAGCGATTGAAAGGCCGAGCCCGCTGCCCGCACCGGGGCTTGCTTGCCCGAAGCGGGATAGGACGACGGGCACATCCTTGGCTTCGACGCCGCGCCCGTCATCCGCCACATCGACACGTACTTTTCCATTTTCACGCGAGACGGAGATATCGATCCGCGACAGAGTGCTGCCGCCGTGGCGCAGCGCGTTGTCGGCAAGGTTGGTGATTGCCTCGCGGACCATGACCTCATCGGCGACGATCGCTACGCGTTCGTCGCTTGGATGGGCAACGATTGCAACGCTATCGCGCGATGCCGCAGCGGCGAAACTTTCGGCTACCTGAACCACGAGGCTGTTCACGTCGACGGATGTGCTGATGAGGGTTGAGCTGTCGGCCTTGATACGTTCGAGCGTCAGAAGCTTGTTGGCGAGATCCTTGGCGTGACGGGCCGAGGACAGCAGTTCGTCGGCGCGCGAGCGGGCGGCGTCCTCCGAGGGGGCGGTCTTTACCGCTTCGGCCATCGCGAGCACCCCGGCGATGGGGTTTCTGAGCTGGTGGGCGGCATTCGAAATGAATTCGTTCTGGGCCTGCATCGCCGCCTCGACCTGACCGAAGAGCGAATTCAGGCGCGAGACCAGGCCACGGGTTTCCGCCGGAACCTTGCGCTGGATCGGGCGAAGGTCGGACGAGCTGCGCGAGGAGATCGCGTCTTCGAGGTCGAGCAACGGGCGCAGGCCGAGATTGACGCCGAACCAGACCACCATGGCGACCGTGCCCGTGAGTGCAAAGATCACGACGAAGGTGCGTGTGGAGAGATCGCGGACAAATGCATTTCGCAGGTCGACATCCTGCCAGACGGTGTAGGTGAAGACACCGGAATATCCGCCGATGGTCGTGATGTCGTGGAGTTTCAGGACCCGCACGTTGCGCCCGTGAAAAAGGCCGTTGAAGAACTTTGCCTCGGGTCCGGCTTCGGGGGGAGGGCGGCCGTCGGATGGCACCGGCGGGGTTGCATAGCCGGTGACGAAGACCCCGTCGGGGGCGTAGACGTGGTAGAAGACAGGGCCGCCCGACGTATCGGTGAGCCTGTCGCGGGTTTCCAGCGAGATTGCGTCGCCGTTCGAGCGTGCGACGTCGGCGGCGATGGCCAGTGCGGTGGTCAGGAGGCTTCTGTCGAAGACTTCGGCAGCTTTCTTGCGGGCGTCGCTGACCTGCCAGACCCCGATCGCCGCCGCGATCACGAGAAGCGGCAGAAGGATGATCAGGAACAGCCGGAGGCGGAGGGAGGCCTGTGTCACGGATCCGCATTCTCTGTGAGCGCATAGCCAAGGCCACGCCGCACGGCGATGGTGAGGCCGAAGGGGCGGAGGCGCTTGCGCAGGCGCGAGACGTGAACCTCGACCGCGCTTTCCTCAACATCGGCGCCCACACCGTAGGTGTGATCGAGAATGTCGCGTTTGGGCACGGTGCGCCCTTGCGCGGCAAGAAGAAGTTCGAGCACGCTTATTTCCCGGCGGGGGAGCGCCAGCGGATTGCCCGCGACTTCCACCTGCCGCGCATCGAGATCGAGTGCCAAGGGGCCAAGGGTGAGGCGGTTCCGGATTTCGCGCGGCTTCCGGCGGGCGAGCGCCCGCAGGCGTGCCTCTAGCTCTTCCATTTCGAAGGGTTTGACGAGGTAATCATCGGCGCCCATGTCGAGCCCCGCCACGCGTTCCTCGGTATCCGAGCGCGCCGTCAACATGATGACGGGCCGCTCGTCGCCCCGGGCCCGCATGTTCCTCAGGATCGACAGCCCGTCCAGCCCGGGGAGGTTTATGTCGAGGATCACAACGTCGCCGCCGTCGGTGCGGAGGTATTCGTCCGCCGCGCCGCCATCATGGAGGATGTCCACCGCATGACCGACATCCGCCATCCGGTAGGAGATGCCCTTGGCGAGGCTTTCGTTGTCTTCGACCAGAATGATCCGCAAAAATCCGCCCCCGAAAGGTTCACGCAAGGTTCGCAATCCAAACGGACCGTATCAAGCGGGATTTCCGCGCTGAGTTACGCAGTGGGGATTCCGGTTAAATGGGAGGAAATAATGTTTGAAGTGAAAACCACGCGGCGCGTGGTTCTTGGAGCCGTTGCTGCGGCTGGCCTAGCGTTTTCGATGTCTCCGGCGGTTGCCGGGGGGCATGGGGGTGTCGATTTCAGCGGCAAGACGGTTGAATTCGTGATTCCGTTCTCGGAATCGGGCGGGTCGGCGCGCTGGGCGAACTTCTATGCTCCGCTTCTGAGCGAGGCCCTGCCGGGCAATCCCACTGTCGTCGTCCGCTACCGTCCCGGGGCGGGATCGACCGCGGGGGCGAACTGGTTCCAGGAGCAGGATACCGCGGACGGTACGCTGATCTTCGGCACGTCGGGGTCGACGCAGTTCCCCTATCTGCTGGGCGATCCGCGCGTGCGCTATGAATACAATGACTGGCAGGTCGTGCTTGGTTCGGGCGTTGGTGGCGTTGCCTACCTGCCGCCGGACATGGCCGAAAAGATGGATGGGCTGGATGCGACCGGGCTTCAGGGCACGGATTTCATCTGGGGCAGCCAGGGCGCTACGCGGCTTGACCTGGTGGCGAACCTTGCCTGGAAGATGCTGGGGATGACGGTTGACCCTGTCTTCGGGATCGAGGGCCGCGGCGACGGCCGACTGATGTTCGAACGCGGAGAGGCCAATATCGACTACCAGACCTCGCCGGCCTACCTGCGGTCGGTTGTGCCGATGGTCGAAGAGGGCCTTGCCGCGCCGATGATGACCTGGGGCGCACTGGATAACGATGGCAACATCGTCCGCGACCCGACATTCCCGGAGATCCCCACCTTCAAGGAAGTCTGCGAGGCGACCCCGGCCTGTTCGACCGAGGGCGACGCGTGGGAGGCATGGAAGGCGTTCTTTATCGCCGGCTTCCCGGCACAGAAGATGGTGTTTCTGCCCGGTTCGGCCGATGCCGACGTGGTGGCGACTTACACGAAGGCTTTCGAGGACATCATCGCGCGGCCCGATTTCGCCGAACTCTCGGCGAAGACGCTTGGCGTCTATCCGCAGATGATCGGCCCCGCGGCGGACAAGGCCAAGGCGCTTGCGACGCAGGTCCCGGATTCGGCCAAGGCCTATGTCGTGAACTGGCTTGAGGAAGACTACGGCGTTTCGCTGAAGTAAGCCCATCTGGCCCGGCGCGGGGGACGCGCCGGGCCATTCTTTCGCGGGGCCTGATCCATGGACGTTATCGCAACAGCAGCGCCGGCGCTCGGCGAGGCTCTGGCGCTTATTTTTCAGCCGCAGCAGCTTATGTTCCTGTTCCTGGGCGTGCTGCTGGGCCTGTCGGTCGGGGTGTTCCCGGGGTTGGGCGGCATCGCGGGCCTGTCGCTCGTCTTGCCGTTCATGTTCGGGATGGATCCGGTTTCCGGCCTTGCCCTGATGGTCGGACTTATCGCGGTGGTGCCGACTTCAGATACCTTCGCCTCTGTGCTTCTTGGGATTCCTGGTTCGACGGCGAGCCAGGCCACCGTGCTTGACGGGTTTCCCCTGTCGAAGAAGGGCGAGGCTGCGCGGGCGCTGTCGGCGGCCTTCATCTCGTCCTTGTTCGGAGGGATCCTCGGGGCGATTGTCCTAACTTTCTTCCTTCTGGTGGCGCGGCCCCTGATCCTCGCCTTTGGCTTGCCCGAGATGCTGATGATCACGGTTCTGGGCCTTTCGATGGTTGCGATCCTTGCGGGTCGCATCCCGCTGAAGGGTGTGGCCGCTGCCGGGCTTGGCCTGCTGATCGGGACGATCGGCGAGTCTGACGCCAGCGGCAGCCTGCGAATGGCGAGCTATGACATTCCCTACCTCGTCGACGGGCTGAAGCTCGTGATCGTCGGGCTCGGAATCTTTGCGGTGCCCGAGATTGTGGCGCTGCTGCGCCAGGATCGGGCGATCTCGAAAAGCGGTGGGCTGGGCTCTGGTTGGATGCGCGGGATCAAGGACTGGGCCGCGAACCTGTGGTTATCGGTTCGCTCGGCGGCGATCGGGGTGATTGTAGGTGTAATCCCGGGCCTTGGCGGATCGGTCGTCGACTGGATCACCTATGGCTTCACTGTTCAAGGCGCGAAGGACAAGTCGCAGTTCGGCAAGGGCGATATCCGCGGCGTGATCGGCCCTGAAAGTTCAAACAACGCCAAGGAGGGCGGGGGGCTGGTGCCGACGCTGATCTTCGGCATCCCCGGGTCGGGGTCGATGGCCGTGTTCCTCGGCGGCATCGCGCTTCTGGGCTATGACCCAGGCCCGCACATGGTGCGCCACAACCTCGATATCACCTACACGATCGTATGGTCGCTGGCGCTCGCGAACGTGTTCGGCGCGGGGCTGTGTATCCTTCTTTCGAACCAGATCGCACGGGTCACGACGATCCGGTTCACGCTGGTCGCGCCGTTCCTGTTCATGATCATCTCGTTCGCCGCGTTTCAGTCAGCCCAGACGCTTTGGGATCTGGCCGCGTTGATGGGGATCGGGCTGATCGGGATATTCCTGCGGAGGTTCGAGTGGTCGCGGCCTGCCTTTCTGATCGGGTTTGTTCTGTCGAGCCAGGCGGAATCCTTCGCCAACCAGGCGGTGCAGATCGCGACGCTCCGATTCCGCCGGGGCTTCTGGGATGGGATGGAATACATCGGTTCACCCATCGCCATTGCCATTCTGATCCTGACGGTGATCTCTATCGTGATCGGCATAAGGCAGGGCAAGCAGATCCTCGGGTCGGGTGAGCCGCCAGTGGCGACGCGGCGGGCGCCGCTTGTCTTTCTGGTGATCGTCACTGCCTATGTGGCGATCGCCGTCTGGGATGCGGCGCAGATCAATATCCTGCGCGACAAGATCTTTCCGGTGACGGTCGGGATCGTGACGCTGATCGCCTGCGCGGTCCTGCTTTTTCGCATGGCGCGGGCGCCCGCCGATGACGCCGTCTTCGCCGATCTTGAGGCGGGCCCGGAAGATGGAGGGGCGCCGCATGGACTTTGGAGTACGCTGGGTTGGTTTGGCCTTCTGCTAATCCTGGCCTCGCTTTTGGGCTTCATTCTCGCGCTGGGCGTGTTCTTTGTTCTCTTCCTGCGCATGCGCGCGGGCTGCGGCTGGGTGCAGACCTTGATACTGACCGCAGCCGCAGTTGGGCTCATGTGCCTACTGGGCGGCGTGCTCGGACGTGATTTTCCGCCGGGCCTTCTTCAGGAGTATTTTGATTTGCCATGGCCGCTGACATGATCCAGACCCCCATATCGTTTCACTTTCTGAGGGGCGGTACGTCGCGCGGCCCCTATTTCCGGCGGAGTGATCTGCCTGAAGACCTCGACACTCTGTCGCGTGTTCTGTCGTCGGTGATGGGCGCGGGGCACCCGAATACAATCGATGGACTGGGGGGCGGTGTGGCAGTGACGACGAAGGTGGCGATGCTGAGCCCATCGGAAGAAGCGGGGGCAGATGTCGATTACTTCTTCGCGCAGGTCGACGTAGATTCGCCGAAGGTCGACTACCGGCCGACCTGCGGCAACATGCTGGTGGGTGTGGGCCCTGCGGCGATCGAGATGGGGATCGTGCCTGCGGGCGACCCGGAGACCCGGGTTCGGATACGGGCGGTGAACACAGGGGCGCTGGTCGAGGCGGTGGTGCAGACGCCAGGTGGGCGCGTTCGCTATGATGGTGACGTGGCGATCGACGGGGTAACGGGGACGGCGGCGCCCGTGGCGCTCAATTTCCTGGATGTTGTCGGATCTAAGACCGGCGCGATGTTTCCGACTGGCAATCGGACTGACGTGATCGGCGGCATCCAAGTCTCGTGCGTCGATGTCGCGATGCCGATGATGATCGCGCGAGCCGCGGATTTCGGGATCAGCGGCTATGAGAGCCGTGAGGACCTTGACGCGAATACAGCGCTTTTCGCGCGGATGGAAGCCTTGCGGCTTCAGGCGGGGACACTCATGGGGCTCGGGGATGTAAGCGAGGCGGTGACGCCGAAGATCGGCCTCATAGCGCCGCCCCGGGACGGCGGCCATTTCGCGGTGCGTTACTTCATGCCGTGGTCGACCCATCCGACGGTGGCCGTAACGGGATCGCAATGCCTCGCGGCTTGCGCGATTGCGCCGGGGACGGTGGCCGACGGGATTGCGCGCGATGTCGGGCCGGCGCCGGCTGTTGTGCTTGTGGAGCATCCGTTGGGCAAGCTCGAGGTCACGGTGGACTATGCGATGGAGGGCGAGACTTTGACGTTCCGGTCGGCAGGGCTCGTGCGAACCGCGCGGCTGATTGCGCGCGGTGAGGTTCTGGTGCCCGGGGAGGCGTTCGGATGATTGGAGGCGCGGCGCATGTCTTCGACGTGCTTGCCGCAGCGTTCCGGCAGGAAGATGTTGAGACCTGCTTTGCCCTGATGGGCGACGCGAACATGAACTTCGCCACACGGCTGGGTGAGGCGGGTTGCCGGATGATCTATGTCCGGCATGAGCATTGCGCGGTCGCGGCGGCGATGGCCTACGCAAGGAAGTCGCGCCGGATCGGGGTTGCGACGGTGACCTGCGGGCCGGGCCTGACGCAACTGACCACCGCGCTACCGGCGGCGGTGCGGGCGCAGTTGCCCCTGGTGGTGTTTGCGGGTGAGGCGCCCCTTAAGGCTGGGTGGTACAACCAGGCAATCGACCAGGCGCCGATTGTCAGGGCGACAGGTGCCGCGTATCTGAGCCTACATCTGCCCGAGCGGATGCCTGTGGCGGTGCGCAATGCTTTCCTTCAGGCGAAGCGGGAGCGGCGGCCGGTGGTGCTGGGCGTGCCGTTCGATTTGCAGAACCTGATCTGGGAGGGCGAGGTGGATTTGCCCGTGCCGTCAAAGGCCTTGCTTCCGCAGATGGCGCCGATCCCTCCTAATCCTGAGGATCTGGCGCGCGCGGCTGCCATGATCGACGGAGCAAGGCGGATCGTGGTGATGGCGGGAATGGGCGCGGTGGAGGCAGGGGCTGGCCGCGCTTGCCGGGCTCTGGCCGCGCGGTGCGACGCGCTTCTGGCGACGACGCTGCCCGCGCGCGGGCTGTTTCACGACGATCCGTTTTCGATCGGAATCGCGGGCGGGTTTTCGAGCGATACCGCGCGCGCCTGTTTCGCCGAGGCGGATCTGGTGGTGGCGGTGGGTTGTTCGCTCGCGAGCCACAATTCCGATGCGGGCAAGCTTTGGCCCGGGGCACAGGTGTTGCAGATCGATGTCGATCCCGTGACGGTGAGCCAGGGTCGTGTGGCCGCGAATGCGCATCTGAGGGCGGACGCGCGTTTGGGGGTGGAGATGCTGTCGGAAGTCGTCTCAGAGCGCTCGTCCGACTGGCGGAGTGCTGCCCTGGCCAAACGGATCGCCACCGCGCCCGCCGATGCATCGGTGTTCAGCGGCGAGCCGGGGGTGCACGATCCACGCGATGTTGTGGCCGCGCTGGATGCCGCGCTTCCTTTGGACTGGGAGATGGTGAATTCATCCGGCCATTGTTCCTTTTACTTCGCGCAGATGCCCGGGCGGCCGCAGGAGCGGTTTCTCACGATCCGCGAATTCGGAGCGATCGGAAACGGAATATCCTTCGCCATTGGCGTGGCTGCGGCGCGCCCCGGGGATACCATTGTGATGTTCGACGGGGACGGGAGCCTTCTGATGCATGTGCAGGAACTGGAGACGATCCGGCGGCACGGGTTGAACATCCTCATCGTGGTGCTGAATGACGGGGCCTATGGCTCCGAGATTCACAAGCTTAGGGCGGAGGGTCTTGACGACGGGGGTGCGGTGTTTGGGCGTACGGATCTGGCGGCGATCGCCCGGGGGTTCGGCCTTGGCGGTGAGACGGTGACGGATCTGGGCGAGATACCTCGTCTGGTGGATGGTTTTGCCGAAACCGGTGGGGCGGCAGTGTGGGACATTCCGATTTCCGACAAGGTGTATTCCCCAGTGATACGCAGGGCCCATCCGAATATCGGCGGGCTGGGATGAGTTTCAGCTGGAAGAGTTGGATGAATTATTGTATGCGATAGTATACAATAATTTGATAAGGTTCGCCATGACGAACGATGTTCAGGAGCTATTGGTTGAGGCCGAGCGTTGCCTTCGCGAAGCGCAGCGGCTGATTGCCATTGAAATCTCCTCCTATCCGACGCCGATTTCGGGTTGCGATGCACAGTTCAATCACCTGCTGGCCGAGCGGGCGCGGATCGGCAATGGTCTGGCAATGCTTCGCCGCGAGGTTTTCGTGCCGACGCCGCGTACGCCCTCGCGCCACGCGGGAGTGGAGAGCCGATGAAGGTTCACATCCTCGACGACTGGTTCGATACGCTGCGCACCCTTCCAAGTTTCGCGGCACTCGACGGCCATGAGGTGACGGTCTGGACCGATCACGTGACGGAAACCTCGACGCTGGCGGATCGCCTGAAGGACGCCGAGGCCATCTGTCTGTTCCGCGAGCGCACGGCGATCACCGCCGACCTTCTGGCGCGGCTGCCCAAGCTGAGGCTTATCAGCCAGCGGAGCGTCTATCCGCATGTGGATGTGGCGGCCTGCACTGCGCATGGCGTGGTGTTCTGTTCCAACATGGGGAAACAGGGGCCCTCGGTCGCGGCCGCGGAACTGACCTTCGCCCTGATTCTCGCCTCGGCGCGGCAGATCCCGCAGCAGATGGCCTCGCTTCGGGCCGGAACCTGGCAGATGGGTGTGGGGCAGAGCCTTTGCGGACGACGGCTTGGCCTTTACGGCTACGGACGGATCGGAAAGGCCGTCGCGCGTTATGCCGAGGCCTTCAGGATGGAGGTTGTATGGTGGAGTTCCGAGACCGGGCGTGCACGGGCCGTGGCTGATGGCGCTCAGGTGGCGGAGAGCAGGGACGCGTTCTTTGTCGAGGCGGATTTCGTGAGCGTGCATGTGCGGCTGAAGCCAGAGACGCAGGGGATCATCACGCTGGACGACCTTCTATCGATGAAGCCGACGGCGAGTTTCGTGAACACCTCGCGCGCAGGGCTCGTTGAAGAGGGCGCGCTGATGGCGGCGCTCGAGGCCGGGCGGCCAGGACGGTTGGCGCTTGACGTATTCGAAAAGGAGCCGATCACCGATCCGGACGATCCGCTCGTCAATCACCCAGCCGTCATCGCGACGCCGCATATCGGGTTCGTGACCGAGGATGAACTGAATTCGCAGTTTGCGGAAATCTACGAGCAGATCGTAGCTTATGCGGCTGGCGCGCCAGTGAATGTGATCAATCCCGAAGTGTTGGGGGCGGCGGAAGCGGAGTGAGCGGTATGCTGTCACCATTCCTGCCGCAGGGCCTAACCGAAGGGGCGGCGCTATTCCTTTTGCTGATCAGCTTCCTTGCCTCCTTCATCACTGCGGCGTTCGGGATTGGCGGCGGCGCCCTTCTTCTGGCCTTCATGGCGGCTCTGGTGCCGACGGCCGCGCTGATCCCCGTGCACGGCGTAATCCAGCTTGGATCGAATGCGGGGCGGGTGCTGATCCTGCTTGGGTCCGTACACCGGCCCGCGCTGACCGGGTTCGTGGTCGGATCAGTCGTGGGCAGCATCCTCGGCGGACTGATCGTGGTGGAGCTGCCCGCGAGCGTAGTACAGATCGGGATCGGGCTTTTCGTGATCTGGACGGTTTTTTCCCGGGCGCCCCAGTGGCTGAGGGACATGCCCGTGCTGACCGGCGCGATTTCCAGCTTTTTGACGATGTTCTTTGGCGCAACAGGCCTTTTCGTGGCAAGTTACACGAAATCCTTTGACCTGCCCCGCCACGGGCATGTGGCGACCCACGCGGCGCTGATGACTTTGCAGCACTGTCTGAAGATCGTGGTATTCGGTGTTCTGGGTTTCGCGTTTGGCCAGTGGATCGGCTTTATCGTGATGATGATCGCGGCGGGGTTCGCCGGGACGGTGGCGGGTCGTGTGTCGCTTGACTGGATCGACGAGAAACTGTTCCGTCGGGCGTTGAACACTCTTCTGGTGCTGATCTCGCTGCGGCTGATCCTTGGCGGGCTTGGTGTGATCTAGCAGATCCTGGGCAATTGTTCGCCCACCAACATGTCGACGATCCGGGTGCCGCCGAAAGCGGTACGCATCACAACGGGGACCATGCCGCGGGGCACGGCGCGACCGATGGCAACGGCACCCCGGCCCTCGGGGGTGGCGCGCATGGCGGCAAGGGCGGCATCGGCTTCGTCCGGCGGGACAAAGAGCACAAGTGTGCCCTCGTTGGCGAGGTAGAGAGGATCGAGCCCCAGGATCTCGCATATACCCTTTACCTCGTCGCGCAGCGGCAGGGCGCTTTCGTCGATCTCGATTCCGACCCCCGCCGCATCGGCGATCTCGTTCAGGGCCGAGGCGAGCCCGCCGCGCGTGGCGTCGCGGGCGGCGCGGATGTTCGGGGCGGCGGTCAGTGTCGCCTGCATCAGCCACGCAAGAGATTGGCAGTCGCTTTCGAGGGTGGTGGACAGGGCAAGGTCGCCGCGCGCTGCGAGGATCGCCGCACCGTGATCGCCGAGGACGCCATTTACGATCGCGATGTCGCCGGCGCGTACGGCCTCGGCGCGGAGATCGCAACCGGGGGCGATGACGCCGACGCCTGAGGTGGTGACGAAGAGCCCGTCGGCGGAGCAGCGACCGACGACTTTGGTGTCACCCGTGACGATACGGACGCCCGCCGCCTCTGCCTCGCGCACCATGCTGGCGACGATGCGGCGGAGCAGGGCGATTTCGGTGCCTTCCTCGATAATGAAGGAGGCCGATAGCCAGAGCGGGCGCGCCCCGCCGACGGCGAGGTCGTTCACTGTGCCGCAGACCGCGATCTTGCCGATATCGCCGCCTGGAAACTCGATGGGGGTAACTACGAAACTGTCGGTGGTGAAGGCGAGGCGGGCGCCGGGTTCCTGCAGCGCGGTTGTCATTAGTCGGGCCTGATCCTCCATGCCTGGAGGCTGGAAGTGAGCCGTGAAGACATCTTCGATCAGGTCGCGCATCGCTTTGCCGCCTCCGCCATGGGCGAGGGTGACACGGGTGTCGCGAAGCCGGGAGACGGGCATTGCCATGTTCATTCCGCCGCCTCCATCGCGCGTGCGCCACCGTATTGCCAATATGCGGCGCAGGCGCCTTCGGAAGAGACCATTAGTGCGCCGAGTGGCGTCTCGGGTGTGCAGCCGCGCCCGAATTGCCGGCAGGCGGTAGGTTTCAGCTTGCCCGTCATGACCGAACCGCAGGCGCATCCCTCGGGCTCGTCCACCGGATCGCGCCCGGTGGCCGCGCCATAGCCGATGCCGAATTTCATTTCCGCGTCAAAGGTACTATAGGCGTCGCGGATCCGGAGCCCGCTCTCGTCGATTTCGCCCAAGCCCCGCCATTCGAAGCTGGGGCGGGGTTCGTAGACATCGGCGATGGCGGCTAGGCTTGCGGGGTTGCCGTGTTCCGGCACGACGCGGGCGTATTGGTTTTCGATCTCGGCCCGCCCATCGCGGATCTGTTCAAGGACCATCAGCACCGATTGCAAAAGATCGAGCGGTTCGAAGCCTGAGACGACGAGAGGGCGACCATGCTCTTCAGCGATGAAATCGTAGGGATGGGTGCCGATTACCATCGAGACGTGGCCCGGCCCCACGAAGCCGTCGAGCAGGCAATCGGGATCAGACAGAAGCGCGCGCAGGGGCGGCGGAACAGTGATGTGATTGCAGAAGACGGTGAAGTTGGTGAGCCCCTCGCGCGCGGCCTGCTGGATGGAAAACGCGGTGGAGGGCGTTGTCGTCTCGAAGCCGAGGCCGAAAAACACCACCTCACGGTTCGGATTGCGTCGCGCAAGCTCGAGAGCGTCGAGCGGGGAATAGACCATGCGGATATCGGCCCCATCCGCCTTTGCCTGGATCAGGGACTTACGGGTGCCGGGTACGCGCATCGCATCGCCGAACGTCGTGAAAATCACTTCGGGTCGCTCCACCAGCGTCACGCATTCGTCGACGCGGCTCATCGGCAGGACGCAGACCGGGCAACCGGGGCCGTGTATGAACTCGACCCCTTCGTGCACCAGCTTGTCGAGCCCGTAGCGGAAGATGGCGTGGGTGTGGCCCCCACAGATTTCCATGATGTGGATGGGTCTTTCGCGGGTTGCGCCTATTTCATCGGCCACGCGGTTGATGGCCGCGAGAAGGCCCCTTGCGGCTTTCGGATCACGGAATTCCTCGACATATCTCATGTTCGTTCCTCTGAGAAAGCCCATTCGCCTTCGGCCATCTGGTCCAGCGTTTCCTGTGCTTCGCCAAGACCGCGGAGCGCCTCGAGCGTGGCGGCAGCCTCATCTTCGTCGATGACTGCCATGGCGAAGCCCACGTGAATCAGAACCCACTGACCAACCAGCGCTTCAAGCGCAGCTCCCGTCGATACTGGCGCGAGCGAGACCTCGCGGCGGACGCCGGAGACATCGGCCATGGCCATCATGCGGTCTTCATCGGTGATCTCGGTGATCTGCCCCGGGATGCCCAGACACATGGCTTACTCCTCCTCTGCCGTGGCCGCATGCGGTTCGATTCCGTAGCGGTCGAGCTTTGCGCGCAAGCCAACGCGGCTGAGCCCCAGTTCGGCGGCCGCGCGGCTTTTGTTCCATTTCATCCGCGTCATGGTTTCGCGCAGGATGCGCATTTCCATCATTTCCACGCGGTCTTTTAGCGTGCCGTCCATGGTGCCGAGATCCATGGCGCGGCGATCGGCGCCGGTATCGCCCGGTTCGGCCTGCAGGATATGCCGCGAAATCAGTTCGGGGCCGAGGGTAACATCCTGGGCGACGATCAGCATGCGGATCACCTCGTTCCGGAGTTCGGGCATGTTGCCCGGCCAGTCGTACTGTTCCAGGAAGTCGAGGGCTGCGTCGGAGAAGCCGCGCACGGGCTTGCCATGAGCCTCTGCCGCTTCGTGCAGGAAGCGTTCGGCGAGGCGCGCGATGTCGCCGGGACGGCCGCGCAGGGGGGGTACCTGAAGCTCCGTCACCGACAGCGCGAAATAAAGATCGCTGCGGAAGCGGCCTTCGGCGACAGCGTCGCGCAGATCGATATGAGAGCCCGTCAGGAGCCGTGCGCGTGTGGAGAGGGTTTCGTGACTTCCGACCGGTTGGAATGCCCCTTCACGAACGATCCTGAGAAGGCTCATCTGCATCTCCGGTGACAGCGTGTCGATACCGTTGATGAAAACGGTCCCGCGATCCGCCTTTTGGAGGAGGCCCACGCGCGTCGACTGGACGCCCGCAGCGGCGCCGCGCTTGATCCCGAAGAGTTCCGCCGCGAGGGCGGCGTCTGTGAGGCCTGCGCAGTTCAGCTCAAAGAACGGGCGGTCGGCGCGGAGCGAGCCGTAGTGCATGGCGCGGGCGAGGTTGGTCTTACCCGTTCCCGGTTCTCCCGTGATGAGAACAGGCACGTCGAAACTGGCATACTGGCGTGCCAGCGCAATGATGGTGTTGAGAGAAGAATTTGGCCCGCGAAGCACTTTGTCGAAGCCCAGACCTTCTTGCAGGAGGCGGCGCTTGTCCTCGAGCTTGGCGGAGGCCGCGCTGCCGAGGTAGCGCATTTCGAGAGTCATGCGCTCGTGATCGCGGGCAAGTTCAAAAAGCCGGGTGGCGTTTCTGACCGCCATAAGAAGCTGATCGGGATGCCAGGGCTTGGTGATGAACTGGTAGATGCCGGCCTCGTTGATCGCCTCGATCATGTCGTTTGTTTCGGTGTAGCCGGTGACGATGATGCGAACGGTTTCGGGCCAGCGGTCCCGAACTTCCGTCAGAAGCTCGATCCCCGTCTTGCCGGGCATCCGCTGATCAGAGATCACGACCTGCACCCAGTGTTCTTCCATATGTGCCCAGGCTTCCGTGGCATTGGCGGCCTCGAGCACGGTGAAATCGTCTTCGAGCGCCATACGCATCGCGGCGACGGAATGGGGCTCGTCGTCGATGACAAGGATCGTTGGAAGAGCGCGGGCGGCCATTACTCTGCCGCCCGTTTCGTGCGCTTGGCCTGGGTCTCGGCCTTCAGCCAGGCGATCCAGCGGCCCATGCCCTCGCCTGTGCGGGCGGAGAGGCGGATCACCTCGATCAGCGGGTTCACGCGTCGCAGGTTCGCCTCGTAAAGATCGAGATCGACATCGCAATGGGGCGCGAGATCGACCTTGTTGAGGATGGCAAGCCGGGAGGCAGTGAACATGTCGGGGTATTTCAGCGGCTTGTCCTCACCCTCGGTGACGCTGAGGATCGCGACCTTTGCATCCTCGCCGAGGTCGAACGAGGCGGGGCAGACAAGGTTACCCACGTTCTCGATGAAGAGCGTGGTGCAACGGGAGGGATCAAGACGGTCGATCGCGTGGCCCACCATGTGGCCGTCGAGGTGGCAGCCCTTGCCGGTGTTGATCTGGAGTGCGGGGGCGCCGGTGGCGCGGATGCGGTCAGCGTCGTTCGTGGTTTGCTGATCGCCTTCGATCACCGCGACAGGCCCTTCCATCTCGCCAATGGTTCGGCAAAGAAGCGTGGTCTTACCCGATCCGGGAGAGGAGACGAGGTTGACGGCGAAAGCGTCGATCTCGGCGAGGCGGGCGCGGTTTCGGGCGGCATGGGCATCGTTTTCTGAAAGGATGCCAGTTTCGATTTCGATCAACCGTTCCTGGCTTATCCCCGGGACGCTGACGCCGGCCGGGCCCTGGCCGTAGTGGATGTCGGTACCATGGTGATGGTGGCCATGGTTGGCGTGATGGTGATGATTGTGATGGTGTTCGAGCGTACCATCGCTGCATCCGCAAACCGTGCACATCAGACGACCTCCATATCCTTGATCCGCATCTCATCCCCGCTTTCCGGCAGAAGCCGTCCGCTCCCGCAATCCGGGCAGGGATCGAGCCGGTCGGCGATCTCGACACTTTTCATGCAGTCGAAGCATGTCGCCTTCCCAGGCAAGTCGATGAATTCGAGGGCTGCGCCCTCGGCCTTGGAGCCGCGCATCACGACCTCCCAGGCAAAGCTGAGCGCATCTTTTTCCACGCTAGAGAAGCGTCCAAGTTCCAGGCGAACGCGAGTGACGCGGGCGATATCTGGCGCGCTGGCAGCCTGATCCACGACACGGCGGATGCCTTCGCAGAGCGACATCTCATGCATGCTGGACCTCCCTGATCCGAACCGGGCTGCACGGATCCAGAATATCCAGAAGTAGGGGCCCCAGTCCCGCCTTTATTGCAGGCAGGCTGGACAGCGCGCGCTCCAGCACGCCGCCGGGCTTGAGGAGGTGATCGGTGGGCGTGATACGGTCGAGGGTGGTGACAGTGCCGTCTTCGGTTCCGATCCGGACGCCATACAGGCCACGGGCAGCAGGCACGATGGCTTCGCCGGAGCGGGGAGTGCGGACCGGAGGAACGATGCCGCGCACTAGATCGTCGATGTCGTAGAGCCGTGCGGCAGCGCGCCAGAGGGGGCCGCAGCCCGTGGCGGCAGCGATCCCAGCCATGGCGGGGTGTGTGGCCTGGCGGGCGGCGACGGAATTGTCCTGTGTTGCGGCGGTCCAGATCGTTTCGTGTTCGACGGCGGGTACATCGGCTGTGGCCTCGCCCGTGGCAAAGCAACCCGCGATGCCGGAGAGAACGCCTGCGGCGCCTTGACCGCCTCGGAGAAAGGCGAAGAAATCGGCGGAAGTGGCTGGTGCAGCGCCGGCCGGCCCGAAGACCGCGTGGCGCAGGGCGGTGCCGCCATCCGCCCAGCTGTCCGGTAACGGAAAGGGAGATTGGCCGAAGAAGGCGGGCCAGGAGACGTGAAGTTTAAGCAGGTGATCGCGCAGGGTCTCACGGGCAATCCCGTCTGTGGAGACGGGATGTCCAAGGGCCGCATCAACAGCTGCGCCTTGCGCGGCACGGCAGAGGTTGAAGAGCCGGGGCAGAAGGGCCGCCACCTCTTCAACCCGACGTCCCGTCACAAGTTGCGCCACTGGGAGCCCGGGTCTGGCCTCTGCTACGAGGCGCGGGGTACGGGGGGCGTCGAGCATCAGACTGCGGTGTCCTTCGCCGCGAGCCCGCCGGTAATTACCGCGCGGCGAGATGGGGTGGGATCGGCGGGCGCCTCCTCGGGCGTGAGTTCGGCGACGCGGCGTGCGCGGATATCGGCGGCGCGATCGGTTTCCGCGCGATGGGTGGGATCGAAGAGCGCCGTCATCACAGCCTCCGCCACATCGGTTGCGTCTTTCTGTGAGTTAAAATCTCCCATTGGTGAGAAAAGTGAGCAGGCCTTGTAGCCCCCCGTCAACTCACGGGAGTTATGGAGAAATTCGTAGTCGCCCGAGGGGAAACGGATCACCTCACGGGTGCCTGGAGCAAGCCGGGACCAGTCTTCACCATTGGGCATAAGGATAAGATTCATGAACCACGGGCTGACGAGCACGCCCAGGATCATACCTTCGTGCCGGCGGAAGCCCACAGCCTCGACGTGTAGCGCGGTGTTCGCGAGCGGCACGCCACGCATCGTGGAATGCCAGACTTCGGTGAAATCGGCGACGAGACGGCCCGTGGCGTCGCGCAAGACCGCCTCGTCAGCGAATGCCTGGGAGCCCGGATCCTCAAGCACCATGAACTGTTCTTTCGGCGCGCTGCATGTAGGGCACGACCAGTCACCGGGCAGATCGGTGAACGCCGTGCCAGGTGAAACCTGGCGGAAATCATCGCCTTCGACCGGGTCGTAGGGCGTCCAGCAAATCTTGCATTCCATGATCGCGTGGGGGCTGATCTTGGCGGCGGCGCCGAGGAAGGAGCCTTCGAAGCGGGTCATCGCATCGCCTCCAGCACATCGAGAAGGCGCGCGCCGCTTTCGGCGAGGTCTTCGGCGGCGGCGAGGGCGACCTCGGGCATCGCCGTAACTTCGAACGTGTCGAGGATGAGTGTATCCATGGCGTTGAAGAACTGTACGCGCCAGACAAAGGGTAGGGTCGTGGCGCGGACGCGGCAGTTGCCGTAGCCGCGCGACAGGATGTCGGTGGAGCCGTGGCCGAGGCGCTGATCGAGCCAGACGAGATCCTCCTCGGTGTGGGGTAACAGGCTGAGGTTGATGACGTGAAGGTTGCCTGAAAAGCCCTCGCTCTTGCCCTCGAGTTCGGCGAGGAGCGCCGGGGCGTTCACGACGCCGTCGCGCAAGGGAAGGTCGCGGCGGGCAACGGTCGGGACAAAGGCACGGATGTGGGCAGCCTCCGGAACATGGCCGATTTCGATCCGGTCAATGCCCGCGCCGGTCACGCCCCAGATGCCCGCGAAGACGCTTTCCTGAACCGACAGGGCCGGAAGGCCCCTGAGCTTCATCGCCACTTCGCCCTCGCCCATGGTTTCGGCGATGAGGCGACGGTTCTGGGTGTCGAGAGGCAGAAGATCGAAGATCGCTGGGGGGGCGCCTGCCGCACTCCTCCGTGCGGCCTCGGCGATCTCGGCCATCAGCGCCATGGCGGGGGCGACCGTATCCGTCGCTTCGATCATCGGAACGTGGGGCGCGTATGTTCGCATGTCGGCGGGCATTTCTAGGTAATCCAGCGCCGCACCATCGGGTTCGGATTGCGATCCGGGGCCGAAGCGGGGAATGGGAAAGTCGTTGCTCATGCGATGCTCCGGGATCAGGCGGCGACAGGATGGTCGAGAAGGCGGGCGGTGCGGCGCATGTAGTCGTCCCAGTCGCGCACCTTGGCGATGCCGCCCAGGCAGGCCCCGTCGCGGTAGAAGACGAGCGCGGGCGTCTTGTTGATGCCCGAGCTTTCCTTCACATGCCCCTCGGTTTCGGTGGACACCACAGCGCAGTCGAACCTGCCCTGAAAGGCGGTACAAAGCTCCGGCAGGATCACGGCGACGTCCGCGGTTTCGAGATTGCGCTCCCAGTCGCCCGGCACAAACAGCACATGGGCGCCGGGCCGACGGGTCCATGTCAGCAGGTCTTCTTCGGAGGACAGGCAGGGCCAGCCGAGTTCGGTGGTCAGGCGGTTAATCAGAGGATGTTCCATGGTGCTTGGTCTCCTTAGGCTTCGGTTCTCCCGTCCGCGAGCGCGGCGGCGAGGTGGGGCGGGAGGACTGGCCCCTTATCTTCCAGATCCGAAAAGGCGTCGCCGAGGGAACCGCCTTTCATCAGGCGTTCGAGCCCCCGGAGCGCAGCGCTGATCTTTGCCGCTTCGTCTTCGCTCAGCACCTCGCGGGCGGCGCCGAGGAAGGTAAGGATCCAGGTGCCGGGGCCCACGGGACCCGTCAACGACAGATCCACGGTTTCCGTGCGCGTGCCGTCGGAGGCAACGGCGATTAGCCCGTCGGCAGAGACAATCCTCAGCGGTATGCCGACGCACATCAGCGGCGCTCCCCAGCGCCGGGGAGGAAACGGGCGTCGCCGGTACGGCAGGCCTCTTCGGCGGAGGGCCGGCCCGCTTCGTAGGCCGCTTGCCGGATCGAACCGTCGGCGAGGTCGTTTGTCGGGGTTTGCCCCGGTATGGACGGGAAGCCCCTGTCGGCAAGCCAGTCGCAGGCAATGTCCAGCGCCTCGGGGATGCGGGCGGCCACAACATCACGAAGGCCACCGCCGTAATCCTCAAGCTCCTCGGGCTGGCAGCCGACGAGAAGAAGCTCGCCCGGACAGCGGTCCAGAAGCTCGGCCGTGGCGATGACATCTTGAAATCCCGTCTGGTGGAGGCTCATCTTCTTGGCGCCGAGAAAGCGTGGCACCTCGGCGCCCTCCACGACCTTCATGCTGCCGGGGGCAAGGCCGTAATCCACCGCGTCGAAGACGACGAGGATGTCGGCTTCTTCGAGGAACGGCAGGAGATAGAGGCCCTGTGTGCCGCCATCCACGAGCGCGACGTCACCCGCAAAGGCCCGGCTTTGGGCAAGCGCTTCTACGCACCGGACGCCGAAACCTTCGTCTGCCCAGAGCACGTTGCCAATTCCGAGTATGAGTGCACAGGTCATGTCTCGTCTGTCCTCCCTCGTGGCGCAGCTCCATTCCAGCCGGTTGCGCTGGTGCCAGTCTTGTCGATTGGAGCGCGGATCGGATGCGAAATGAACGGTGTCTAAAATTTTCGCATAAAATTATGATATAAATAGATCTTTCGTTGATATCGGAAGCTCCGGGATTGAACTTGATGCAAACAAATGTTCCGGAATTTCATTCAGATGGCAATTAGAGTTTCACTAGTGGAAACGGGTGCCGCTGCGCCCGTTCGTTTTGCTTGCCGATTCGAGAGCATTAATCCACCCGGTCATCCTTGAACGTGCGAGTGCCCGAGATCATCGTCGAAACCATGGATTGGCGGCTCATGATGTCTTCGCGAACCGCGGCGTAGATGTGGATCATCATGAAGATTACTATGAACCACATGCCGAGGTGGTGGATCTGGTGCAAAACCAAGGTATTGCCGACCGCCGCGATCAGGGGATCGAGAAGGGTGTAGAGCCAGCTGTCCCGTCCCAGACCCTCGGCATACATCGCAAATCCCGTCACGATCATGAATGTCAGCCCGACCGTCATGAAGAAGAACATTGCGATTTGCGCCAGCGGGTTGTGGCCCACGTATTTCTTGGGCGTCCTTTCGAGGAAGGCGTACCAGTGAATTTCGTGCCAAACTTCTACCCACCAGTCGCGGCGGTGGATCGGAAGCATGAACATCTGCCGGGCGTGGGAATTGCCCACGAAGGCCCAGTAGATGCGACCGAAAAAACCGACGGTCATGATCATCGCTGCTGCGAAATGGGCGAAGCGGATGTAGCCGAATACAAACTGGTGTGTTGCCTCTGAGATTTCCATGGTGGGTGGGGGTGAGCCGATGAAATAGCCGGTCACGATCAGTACCAAGATGGAAGCTGCGTTTAACCAGTGCCAGAGGCGCACGGGTGCCTCGTAGACATAAACACTTGTCCGACGCTCCATGGTGGCGCGGTCGGCGTCGGTGGCGTCTCCGGTCAGGAGATCCGCCTCGCGCGAGGGTTGGAATTCGGTTTCGGGGGCGTTCATTGGCGCGACCTCTTCAAAAGGGCGAGGAGAAGCCCCGCGCCGATGAGGGCGGCCAGCACGACGAAACTGCCGTGATAGCCGCAATGGGCGGTTTGCGCCAATTTTGGGTGGCCGCCATGGGCCAATGCATATCCAGGCCAAGCCGCCGGAAGCAGAACGAGACGTTTCATTTCTTCATCCCTCCTCAGCGGACCTTCACGGTGATCAGTTCCTCGCCATCGGGCGACATCACGTGAGTCGAGCAGGCCAGGCACGGATCGAAGCTGTGCAGTGTTCGCAGGATTTCGACCGGTTCCTCGGGGCGTTCCACTTTCGTGTTCATAAGCGCCGCCTCGAAGGCGCCGATATTGCCTGCCATGTCGCGGGGCGAGCCGTTCCATGTTGTCGGCACCACGCATTGATAGTTCTCGATCCGGCCATCCTTGACTTTGATCCAGTGGCCGAGCGCGCCGCGCGGTGCTTCCGTCATGCCCACGCCTTGCGCCTCCTTTGGCCATGTTGACGGATCCCACTTGGCCACGTTCGCCGTACTTTCGTCGCCGGCCCTGATATTGGCCACGAGTTTGTCGAAGAAGTGCTTTTGCAGCCGCCCGCAATACTCGGATTCAAGCGCGCGAGCCGCGGTTCTGCCAAGGGTCGAGAACAGGGCGGAAACAGGCAGCTCCATCGTTCGCAAGAGCCCGTCGACCTGGTTCGTGATGTCTTCGTGCCCAGAGGCGTAGCCGACGATGTAGCGGGCCAGGGGACCCACCTCCATCGCGTTTCCCTTCCAGCGTGGTGCCTTGATCCAGGAATACTTCGCGCCTTCGTCGATTTCCTCGATGTTGGTGCGGCTGCCCTTGGCGTTCGGCCCTAGTTCGAACCGTGCTTCGGTGACGCCCTCCCAAGGGTGCAGCCCCTTGCCCGGTTCCTCATAATCGTACCAGCTGTGATCCACGAATTCCTGTATCTGTTCGGGATCGCGGACATCGACCTCGTGCACCTCGTTGAGATTGCCGTTCACGATGGCGCCGCGGGGCAGGTGAAGCTGCCCGGGGCTGAAATCGTTCGCGTGTTCGGGGATGTCCCCGTAGGCAAGCACCGATTTGCCGGATAGCCCACCGCCATACAGCCAATCCTTGTAGAAGCCGCCAATCGCAATCACGTCGGGAATATAGACGTTGTTGTTGAACGCGATGCATTGGTCGATGATCGAGCTGACCTGGTTAAGGACGGACATGTTGATCGCGCCGACCGCGCCCGTGGAATGGACGTTGATCGGGCAGGGCACGCCGCCTACCAGCCAGTTCGGATGTGGGTTCTTGCCGCCGAAGATCGTGTGGATCTTGCAGATGTCCTTCTGCAAATCGAGCGCTTCGAGATAGTGGGTTGTGGCCATGAGATCCGCTTCGGGCGGAAGCTTATAGGCGGGGTTGTCCCAGTAGCCATTCTTGAAGATGCCAAGCTGGCCCGACTCTACGAACGCCTTGAGCCGGTTCTGCACGTCCCGGAAATAGCCGGGCGAGGATAGGGGGTGCGAGGGGCTGACAGCCTGCTGAAGCTCGCTTGTGGCCTTCGGATCGGCGCGAAGCGCGTTCACCGGGTTCACCCAGTCGAGCGCATGCAGATGGTAGAAATGCACGATGTGGTCGTGGATCTGCAGGTTGAGCTGCATCATGTTCCGGATCGAGTTGGCGTTTTCCGGAATGGTGATGCCGAGCGCATCCTCGACAGCGCGCACGGAGGTGAGCGCATGGGTGCCGGTGCAGACCCCGCAGATGCGTTCGGTGAAGGCCCAGGCGTCGCGGGGATCGCGACCCTTCAGGATCACCTCGAGCCCGCGCCACATCGTGCCGGTCGAGACCGCGTTGGTGATGATGTTGTTTTCGTCGACGTTCACTTCGCAGCGCATGTGGCCTTCGATGCGGGTGACCGGATCAACGACGACCCGCTGGCCGGAATTATCGAGCGTGAAGCCGTTTGGGGTTTGGATGACCATGGTTTACGCCTCCTCGCTTGCGGACGGGATGTTCTGGGATTTCTTTTGCGCGGATTTGAGCGCCGAGACGGCGGTGTGAAGCGCGATACCGCCGCCGACCACGCCGGCAGCGGCGAGGCCCACCTGATCGGCATTCGCTTCGACCCCGAACTGGGTGAGATCGGTCACGCGGTTGTAGAAGCTGCCCTGATCCCAGAACCCGTCTTCTGAACATCCGATGCACCCATGACCCGACTGGATCGGGAAGGAGGTGCCCTGGTTCCAGCGAACGGTGGAGCAGGCATTGTAGGTTGTCGGGCCCTTGCAGCCGACTTTGTAAAGGCAGTAGCCCTTGCGCGCGTTTTCGTCGTCCCATTCCTCGACGAACTGACCGGCATCGAAGTGGGGGCGGCGATAGCATTTGTCGTGGATGCGCTGTCCGTAGAACATCGCCGGGCGCCCCTGGCGGTCGAGCTCCGGCAGACGGTCGAAGGTGAGCATATAGGTGATAACGCCGGTCATGACCTCGGCGATGGGTGGGCAGCCCGGAACCTTGATGATCGACTTGTCGGTGATGACCTTGTGCACGGGCGTGGCCTGGGTCGGGTTCGGTTTCGCGGCCTGAACACAACCATAGGAAGCACAGGCCCCCCAGCTGATGATTGCCTTGGCATCCTTTGCGACGTGGCGGAGCTGTTCGACGAATGGCCGGCCTGCATTGATGCAGAACATGCCGTCTTCATTCAGAGGCGGGTTGCCTTCTACGGCGAGGATGTAATTGCCCTTGTATTTCTCGATCGCTTCTTCCAGCGCCGCCTCGGCGGCGTGGCCCGCGGCGGCCATCAGCACGTGGCTGTAATCGAGCGAGATCATCGACAGCACCACGTCCTTTGCGAGTGGATGGGAACCGCGGATGAAGCTTTCCGAACAGCAGGTGCATTCCAAGCCGTTGATCCAGATCACCGGCGTGCGGGGCTTGGTTTCCATCGCGTGGGCGATCTGTGGCACGAAGGCAGGACCCAGCCCGAGGGCTGACGCGGTCAGCGAACAGTACTTCATGAAGCTGCGCCGGGTGATCCCCTGTCGCCGCATCACATCGTAGAAGGTTTCGATCTGGCTCAAGGCTGGCCCTCCTCCGGCTTCGAATCGGTCGGGTGCAAAGCGGTTCCGCATCCCTCAGGGGGCAGGATTGCGGCATGCTTCCGTATGCGATAGGGAAACCGCAGGAGCGCGTGAGGGTGCCTAAGATTCTGAATTAAATAAGTTTTTTATTTTGGCGCGTGATGGTGGCGGTAAGCCATCTTACCAGGGTGGCGAGTGAGCGGTCAGGTGCTTTCCACCTGTGCAAGAGCGACGAGGGCCTGGCCGAAGGCGAGACCGCCATCGTTCGCGGGCACTGCGCCGGGGCCGCAGATTCGAAAGCCGTCTAGACGCGAGATCATCATTTCGAGAAGAAGGACATTCTGGAAACAGCCACCCGAAAGGGCGATGGTATCCGTCCCTCGTGCTTCCGCTGCAGCGCGGGCTGAGCTGGCGAAGGCGTTTGCGAGGAAGCCGTGGAACCGGGCAGCGATCACTTCGGCCGGCTCGCCGTGCGCGAGATCGGTTGCTAGCTCGGCGAACATCGGTTCGGGATCAATCGCCAAGCCGTCGGTGGCGTGGGTGTAGCTTCCGGCCTGCGACGCTCGGCCCGCCAACGCCTGAAGGAGCATGGCGGCTTCGCCTTCGTAGCTCTGGCGGATCGGGGAGAGGCCGAGGCAGGCCGCGACCGCATCAAAGAGCCGTCCGACGGAGCTGGAAAGAGGCGCGTTTAGCCTCGTTGCGGCGGCCTGCCTGAGAAGGGCGAGCGGCTGATCGGGGAAGAGCCGGTCAGCCAGATCGGAGAGCCCCGCTTGATCGAGGCGCATGACGGCGTTCCGCCACGGCTCCGCCTGTGCCCTGTCTCCCCCGACGAGGGGAGCGGGCTTGAGAAAGGCTACACGGTCGGCGTGAGCGTACCCTCCCGCCAGCACCTCGCCCCCCCACACTGTCCCGTCGGGCCCGAGCCCGAGACCGTCGAGGATGAGCCCAATTGCTGTGTCGCCGGTCCAGCCGGATTCGCCTAACTGGGCGGCCATGTGGGCGTGATGGTGCTGAACCGCGATCATCGGGAGCCCCTGTTTCTCGGCTCGGATGCGGCCATGGCGGGTGGCGCGAAAATCTGGATGAAGATCGACGGCGATTGCTTCGGGCCGGTGATTGAAGAGCTGGGCGAGATCGACATCGGCCTTGAGGAATTCCTCGACTGTCAGGGCATTGTCGAGATCACCAATGTGATGGGAAAGTAGCGCCTGACCGTTCTTTGTGAGGCAGATCGCTGATTTGAGTTCGCCTCCATAGGCTACCACCTCTCGGTCGGAGAGATTCTGGGGCAGTGCGATGGTCGACGGCACGCGGCCCCGAGCGCGGCGGAGGACGACCGGGCCCTGTGGCCCCAGAAGCTCTACCCCGTCGTCAAGACGGCGGGCGATCTCGCGATCATGCATCAGATACCCATCGACGAAGGAGGCCAGTTTTTCGCGCGCCTCGGCATTGGCGATGACCTGGGGTTCGCCGGACAGGTTGCCAGAGGTCATCAGAAGCGGCCCGCCGACGGCATCGAGGAGAAGGTGGTGGAGGGGCGTGTAGGGAAGCATCCAGCCAAGCCGGTCCTGCCCGGGGGCGATCGTGTCGGGCAACCCGTCGTCCCTGCGGCGGAGGAGCACGATGGGGGAGGCGGGGCTTGCGAGCTGGCGGCATTCCTCGTGGGATGGTGCGGCGAGCCTCTGGATAGTGGCGAAGGGAGCCATGAGGGCCAGGGGTTTGCCCGGTCGGCGTTTTCTTGTGCGCAAGGTGGCGACGGCTCGGTCGTTCCAGGCATCGCAGGCGAGATGAAAGCCGCCCAGTCCCTTGATTGCGATGATTTTTCCCTGGGCAAGCCAAGCGGCGGCCGTTTCGATTGCAGGCGCCTTGATCTCGGTGCCGTCCGCGGCCTCGGCCCAGAGGCGGGGCCCGCAATGCGGGCAGGCGACAGGCTGGGCGTGAAAGCGGCGGTCGACCGGATTCTCATACTCCTTGCGGCAGCTTGCGCACATCTCGAATGGCGCCATGGTGGTTTGCGCGCGATCATAGGGCAGGGCTTTGAGGATCGTGAAGCGAGGGCCGCAATTCGTGCAGTTGGTGAAGGCATAGCCGTGCCGGCGCTCCTGCGGATCGCGGATTTCGGCGGCGCAGTCGTCGCAGGTCGCGGCATCGGGGGTTACGCGGGTTTCGGCGCCCGGTGCGCCGCTTTCGGCGATGCGGAAGACGTCGGTATCCGCCACCTCCGCCGCCGCACTTTCCACCGCGTCGACCACGGCGAGGGCGGGGGCTTCGGACATGAGCGCCGCTTCGAAGGTGTCGAGATCGCCGCCCGTGGCGAAGATCAGAACGCCCTCGGCATCGTTCGACACAGTGCCCTTCACCCCGAGCCGCGCCGCGAGTTGCCATACGAAGGGTCGGAACCCCACGCCCTGAACCTGGCCTCGCACGCGTATGCGCCGTCCGGGTTTCAATGCACCGTGCAGACCATGCAGGGATCGAAGCTTCGCACGATGTGCTGGACGGAAACGGGTGCGGTTTCGCCCGGCTCCACCGGGGCGCCGGCGAGAGCCGCTTCCAGTGGGCCCGGCGTCCCGCCGGCGTCACGCGGCGAGAAATTCCATGTGGTGGGGGCAACGATCTGGTAGTTGGCGATGCGCCCGCCTTCGATCACCACCCAGTGGCCGAGCGCCCCGCGTGCGGCCTCGACGAGCCCGATGCCGCGCGCGCTATCGGGAAGGGAAAACTCGCCCATGAAGCGGGCGGTGGGATCAAGCGCACGCGCCCACTCCTCAAGCCAGATCTGCGTGAGGGCGATTTCGAGAAGGCGGCCTGCGATCCGGGCGCGCACGCCGCCCTCAGGCGCGAGGGCAAGGGCGAGGGGGTGACCATCGACGATCTGGCGGGCAAGTGCGCCAACCTCAGCGGTGTGGCCGCTGATGCGGGGTGCCTTGCACCAGCTGTAGCCGTCGCCCGCCATTTCATCGTCAGGGTGGGTGGTGCCGTCAAATGGGTGGGCCGCCGTGCCGGTCATCCAACTGGCCACAACATGCTCGACAATATCGCCATGATCGATCGGAGAGACGGCTCCGTCAGCCCAGAGCCCGGTGGCGGTGCACCGGGCCTGGATAAGCGGGTAGGCGCCGTAGGAAAGGTAGCGCCCGGGGCCCTTGCCCAGGGTCGCGAGGTTCAGATCGGTCGCGATACGGAGGAAGAGGCCCGCGTCTCCGGCCTGCCAATTGTCGAGATCGGCTGGAGTGGTGAGGGAGCAGAATTCTTCAAGAGGTGCGCCGAAAAGACTGGTATCGAGATAGCGGCGGAAACTTCGGAGGATCGAGAGGATGCGCACGCGTTCGGCGGCGTCGGGGGTCTTTGTGACGCCCGCAGGCTGGATCGCGAGCGTGTGGGGCCATTTCCCCCCGAGGATGCCGGTGATGTGAAAGAGCCGTGCGCGGGCGTCGAGCGCCTCCTTCAACGCGGTGCCCTTAGTCGCGGTGAAGCGGGCTGTCGCTTCGGCGTACCAACTTCGCGCCTCGTATGCTGGGCGCGCAAAATCGGGCATAAAGAAGAGGTTGAAATGCGTCACGTGGTCCGCGAGGTTTTCCACCCCGTGGAGAAGGGCCGCGGCGAGAGCGCCCTGTTCCGTCATCTTCGCCCCCGCCGCATCGGCAAGCGCGCGGGCAGCTGCCGCTGACTGGCTGATGGAACAGATCCCGCAGATCCGGGGCGTCAAGGTCAGTGCATCGCGCGGGTCGGCGCCTTGCAGCATTACTTCGAAGCCGCGGAACAGGGGGGAATTGGCATAGGCCGCGCGGACCAGGCCGTCTTCGATCTCGAGGCGCACCTCGAGATCGCCTTCGACGCGGTTGAACGGCCCGACAATCAGTTCTGTCATGACCGTTCGCGCTTGGGTTTCGGGGCGACCTCGATGCGGTCCGATTGCGCGTTGCGGCTGATCCGCTTGGGCGTGGCGGCCTTGGACAGCGAGGCCAGTGCCATGAACCACGCCTTCGGCATGTCGGACGGCAGGCCCACGGGGATGCCCGCCAGCTTCGGGGTCTCGGTAAAGGTAAGCTCCGGATCTTCGAATTCGGGGCTCGTGCAGGCGATGCAGGGATAACCGCCGCGGGTGCAAGAGCCGCTCCCGTTCCAGGGCCGGATGTTGCAGTCGCCCACCGCCTGGGTGCCGATGCAGCCCAGGTGCTCCATCATGCATCCAAGTTGCGAAAGGTGGCGGGCACTGGCTTTGTACTCGTAATACTCGTTTTTCGGGCAGGCGTGGTGGACGAGGTGATCTGTATAGAAACGCGGCCGGTTGAAGTCGTCGAGCGCGCGTTCGTTCAGTGTGCCGCTGGCGAGGAGGAGGAGCGTCTCGGTTACCCAGTCGGGATGCGTTGGACAGCCTGAGACATTTATGACCGGCATTCCGGATTTGGAGCGGAACGTGGGCGGCAGGGCGCCGCCCGCGTGGCTGCCGTCAAATTGTAGCCCAACCGCCCCCGAGGGATTGCCGCCCGCTGCCGTGATCCCGCCGAAGGCTGCGCAGGTGCCGACGGCGACTACATGCTTCGCCATCGGGGCGAGATCGCGACACCAGTCAAGGATGGGTCGCCCGGTACCGGAAAGGATATGATAGCGGCCCGTACCCTTCGGCCCGGTCACTATGGAGCCTTCGACGCATAGGATGTCGAGTTGGGTGTCGCCGGAGAGGATCGCGTCGAGCAGCCCGCGGGCCTCGGCCCCAGTCGCTTCCGAGATCGCGGGATGCCAAAGGATATCTATCCCGGCGTCGTCTAGGAGTTCGAGGACGTTTGGATCCTCGGCGCATAGGAGCGACATGGTACAGCCGCCGCATCCGGCGGACTGAAGCCAGAGGAGGTTCACGCCGTTTTCTCCAGTGGAAGTTCGAGGCGAAAGGACGTGCCATCCTCGCGTGGAACGTGGTGGAGGCGCCCACCATGCTCCTCAGCGATCTTGTTCGAGATCGAGAGGCCGAGGCCGGTACCCTTGCCGACCGGTTTCGTGGTGAAGAACGGGTCGAAGATCGAGGCGGCGGCCGACGAAGGGATGCCGGGGCCGTTGTCAGTGATTTTGAGAACGGCCATGCCGTCTTCTTCTGCGGCTTCGATCCAGATGTCGGGATCCGTCTGGCCTTCGACTGCGTCGATGGCGTTCTGAATGAGGTTCATAATGATTTGTTGCACATGGCCCTGGTTGCCAAGGATGCGAAGCGTCTGGGAGCCCTCGAACCGCACCTCTGCGCCCGTCTTGCTGCCGCGGCAGACCCATCGCGCGGCGACGCGGGCCGCTTCGACAAGGTCGAAACTTTCGACACTGACGCCGCCTGCCACTGTCAGGCGGCGGAGATCGGCCACGATATCTCGGACCCGTTCGGCACCGTCGCGAGCACCATCGATGGCGCCGCGAAGGTTGCGGAGTTCGCGTTCAAGTTTCAGTTCCTGCCGGAGTGCGACGAGTTCCTCACGAGGCGCCCCCGCTTCGACGCGTTCGAAATAGGCCTCGAACCGGCCGATGTATTTCTCAAGCGCATGAGCATTGGCGTAGACGAAGCTGATCGGATTGTTCAGCTCATGGGCGACGCCGGCGAGAAGGCGGCCCAGGGAAGCAAGCTTTTCGTTGCGCACGAGTTGGGCCTGCGCCTCTTTTAGGCTTCTATGACTGTCCTCGAGTTCCTGGTAGGCGCGGCGCAATTCGCCCAAGGGCCGGCCCACGATCACCGCGCCGATCATGCGGCCGCGGTCATCGACGCGTGCAGTAATCGATATGTCGTACGGTTCGGGATCTCCGCCCGCGCCGAGCAGTGCCTCGAAGCGCGCAGGATCGCGGGAGAAGCGGAGGGCCTCGAGCTCCTGGTTGAAGCGGTCCCGGCTTTCGGGAGAAAAGAGATCGGTCGCGTCAGATCCGATCAGCGCATCGCCGCGCTGACCGGTGAGGTTGGAGAGTGAGGCACTGACTTCCTCGATCCGGTTGCCGCGCCCGACCACGATCATGATGTCGCTTACAGAGGACAGAATCGAGGCGACAAAGCGCTGGAATTCATGGAGCTCTTCGTTCTGCCGCTCCAGCCGTTCCTGATAGGTCACGAGTTCGGCATAGGCCTTGTCCACAGCCTCCAGAACCTCCCCCCAGGCCTGGTCCGAGAAGGTGCGATCCTGTGCGTTCGGTGCCCCGATCTTGAGTGGCATGGCGTCTCCTTCCCCCGTACTCTAGGACAATCCTCTTTGCAGAAGAAGCCTGCGTGACGGCTGGGGACGCCGGGTCCTCAGCGCATGATGTAGACCGAGCAGGGTGCGCGGCGGGCGACCCGCGAGGCGGTGGAGCCAAGGAAATAATCCTGGGCGCCCGGGCTGTGCGAGCCGACGATGATCAGATCCACCTTGTTGGCGCGGGCGAATTCTGCGACGCGCACGCCGGCCTTGCCGCTGACCACCGTCGTCGCGATCTCGGGGGCACCGTCGGCAATGGCGTCGAGCTTGGCCTTGATACGCTCGCTGAGGTGATTGATCGGTTTCATGTCGACGAATTCAGCGACGAAGCCCGGAACATCCTCGAGCACAGTCATCAGCGTGATGCGGCCGCCGTTGGCGAGAAGCCGGCGAGCGATGGCGATTTTGCTGGTCGCGTGACCCTCGTGGTCAAGTGCGACGGGGATGAGAATGTGAGAGTGCACGGTCTGTCCTTCCTTCCGGTTGGCGATGCGGGGCGCGCACGTGCGCGCCCCGGCCTACTTGTAGATATCGGGCAGGAGCACCGTCGAGATCGTCGGCCAGTAAGCGATGAAGATCGTCACGATCAGCATGAAAAGCACGAACGGGATCGCGCGATAGGCGATGCGCAATATCGACTCTCCCGTGATCCCTGCCACCACGAAGAGATTGAGCCCGAGGGGCGGCGTGATGAAACCCACGCCGAGGGCAGTGATCATCATGATGCAGAACTGGATCTCGTTCATGCCGATATCGTCGGCAAGCGGCTTCAGGATCGGCGCGAGAATCACGATGTTTGGCGTCGTCTCCATTACACAGCCAGCCGCGATCAGGATGCAGAGCATCATCAGAACCAGCACCCATGGTTCGTCGCTGACCGAGGAAGCCGCGGCAACGAAGCCCTGTGGCACACCGATGATCGCGAGGGCTTCGGCGAGCGGAGCAGAAAAGGCAATGATCGGCAGGATCACCCCGTTCACCTTCGCGGAACTCACCAGCATGGAGGGGAAATCGCTCAGCTTCAGGGTGCCGAGGATGAAGCCCATAATAATCGTCACGACAACAGCAGTCGCGCCTGCCTCGGTGGGGGTAAGGCGACCCGAGAAGATGCCGTAGAAGATGATTCCGGGAACGAGGAAGGCGTACCAACCAGATTTCAGGGCCTTGCCGAGCCGGGAAAGGTATTCTGACATCGAGATGTTGCCGCCACCTTCCCAGCCGTAAAGGCGGTTCATGATCACGTTGGTGGCAAGGATAGACACGAGGATCGCGATGCCGGGGATCAGGGCCGCAAGAAAGAGGGTCGAGGCCGAAATACCCAGTACGAGACCAATGATGATATAGGCGATCGACGGCGGGATCAGGATTCCGGTACAGGCGCCCGCCGCGACGAGCGCGCAGGCATACGGGCGGGGGTAGCCCGATTCAACAAGCCGGTCGATCGTCATCCGGCCCACGGCAGCGGCACCCGCCGCGTCAGAGCCCGAGATCGCGGCGAACATGCCGCAGACGAGCACTGTGGCCGATCCAAATCCGCCTTTGGCGAACTGGGTAAGTGCCTCGGCAACGTCGAGGAATTTTCGACTGAGTCCGGTTCGGACCAGCACGTCACCGGTCAGGATAAAGAGGGGCACGGCGGTCAGGGCGAAGAAATCAATCCCGGTGAAAAGTTTCTCTCCAACAAGCCCCAGTGGCAGGGCGCCGGACCAGACCAGCATGACGATCGCAGATGCGCCGATTGCTGCCCAGACCGGCACGGCGAGCGCCACAAGCACCACGAATAGGATCACAGAGCCGTAGAAATCCCAGCCAAGAACGACTGTTTGATCGAGTTGGTTCCAGAGCATCGCGCGACCTCCTCAGTCGAACAGCTTGTCGCCTTCGTAGACGGGACGGCCCGCTCGAAGGTCCGCGATGTCGCGGATGATGGATTGAACGAGACGCAGCAGTACGAGGCTGAAGCCAACGGGCACCGCCATCAGGAACCACACTCGGCTGATACGCAGCCCGTCGGTGACGGAGCCGAATTTCGCCGAGACGTGCACGGTCTCGAAGGAGTAGTAGAGTGCGACGATCGACACGGCTACCATCACGAAATCCCCAAAAAGATAGAGAAGCGCCTTTACCCGGGGGCCGACATAATGCATCAGCACGTCGATCCGGATGTGGCCGCGTTCGCGCACCGCAGAAGCTGCCCCGATCCACGCCAGGTAGATGAAGGAATAGCGCACGATCTCTTCACCCCAGATCGAGGAGTAGCTGAGAAGTTCCCGGCGCAGCACCTCGATGAACATCGTCGCAACGAGCATCGTGTAGAAGATCAGAAGCGCCCATCGCTCGGCGTTCCGGTTCAAGTTATTCAGGATCTGCGACATGGACGCCTCCCGTGTGCCTGGCGGCAGTTACAGGCCGCGGGTGCGACCGGCGAGGGGTATTTTCAGGATGAAGGGGCAGCGGGTTTGCCGCTGCCCCCCGAAGGTGCCGGATCAGGCGTCGTGGACGTAGTAGCGGCCCATGGTCCCTGCCGCCTCTTCGAGCTTCGAGAAGGTGTCCATCGAGCCGGCGAGTTCGAGCTTGAACTCGTCCCATTCCGAGCGCTGATAACCGCCCGTATCCTGCCATTCGGCGAGCTGATCGTCGGAAAGCGAATGGAACTCGACGCCTGCCTTGGTCAGCTCCGACATCGCGTAGGAGCGCGCGGAAGGCACTTTCGCGAGGTTCTGGTGTGCGGTGAGTTCGCCTGCAAACTCGATGCCTTCCTGAACGTCGCTCGACAGCGAATTGAACCATTCAAGGTTCATCGAGTAGACCTGACTGTCGGGCACAGCCTGCGTGAAGGTGACGTGGCTCAGGATGTCCTTGAAGCCGAAGACGAAGAGCGCACCCACCGACGGGTCGAGCGCATCGGCGACGCCCTGCTTGATCGCCGACGGCGTTTCGCCCCAGGCCACCGGTGTCGGGTTCGCGCCGACCATGCGGTAGTACTGCTGCAGCATCTTGGAGCCCGGGACGCGGAACTTGACGCCGTCAAGGTCGCCGGGGGTGATCACTGCATTGCCGCCCTTGCGGACCGCGACGACGCGGGGGTCGATCACGATGTAGAACAGCGCCTTGAAGCCCGAAGCCTCGATCTTGGGGTGAACCTCGCCCTTCCAGGCGTCGGAAGTCACGAGGTTGGTGAAGCGCTGGTTTGAGCCGCAGAAATACGGCATGTTGATCAGGTCGACCACGCTGGCAAATGGCGCGAAGTTCGACAGTGAGTGCTGCGCGCACTGGATCGTGCCGGTCTGTACCGCCTGGGCCAACGCACCACCTGCGCCGAGCTGGCCGCCTGGGGCGAGCTTGACGTAGACCTTGCCGTTGGTCGAGTTCTGGATATTTTCCTTCAGGTCCAGCTGCATGATCGGATAGCTGCGGGAAGCGCCGAGGACATAGGCCGTGGCGAGAGTCATCGTGTGCTCTGCCGCTGCTTCGCGCTCTCTTTCCTCCTTGGCGGTCTGAGCCGAAGCTTCGCTCGACCAGAGCATGCCGCCCGCGCCGGCCACCATCGCGGCTGTGAAGCCGCCGGCGCTGGTCAGCTTGAGGAAATTGCGCCGTTCCTCTGAGGCGCGATCCAGTTTCTCACGATTCATGATCTTCTCCCTATGGTTCATGTATCTGTTTGGTTGTTGTTTTTCGCGGCGGCCTCACGCTGAAGGATCACCACGACGAATGCCAGTGATGCCCCGAAGAGCACCAGCATCTCGCCGACGTCGCCCATGAACTGAGTGCCTCCGAAGGCACCGAGAACCACGTTTGCGAGAAAGACCGAAAAGAGACCCAGTGTAATGACGATGAACACGCTTTCCTCCCTAGGTGTTCGGGTCAGTTAAGGAATTGTAAGCGCTTACATCACGTCATGCAAGCGCTTACATAATCTTCCTCAAGCCAAGCTTAGCCCAACTTGAACGATCCGCCAAAGGAAGGGCGTCGGCTGGCGTCTTGGAGGGGTGTCAGACTGAAACGGCCTGAAGGAGCGTTTGGCGTTTCATTTCCGCAGCATTGCCGGTGAGCTTCGGCGCACCGCGTTCGAGAACGACAAAGCGGTCGCCGAGGTCGAAGGCGAAGTCAAAATACTGCTCGACCAGAACGATCGCCATGTCGCCTCTGGCCCTGAGTCGGCGGATCACTTCGCCGATCTGCTTGATGATGTTGGGCTGTATCCCTTCAGTGGGTTCGTCGAGGAGAAGGAGCTTGGGCCGGGTGACGAGGGCGCGGGCGATGGCGAGCTGCTGCTGCTGCCCGCCGGAAAGATCGCCGCCACGGCGCGACAGGAATTCGCGAAGGATCGGGAACAGATCGAACACTTCGTCGGGCACGTGCCGTTCGGCTCTTGGCAGGCAGGCGAAGCCAGTTTCGAGATTTTCCTGAACGGTTAGGAAGGGGAAGATTTCGCGCCCTTGGGGCACGTAGGCCACGCCCTTCTGGGCAAGCATGTGCGCGCTGGCATGACGGATCTCTTCGCCATCGAGCGTGTAGCTCCCCCCGCTCCACGGATGTGTGCCGGAAATCGCTTTCAGAAGCGAGGTCTTGCCGACGCCGTTCGTGCCCATCACGCAGGTGACCTCGCCTTTGCGCGCTGTCAGGTCGACGCCGTTCAGGATCTGGCTGCTGCCGTAATGCAGGGTGACCCCGGTCACCGATAGAATGTCAGCGCCCAAGATACACCTCGATCACCTTTTCGTCTTGCGTAACCCGGTCGATCGAACCTTCGGCGAGGACGGAACCCTCGTGCAGGACCGTGACTTTGCAGTCCAGGCGGCGAACGAATTCCATGTCATGCTCGACGACAACGACGGCTCGGCTGCGCGCTGCCTCGACGAGGAGTTCGGTCGTGTGCTCGCGCTCCGACGGCGTCATGCCGGCCGCTGGTTCGTCGACCAGAAGAAGCCGGGGCTCCTGCGCAAGGAGCATTCCAATTTCGAGCCACTGTTTCTGGCCGTGGCTGAGTTCGCCCGCCTTCCGGTCGACCGCGCCTTTCAAGCCGATCTCGGCCGCAAGCTCTCCCACCCGGTCGATGTCCGCCGCACTCGGGCGGAAGGCGAGAACGGCGAATGGCCCGCGCTTTTTCTTGAGCGCCATCATCAGGTTTTCCGAAACAGTCTGATCTTCGAAGACCGTCGGACGCTGGAATTTGCGCCCGATGCCGGCCTGCGCGATCTGGCTTTCGGACATGGAAAGGAGCGAGGCGCTTTTCTCTCCGTAAAGAACGCGGCCCTCGTCGGGCCGGGTCTTTCCGGTGACGATATCCATGAAGGTGGTCTTGCCGGCACCGTTCGGACCGATCACTGCGCGAAGTTCCTTCGGGCCTATCTGGAAGGAGAGGTTGTTGATCGCCTTGAAGCCGTCGAACGAGACGGAGACGCCGGAAACCTCGAGCAACGTACTCATGCATCGGCCTCCTTTTCGCGGAGCGCGCCCTGGTCGGGGCCAAGATCGGCGCCGTGACGATCGGGGCTCTTGCGGTCGGCGAGGAGATCGAAAAGCCCGCCGATGCCTTTTGGCGCAAAGAGCGTTACGGCGACGAAGGAGAGGCCGAGAAGCACCGTCCACCAGTCAACCCATTGGATCGTGTAGAAGCCGAGATTCACATCAGGGGCCTGGCCGCCTGTGAACCAGGTCGAAAGAAGCGAGACAAAGGCCGCGCCAATCACTGCGCCGTAAAGCCGCCCGCGCCCGCCGATAGCGACCCAGACGGCAAGGTAGATCGAAGCGATTGGAGCGATTTCCGCGGGATTGATGATGCCCGCCTGCGGATAATAGAGAGCGCCGGCGATCGCCGCGATAATCGCTGTGAGTGTGAAGACCACAAGCTTGAACGCCTCGACGGGATAGCCAAGGAAGCGCACGCGCGCCTCGTCGTCGCGGATCGCGCGAAGAACGGAGCCGAATTTCCCCGAGACGAGCCAGGCGCAGAGGATGTAGCCCAGGCCGAGGGCAAGGGCCGAGGCCCAGAAGAACCAGAGAGAGACGGCGGATTGGGGCACGTCGTCGAGGCCCGGCAGGTTCTGAAGACCCGAAAGCCCGTTGTTGCCACGAAGCCCGCTGTCATTCTGGAAGAGGTAAAGCGAGAGGGCCAGTGTCATCGCCTGTGTCAGAATAGAGAGATAGACCCCCGTGACCCGGCTGCGGAAGGCGAGCCAGCCGAATACAAGTGCCAGGATCCCGGGGACAATGACAACGAAGGCCAGTTGCAGGGGTAAGGAATGGGCGAAGGCCCAGATCGGCGGGAACTCGGAGGCCCCAACGACGCCGAAGATCTGGGTGGCAATGCCGTCGGATATCTCCTGTGGGGTAGGCGGAAGCGCCGCGGCCGATAGGCTTTCAATGACGATCAGTTCCGTGCGGGCATACATCAGCCACATGCCGATCGCGTAGCCGCCGATCCCGAAGAAGGCCATGTGGCCGAGCGAAAGGATGCCGCAGTAACCCCAGACGAGATCCATCGCCAGTGCCACCAGGCAGAGGCAGAGCGTCTTGCCCAGGGTCTTGACGAAGCTCGTCGAGATCACGCCAATCCCGAAGCCCTCGGCGAGGATCGTGACGCAGAGGGTGAAGGCCGCGAGGCAGGCAAGAAAGATCAGAACTGACGGGTGGCGGACAGCGAAGGGACGGCGGGGTGCTGCGGCGAGGGTGGCGTCTGTCATGTCACGCCTCCGCCGCGCGGCCCTTGAGCGCGATGATCCCGCGCGGCCGGAACTGGATGAAGAGAATGATGAAGAGGATCATGTAGGTCTGGGCGGCCAGCGTGTTCGAGGGGTTCAGCCACTCGATCCCTTTCTGGAGGACGCCGACGAGAGACGCGCCGAGGAGGGTGCCCCAGATATTGCCAACCCCGCCGACGACCACTGTCATGAAGGATTGCACGATATAGTCCGACCCCATCTCCGACGTGACCTTGGCGTAAAGACCGATGGCAACGCCCGCGATCCCGGCGATACCTGAGCCGAAGCCGAAGGTGAGCATGTTGATCTTGTCGGGATTGATTCCCATCGAGGCAGCCATGCGCGGGTTCTGCGTGACGGCGCGCACTTCCAGGCCAAGCCGGGTGCGGTTCATCACGACGAGGAAGATGGCAAGGAAAATCAGCGCGAGGATGAAGATCGCAATGCGGATGTAGCTGATCGAGACGATATCATTGAGGACAAGCGAGCCGTCGAGCCAGTCGGGCGCGGTTAGTGGCCGGGCCTGGGTGCCGAAGATATTCTTTGCGATCTGTTGCAGTGCGATCGAGACCCCGAAGGTGGCCAAAAGGGTTTCGAGCGGGCGGTGGTAGAGCCAGCGGATCACTAGGCGTTCCATCGCCACGCCCGCGCTGAATGTGACCATGAATGCCAGCGGGATCGCGAGCAGGATCGAGAGGGTGTAGTCGGGCACGAAGAGCTGGACGACATAGCCGGTATAGGCGCCCATCATGATGAACTCGCCGTGGGCCATGTTGATGACGCCCATGACTCCGAAGGTGATCGCGAGCCCGATCGCGGCGAGAAAATAGATTGAGGCCAGGGAAAGCGCGTCGAGCCCCAGGTCAAGCGCCTGGTTCAACGCGACCGTGCTTTCGATATCTGAAACGGCGGCGGCGGCGGCCATTGCCACGAGCGGTGAGGCGCCCGTGTAGCGTTCGTAGAACACATGTGAGGATAGGGCGGCGGCAATTTCGGCCTCGGTTGCGACGGGTTCGACCACGCCGTCGCTCGCAAGGGTTGCATAGGCGAGATCGCGGGCTGCCTCGGTATCAAGCGTGGCCACTTCCACGCCGCCCACGCGGCCGCCTTCGATGTTGGCGGCGAGGGCCGCGCGTTTGTCCTCTCGGCTTATCCGGGGCTTGGCGAGACCGGCCGAAACAAGAAGGTCGTAGGCCTCCGCATTCGAAAGCGCATCGCTTCCCGGCTCTAGCGTGCCCGCGATGTCGTCGCCTTCGGGACGGACCTCGGCGACCTCAATCCGGGTGGCGAGAAGTGGGTTCAGCGTCGCGCGGACGTCGACGCCAAGATCGCCCTCGAAGCTTTCAATGGCTTCGATGCGCTCTTCGTCGCTTTCGCCGTAGCGGATCGTCAGAAGGCGCTCGAGGCGAGCCTTGCGATCCTTGAGCGCGGGGTCGGTCTCGTCGCCGAGGGTCGCGCGCAGGGCCGCCAAGTGCGACAATTCCGGGTCACGCTCGATCGCATGGAGAGCAGTTGCGCGGTTTTCGGGCGCGGGATCGTTCAGTTGGAAGCGGACGAGAGCGGCACCTATCAGGCCGCGGATCCCGGAATTCGGCTTCAGCTGCGTATAGCCTTCGTCTGGAACGCTGCCGATTTCAGTGCCATCGGCGAAATCGAAGATGCGGATCGTGTCGCGGTCGATCTCCTCCGCACGAACGAAGAGGCCAGTTTCTTCGGCAATCCACATCTCCTTGGCCTGCCAGCGTTCGAGAACAGCCTGCGCTTCGGGAAGGCCGCTTGCTGCGATCGCGTCGATTGCGGGGCCGATTGTGCGGCGGGAGGATTTCTCGATGATCTCGGCATGTTCCTGAAGGAGCTGCTGAATAGGCGCGTCGGCGTCCTGCGCAGCGATGGGCGCAGCGAGGAGCAATAGACAGGGCAGAAGAAGACGGAGCCAGGCCCGAGCCATGCCAAGAATCCCTTGATTGAGACGTCGGGGGCAGCGACGTGCCGCCCCCGATCGATCAGGTCCTAGTAGTTCGACTTGATCTGAACGCAGGTCTCGGTCTGGGTGTTGTACATTCCGCAGCCGAGCTCCTTCCAGTCAGAGATCAATACCGCCGATTCCGGGAGGTAGTCCGTCCAGGCGTCACCCGGCACTTCCTCGGTCTGGCTGATGATGTCGAACTGGCCGTCATCCTGGATTTCGCCGATCAACACGGGCTTGGCGAGGTGGTGGTTTGGAAGCATCACCGCAGTGCCACCAGTCAGGTTCGGGAATTCCTGGCCGTACATGGCAGTACGGACGGCATCGACATCGGTGGTGCCTGCTTCAGTCGCGGCGTTCACCCACATGTTGAAGCCGATGTAATGGGCTTCCATCGGGTCGTTTGTCACGCGGTCTTCGCCCATGCGTGCCTTCCAGGCAGCAACCCATTCCTCGTTGGCTTCCGTGTCGGCAGACTGGAAGTAGTTCCATGCTGCGAGGTGGCCGACGAGGTTCGTGGTGTCGAGGCCCGAAAGCTCTTCTTCTCCCACCGAAAAGGCAACGACAGGGATGTCGTCGGCGGAGATGCCCGCGGCGGCAAGCTCCTTGTAGAAACCCACATTGGCATCGCCGTTGATGGTGGAGATGACGCCTACCTTCTTGCCGTCAGCGCCGAGTGCCACGACGTCGGCTACGATCTTGGACCAGTCGGAGTGGCCGAAGGGCGTGTAGTTCACGAAGATGTCCTCGGCCGGGATGCCCTGTTGCTGAAGATAGCTTTCAAGGATGTTGTTCGTCGTCCGGGGATAGACATAATCGGTGCCGAGAAGGGCGAATTTCTCGACGCCCAGTTCCTCGAGGAAGTAATCGGTTGCCGGAATTGCCTGCTGGTTCGGCGCGGCTCCGGTATAAAAGACGTTCTTGGAGCTTTCTTCGCCCTCGTACTGGACGGGGTAGAAGAGAAGGCCATTCAGTTCCTCGATCACGGGCAAAACCGACTTGCGGCTGACCGAAGTCCAGTTGCCGAAGATCACGTCGACCTCGTGAACCGTCAGAAGCTCGCGCGCCTTTTCGGCGAAGAGCGGCCAGTCAGATGCTGGATCCACCACCACGGCCTCAAGCTCGCAGCCCAGAAGGCCACCCGCAGCGTTCTGCTGGTCGATCAGCATTTCCATCGTGTCTTTGAGCGTCGTTTCCGAGATCGCCATCGTGCCTGACAGAGAGTGCAGGACGCCGACCTTGATCGGGCAGGATGCGTCCTGTGCATAGGCGGCCGACGAGGCCGCGACCAAGATGGCAGCAGTTGAACCAAGAAGTGTCTTGGACATTTCTATCCCCTTTGCGTGTCGCGCGGGGAGCGTTGCAAAAAAGAGCCTGAAGCCACATATGCCTCCCACGCAATTCGTTTGCGGAGTGCGATGGTGACCTTGGTTTCCTAGGCCGGCACCATCGCACGATCTATCGGGTGCAGAGACCCGACGCGACTTAAGCCTTCATCGCCGGGGAGATACGAGGAAAGCCGAGGCGGTTTGAGCCCGGCTCGGAGCCCCAGCTTAAAAAAGCGGCAGATCGGAGGTATGTGCCTGCAAAAGCGGCAATCATTGTCGACTGGTGTGGGGCTCAGCCGCCAAGCAGCATGAGTCGGCAGACGGCCAGCTGTGCTTCTGCGCGGCGTTCGGCGCGCATCGAGCGGGCCTCGTCCGTGCCGAACCTGGCTTCATTCAGGACTGACATTAGCGCGACCTTCGCTTCGATTCGCTGGTTCAGCGCGGCGGGATCTGCGCCTGCGCCGACGGCCTCAAGAAGTGCCAAGAACTTTTCGCGATCATCGTTATACCTGTCCGAGCGGGGATCCTGAATAAGCCAGGCGTGTTCGACCATGGCAGAAAACTGACCTGTGCACGTGGCGAAATCCCGCGCCAAATCGGTCAGGGAAGAGGCCGGCGCGGCGCATAAGACAACGCCGCAGAGGCTGGAAATGAGAGTTTTCAAACCGCTCATGGTTTGGAGTTTAGGCTGTGAAATACGCCTAAAAAATGAACGTTCTGAAAATTCTCTTGCGCTGTGTCCTCGGTGTCTGTGCGCTGCCGGTGGTCAGATACATTCCCCTCCGTCGATGACGAAGGCATGGCCCGTCATGAAGGAGGAGCGGTCAGAGGCAAGGAAAACAATGGCTTCGGCGATCTCTTCCACTGTACCGAACCGCCCCATCGGGATCGCGTCTCGCACATAGGCCTCAAGTTTGTCGCGTCCGCCCATCTGCACCTCGAAGCCATGGTTGAAGGGCGTGTCGATGAAGCCGGGGCAAAGGGCGTTGAAGCGGATATTCTCGCGCGCGTAATCGGCTGCCATCTGACGGGTCATAGCAAGGACCGCGTGCTTTGTTGTGGCGTAGGCGATCATCTCGCGGTCGTACTGCACGCCAGAATTCGACGAAGTGATGATCACGCTGCCTGCGCCCAGCCGGCGCATAGGGGCGATTGCTGCCTTTGCGGCGACGAAATGGGAGCGAACGTTCAGACGCCAGGACAGATCCATGTCGGCTACGGCCACCTGTTCGAGCTTGCCCTCGATCTGTACGCCGGCGTGGGAGTGAAGGATGTCGAGCCGGCCCTCGTCGCGGGTCACCGTCTCGATCGCGTTGGTGAGGGCCGCATCTTCGGTGACGTCGAGGGTGAGTGCCCGGGCTTTGCCGCCGCTCTCAATGATACGGGTCACGACGGCTTCCGCCGACTTTCCGTTCTTGTCGGTCACGATCACAACCGCCCCCTCGCGGGCAAGGGCCTCGGCCCCCGCCGCTCCTATACCCGAGCCGGCACCGGTGACGAATGCAACGCGGTCTTCAAGCAGCATGAGGGCATCCCGTTTCCATTGTTCACCCCCGATTCCCGCGCCGAAGGATGAGTTGGGCGATCACGAGCAGGATGAGAGAAGCTAGCATCACCATCGTCCCGATGGCGTTGACCTCGGGCGTCACACCACGCCGGATCGATGAGAAGATGTAGATCGGCAGGGTCGTCTCGGACCCCGCGACGAAGAAGGCGATGATGAAATCGTCGAAGCTGAACGTGAAGCTGAGGAGAAAGCCGGCCAGGATAGCGGGCGCAATCAGTGGCAGGGTAATGAGACGGAAGGTGCGGAACGGCGGAGCATAAAGATCGGCGGAGGCCTCCGACAGGGCACCTTCGAGGCTTTGCAGGCGGGCGCGCACGATAAGAACCACAAGGGCTAGCGTGAACATTGTATGAGTGGCAATCAGCGACGGCATGCCCATCGACAGTGCGGGCGGCGTGCCACCCTCGGGCCAGATCGCCGCGAGCCAGGGATTCACAACGTTGAAGACGGTGACAAGCGCGATCAGCGTCGCGATTCCGATCACGATCCCGGGGATCATGACCGCGATGTAGATCATCGCATCGAAGAACGCGCGTGCCGGCCCCTTTATGCCCTGCAGTCCGACCGCTGCAAGGGTGCCGAGGATGCTGGCGAGCGTCGCCGAGATGAACGCGACGAAGAGGCTGTTGCCAAGCGCATCCATAACGAAGGGATTGTTCAGGGCGCGACCGTACCATTTGACCGAAAAACCGTCGAACTGGCTGGCGCTGCGACCCGCACTGAAGCTGAAGAGCGCGATGATCGCGATCGGGGTGTAAAGGAAGACATAGACAAAAAAGGAGTAGAGCCGCATGCCTCCGGCCCTCACATGATCGACACGTCTTCGCGCTGGGCCGCCAGCCGCGAAATGAGACGCATATAGACCGTGACAGTAACGAGCATCACGAGGATGAGCATGACCGCCACGGCAGACCCGAAGGCCCAGTTCCGCGATTGCAGGAACAGGTCGACCAGCGCGTTGCCAACGAAGAAGACCTTGCCGCCGCCAAGGAGCGCGGGGATCAGGAATTCGCCCATCAGCAAAATGAAGACGAGCATGCAACCGGTGGCGATCCCGGAGATCGACATGGGCAGGGTGACGCGCAGGAAGGTCGTCAAGGGCGTGGCGCCCAAGTCGGAAGACGCCTCTAGAAGTCGTTTGTCGAGCCGGTCGAGCGCCACGTAGATCGGGAAGACCATGAGCGGTAGGTAGCCGTAGACGATGCCCACAGTCACCGCAAACGGCGTGTAGATGAGCCGGACATCTTCATGTCCGAAGACCTCAAGCAGCGCAGGGAGGCCCTGACCGCCCAGGATGAAGATCCATGCATAGCTGCGGATCAGGATCGACGTCCAGAACGGTACGATCACGAGGACAAGAAGAATGGTCTTCCATCTGGAATCGGTCCGGACCGCAAGTTGATAGGCGAGCGGATAGGCGATGATCAGCGCCGCCAAGGTGCCGAGGGGCGCGAGCGTCAGGGTGTTCTTAAACGCGGTGAGGCGAGCGGGAAGGTTCGCGTATTGCTCGAAAGTGAAGGCGGGCACCCATCCGCCGGAGGGTGCCCGCTCTCCGAAGCTGAAGATCAGGACAACGGAAAGCGGAAGCACGAGCATGACCAGAAGCCACGCCCCGGCGGGCGCGACCAGTAGCCAATTTCTCTCGCGTTCCGTCATTCCGCCCGCCCGATCAAGCCGACTTGAAGCGCGCCAGAAGTTCGGCGCGGTTCGGATCTGTCAGCGTGGCTGCCGCACCAAATTCGAGGGCGTCGAGCTTTTCCGCCGCCGGATAGAGGATCGGATCGTTCAGAATCTCTTCCGGCAAAAGCGCGTTTGTGCGGCTATCTGCTACCGGGTAGCCATGGGCCAGAACCTCGCGAGCGTTCACTTCCGGGTCGAGCATGAAGTTGATTAGCGCATAGGCCGCTTCCATGTGAGGAGCGCCCTTCGGAATTGCGTAGTAGTCGCTCCAGAGTTCGCCACCTTCTTTTCCAAGCGCGTACTGGATCTCTGGGATATCTGTGTTGAGCTGTTTTCCGTCGCCTGTCCAACAGATTGTCAGCCAGGCGTCGCCCGAACGCATCGCGGGCTGATAATCCGAGGTGATCGCGAAGAGATGCGGCTTCACGTCGATGAGCAGTTTCTCGGCATCGGCCAGTTCCGCCTCGTCGATCGAGTTGAAGGAGTAGCCGTGGTAGTTCAGCGCCGCACCGATCGTGGTCAGCTGGTAGTCGTGCACCATTGTCCGGCCTGAGAAGTCATCCATCGTCCGGTCGAAGAATTCCTTCCAGCTGTCGAAGGGGTTTCCGCCATTGTGCGATGTGTTGATCGCCATGCCGGTGGTGCCCCAGTTCTTCGGTACGGCGTAAACGACGCCGTCGACAATCCCGGCATCGGAGAAGCGCGCGTCGAAGGCGCTGGGGTCGTAGTTCGGCAGCTTCGAAAGATCGAGAGGTTCAATAAGATCTTCCTCGACATACGTCGTGATCGTGTAGTTCGTCGGGACATAGACGTCCCAGCCGCTGCCGCCAGCCTGGAGTTTGGCCAGCATCTCTTCGTTCGAGCCGAATACGTTCACCTGGGTGAAGGCGCCGGTCTGATCCGTGAAGATCTCGAAGTTCTCGGGATCGTGGTAGTTGGGCCAGGTTGCGAGAACGACACGGTCACCGATATGGCTGTCGGCCAGTGCGCGTGAGGGACGGATGCCTGGCATAGCTCCTGCCATGACCGCGGTCGCGGTGCCGAGGCCGGTGACGCCGAGGAAGTGGCGGCGCGTGACCGAGCCTTTTTCGTAGCGCCGAAGCTCCTCCATGAATTTCCGCTTCGAGATGTATGACTTGTCTTTCATGTCCTCAGTCTCCCAGTTGGATATGTGCTGCTCTTTGGCCTTCAGTCCGGCCTCAGGATCAGAGCGGCGTCTGGGGTCCAGTGAACCCAAGCCGCGTCACCTTTCCCGAGGGTGGAAAGCCCTGCATCCGTCTGGCGCGGTGCAAGGGCGGTGATGGTTCCAAGTCGATCGTGACGAACGACGTATTCGGTGTGCTCGCCAAGGAAGATGCGGTTCTGAACGGTGACGGCGAGGCCGTCGGTCACCTCGGCGCGGCTGAGCCGGATCTGTTCGGGGCGAATGCTGAGGCAACCGGCTTCGCCATGGACGACCTCTGTTCCGAGCGCGCTGACATAGGTTTTGCCGTCGCCGAGGGTGATCGATGATGCGCCGTCCGAGCTGGCGGAAACGGTTCCCTCGAAGAAGTTCGAAGTGCCAACGAAATCCGCCACATAGCGCGTTCTGGGCCGATCATAGAGATCCTGCGGGCTGCCGACCTGGATGATCTCGCCCGCCCGCATGACACAGATCCGGTCAGACAATGACAGCGCCTCTTCCTGATCGTGGGTGACGAGAATGAAGGTGATCCCAAGCTGGCGCTGAATATCCTGAAGTTCGATCTGCATTTCCTTACGGAGTTTGCGGTCGAGAGCGGCAAGCGGTTCGTCCAAGAGAAGTAGTTTCGGCTCGTTTACGATGGCGCGGGCGAGGGCGACACGCTGTTGCTGTCCCCCGGACATTTCCCAGATCCGGCGAGTGCCGAAATCCGACAGGCGGACTGTTTCAAGCACCTTTTGCACCTTGCTCGCTATCTCGGTCTTCGGAAGCTTCGGGCGCCGCTGGTCAAGGCCGTAGGCGATGTTCTGTGACACCGTCATGTGTGGGAATAGAGCGTAACTCTGGAACACCATGTTGACCGGGCGGCGGTAGGGTTCGAGCCCCGAGACATCCTCGCCTCCGATCAGTACTCGCCCATCGCTTGGGGTTTCGAACCCTGCGAGCATCCTGAGCGCAGTGGTTTTCCCGCACCCCGATGGTCCGAGGAACGAGAGAAATTCGCCAGCTTGGATGCGGAGATCCATGCCCTTGACGGCGACCAGATCGCCAAACCGTTTCGAGACGCCTCGCAATTCTGCGATGAGCGGGCCGGCGTCATCCGTTGGCGTTTTGTGATCCAGCAATGGTTTGCCTGACGAGATCGATAGCTGTTGACGTCTATAACACGATACGCCCAACTTCCTGCAGATTGAGCAATTGTGTAAATATGCAATTTGTAATAGATTTCGCTGAAATTGTAGGCGGTCCCGATGCCGACAGACTGGAATCAGCAATCCGCGCGCTGCCTTGACGCGCTTGGCAGTCCGGCTTTCCCAGAGACGCTGGCCGCGGGGATACGAAGTATCGTGCCCTACGAATTCATGGTGGTGTTCGGGTATGTGGGAACGAAGCGCCCGCTGGCGCTCTACGACGATTTTACGCCGGAACGCCGAAAGCTTCACGTCGATGAGTACCTGGAAGGGCCCTACCTGATCGATCCGTTCTTTCTGGCAAGCACCGGAGACACGCCGTCGGGCATCTGGCGGCTGAGGGATATTGCGCCCGATCGGTTCTATCAGGGGGAATACTTCCGGAGTTATTATGCCCAGACAGGTCTTGCCGAGGAGGTGGGCTTTCTGATCGACGTGAATGCAGAGCTTTCCATCGTCGTCTCGCTAATGCGGACGGAGCGCAAGTTCAGCAAGGCCGAATTCAGGGTTCTGACCGAGATCCAGCCTATCGTGGATGCGCTCTGCCGCCGGCACTGGTCAACCGGCAAGAACGGCGCGCGCTCGGATGCCTCGAAGATCCTGACCGAGAAAGTTTCAGATGCATTCCGCACAATCGGCGACGGGGTACTGACCCCGCGCGAAAGCGAGGTCGTAGAACTGACATTGCGCGGGCATTCTTCAGAGGCGATTGGGCGGCTTCTTGAGATCTCGCCCGGGACAGTCCGCATCCATCGGCGGAACGTCTATTCGAAACTCCGGATCAACTCGCAGGGAGAGTTGTTCTCGGTCTTCCTGAACACCATCGGCACGGCGTGACCGAACGCAAGTGTTAGCCGCCGCATTCAAGATAGTTGCGCAAAGTGGCGCGCACGCCATTGCGTCGGATTCGGTCGAGCCATTCGCCAAAGGCAGAGGCGAAACGCGCGTCCTGCGCCCAGTCGCCGTAGACACCTCTTTGGGTCAGCCACGCGGATGGATCGTCAGCGGCCGCTGCAGCGGCTGTCGACAGATCGGCCCAGCTTGGATCGTTCGGCTCGATTACCGAACCGTCCTCGCGCGTGCCCTCGCACATCCGGGCCCAGAGCGCCTCGGCCAGCGCAAGTCCGGCAATGCGCTCTCCGGTGGTGAGCCGTTCGCGGATCATCGGATGAAGAAAGCCCGTGTGTCGGGACGAGCCGTCGAAAGCCACTCGACGCGTGGTGTCGACGATTGCGGGGTTTGAGAACCGTCGTTCGATGAGGGCAAGGTAGCCTTCCGGCGTCATGTCCGGCACGGCACTGACCTGGGGCACGATTTCGTCACGCTGGACCTTTCCGAAATACGCGCGGATGTCTGGATCTTCCATGCAGCCGGAGATTGTGCCAACCGACAAAAGTTCGCCCGGATTGGCGAGAAGCTGGTGCCCTGCGTTTAGAATGCGAAGCTTCATGCGTTCGTAGTCGTGGACATGGTCGGTGAACGTGACGCCGACCTTTTCGAGCAAGGGGCGACCTGCACAAAAGTTATCTTCCACCACCCACTGGCGGAAGTTTTCGTGTGTGACGGGCGCATGGTCCAGGACGCCGAAACTCTTCGCAAGCGATAGCTCCTTCGGCCCGGTTGCAGGCACGATGCAATCGACCATCGAGTTGGGGAACGTGCAGTTTTTCTCGATCCAGTCGGCGAGATCGGGGTTCGAGAGGCGTGTGAGTCCCAGAACAGCCTGCCGGAAGATCGCACCATTTCCTTGCAGGTTGTCGCAAGAAAGAAGTGTCACGGGCCCGGTTCCGGCAGCGCGCCGCCGGGCGAGAGCTGCAACGATCGCGCCGAACGCGGTTTTCGGGGTATCGGGATGCTCTGCGTCGTGCCGGATATCAGAGTGCGCCGCGTCGAAACTTCCGTCGGGAGCCATGAAATAGCCGCCCTCCGTTACCGTCATCGAGACGATGCGGATAGCAGGATCGCATATCTGCTCGATAAGGGCGCCGTTGGCCGGTTCAATTGGGAGGAAGCCAATCATCGCACCGGTCACTTCGGCGGAACTGGCGCCCGGTGCGAGTTCGATCAGCGTAGTCAGGCAATCCTGCGCCAGAAGGCGTTCGCGCTGGGCCGCGTCCGCCGGTCGTACGCCGGCGCCTACAATGGCCCAGTCGTGATCCTGCCCCAGCATCATCAGCCGGTGTAGATACCAGGCCTGATGCGCCCGGTGAAAGTTGCCGAGCCCGATATGAACGATGCCGGGCGAAAGAGCCGAACGGTCGTAGGTCGGAACAGCTATGCCCTCCGGCAGGCTGCCGAGGGTATCATCGGAAAGCGGGATCAGCTCATCCATTGGCCGCCATCCACGTTGTAGCACTGGGACACGATGTAGTCTGCTTCGGAGCTTGCGAGGAAGATCGCAATGCCGGTCAGGTCTTCGGCGGTGCCCATGCGCCCGAAGGGCACCGCCGCGCCCACCTCTTTCTTCTTCTGCCCGGGGGCCTTGCCTTCGTATTTCGCGAAGAATGCATCTACGCCGTCCCAATGTTCGCCGTCGACGACACCGGGGGCGATGGCGTTCACGTTGATGCCATGCTCGATCAAGTTCAGCCCGGCCGACTGAGTGAGGCTGATGACGGCGGCTTTAGTCGCGCAATAGACCGCGACGAGGGGCTCGCCGCGCCGCCCGGCCTGGCTGGCCATGTTGATGATCTTGCCGCCTTTGCCGCGCGCAATCATGTGGCGTGCAACCGCCTGCAAGGTAAAGAGCGTGCCCGCGACGTTGATGTCGAAGACGCGGGCATAATCCTCGCGGTCGATCTCGACGATAGGGGCGGCGGTGAACAGGGCGGCGTTGTTGATCAGGATATCGATGCCACCGAAGGTGCCAACAGTTGCGTCGACGGCGGCATCGATACTGTCTTGCCGGGTGACATCCATTGCAACAGCAATGGCCGCCTCGCCGATCTCGTCGGCTGTCTCGCGCGCGCGCGCGATGTCGATGTCGGCGATCGCGACGCGCGCTCCCTCGCGCACGTAGGCTTCGGCAAAGACGCGGCCGATCCCCCGCGCAGCGCCTGTGATCAGCGCAACCTTGCCGTCGAGACGCCTCATCAGATACGCAGCCCCTTGTCGTCGAACCGGTGGATCAGATCCTCGCGCGGCGTGAGGTGGATAGTGTCGCCATGCTTGAGGTTAATCTCGCCCGGGGCACGAACGGTCAGCGTCTCGGCCAGCCCGGTGTCGTGGATATGGAAGAAGGTGTCGGAGCCAAGATGCTCGGCCACGCCCACGCGCCCCGTCCATGGGCCTTCGGAAGTGACCTCGATATGCTCAGGCCGGATGCCGATGGTGGCGGCGTTGTGCTTGCGCGCTTCCTCTCCTTCGACAAAGTTCATCTTGGGCGAACCGATGAAGCCGGCGACGAACAGGTTCCGGGGAGTGTGGTAAAGTTCGAGTGGCGAGCCAACCTGCTCAATATTACCAGCCCGCAGCACGACGATCTTGTCGGCCATGGTCATCGCTTCGACCTGGTCGTGTGTAACGTAGATCATTGTCGTGGCGAGGCGCTTGTGCAGTTCGCTGATCTCGAGCCGCATGCCCACCCGCAGGGCCGCGTCAAGGTTCGACAAAGGTTCGTCGAAGAGGAACGCCGCCGGTTCGCGCACGATGGCGCGACCGATGGCAACGCGCTGCCGCTGACCCCCGGACAGCTGGCCTGGCCGGCGGTCGAGGTAGTCGGTGAGGTTCAGCGCGGCCGCCGCCTGATCGATCCGGCGCTTTTGCTCGTCCTCGGGAACGCCTGCCATCCGAAGCGGGAAGGCGATGTTCTTGCGGACGCTCATATGCGGGTAGAGCGCGTAGGATTGGAACACCATTGCAAGGCCACGCTTGGCTGGCGGAATGTTCGTAGCATCCTTGCCGTCGATCTTGATGGTGCCCGATGTGATGTCTTCAAGCCCAGCGATAAGCCGCAGAAGCGTTGACTTCCCGCAGCCCGAGGGGCCCACGAAGACCGCGAACTCGCCGTCTTCGATGGTCAGGTCGAGGGGAGGGATGACCTCCACATCGCCAAAGCTTTTCGTGACGTTTTCAAGCGTGATCTGTCCCATATGTTCGGTTCCTTACTTGACCGCGCCGAAGGTGAGGCCGCGCACGAGTTGCTTCTGGCTAAACCAGCCGAGGATGAGGATTGGGGCGATGGCCATAGTCGAGGCCGCGCTGAGTTTCGCGAAGAACAGGCCCTCAGGGCTCGAATAGCTGGCGATGAAGGCGGTCAGAGGGCCTGCATTCGCCGCCGTGAGATTGAGGGTCCAGAAGGCTTCGTTCCAGGCGAGGATGAAGTTGAGCAGGATGGTCGAGGCAATGCCGGGGATCGCCATCGGCGTCAGTACGTAGAGGATTTCCTCGCGCAGGCTCGCCCCGTCCATCCGGGCTGCTTCAAGGATATCGACCGGGATTTCCTTGAAGTAAGTGTAAAGCATCCAGACGATGATCGGCAGGTTGATCAGCATCAGCACCACAATCAGGCCGCCCCGCGTGTCGAGCAGGTTGAACTGCACGAAAAGCAGCGAGATCGGATAGAGCACGCCGACCGCCGGCAGCATCTTGGTCGACAGCATCCACAGTAGGATGTCCTTGGTGCGCTTCGACGGGACGAACGCCATGGACCAGGCGGCGGGTATCGCGACAAGGATGCCGATCAAAGTGGAACCACCGGCGAGAATGACGGAGTTCCACAGAAAGCGCATGTAGTCGGAACGCTCCTGCACGACCGCGTAGTTCTCGAGCGTCCAGTCGAAGTTGAAGAAGAGCGGCGGGTCGTTGATCGCCTGCGCTTCCGTCTTAAAGCTTGTCAGGATCGTCCAATAAATCGGGAAGAAGATCAGAAGCCCAATCGCCCAGGCGGCGGCGGTGGTGATGACCTTGCGGCGTGTGGTAGCTGCACGTGCCATGTCTGTGCCTCCTAGCGATCGAGGTTCTTGCCGACGATGCGCATCAGGAAGATCGCAACGATATTGGCGAGGATGATGGCGTAGACGCCGCCTGCGGAGCCGAGCCCGATGTTCTGGCTGTCGATGACGCGCTGGAAGATCAAGTAGGTCAGCGTTCGGGTGCCGAAGGAGCCGCCAGTGGTGACGAAAATCTCAGCGAAGATCGACAGAAGGAAGATCGTCTGGATCAGGATCACGATGGTGATCGCCCGGCCCAGGTGCGGAAGGATGATGTACATGAAGCGGGCAACCGGATTTGCACCGTCCATCTCCGCGGCTTCGAGCTGTTCGCTGTCGAGCGACTGGATCGCGGTCAGAAGAATAAGCGTCGCGAAGGGCAGCCACTGCCACGAAACGATCAGAATGATCGATTGTACCGAGGCGTCCGAAAGCCACACGATCGGTTCAGCCCCGAAAAAGCGCCAGAGATGGGCGAGAAGGCCGTTCACCGGATCCATGAACATGTTCTTCCACACCAGGGCAGAGACCGTGGGCATAACGAAGAAGGGCGCGATCACGAGGATGCGGACAATCCCCTGGCCCCACATGGGCTGATCAAGCAGCATCGCAAGGAAGATTCCGAGGATGACCGTGATGACGAGCACCCCACCGACGATCACCAGCGTCGCCTGAACGCTTGGCCAAAAGGAGCTGGAGCTGAGGAAGCGAGCGTAGTTTTCGAATCCTACCCAGTCGAGGCCTCTTTCGAGCGAGTCGCCTCTTAGCGGCAGGTACTTCTTGAACGAGAAGTACAGCGTCATGATCAGGGGCACCAGCATCCAGCCGAGGAGCAGGACCACTGCGGGTGCCATCATCAGGCGTGCTGCGGATCGTGAATGCTTGGTGGCCATGACGCATCTCCCCCGTTAGCGGCTGACTGCCGCCCGTGCGAAATTGACAAATTCAATCGATAATCCAGAACCGGGGAGCGGACGGTGCCGCTCCCCGACCCCGGGAGGGAGTTAGCGGTAACCCGCCGCTTCCATCGCGTCGTTCGTGAGGGCCTGCGCCTTCTCAAGCGCTTCGTCGACCGACTGCTGCCCCGCGTAGACAGCCGAGAATTCCTGGCTGACCTCGGTCGCAATCCCGGCGAATTCGGGGATGGCGACGAACTGGATTCCCACGTAGGGCACGGGCTTGACCGTCGGGGACGTCGGATCGGCGGCATTGATCGAATCGAGCGTCATTTGTGCGAAAGGCACTTCCTGATAATCGGCGTTCTCGTAAAGCGAGGTCCGAGCGCCCGGCGGAACGTTGGCCCAACCTTCGTTCTCCGCGACGAGTTCGATGTATTCCTTCGATGTTGCCCACTCGATGAATTGCTTTGCCGCGTCAGCCTGCTGGGTGCCTGCCGGGATGGCGAGCGCCCAAGCCCAGAGCCAGTTGGACCGCTTGCCCAGCCCGGTATCGGGAGCGAGCGCGAAGCCAACGTGATCGGCCACCGTCGAGTCGTTCGGGTTAGTCACGAAGGATGCAGCCACGGTGGCGTCGATCCACATGCCGCACTTGCCCTGCTGGAACAGCGACAGGTTTTCATTGAACCCGTTGGTGGCATAGCCCTGCGGGCCATAATCATTCATCAAGTTTACGAAGAAGTTCAGAGCCTCTTTCCACTCGGGCTGGTCGAACTGGGCGTTCCAGTCTTCGTCGAACCAGCGAGCGCCGAACGAGTTGGCGGTGACTGTGATGAAGGCGCCGCCTTCACCCCAACCAGCCTTGCCGCGAAGGCAGATGCCATTGATGTCGTTTTCGGGATCGTCCATCGCCGCTGCGGCTTCGCGAATGAATTCCCAAGTCGGTGCGGCAGGCATTTCAAGCCCTGCCTTTTCCATGAGGTCGGTACGGTACATGACCATGGAACTTTCACCGTAGAACGGGGCTGCGTAGAGCGTGCCCTCATGGCTCAAGCCCGCGCGCATCGCCGGCAGAAGATCGTCGACATCATACTCGGCCGACAGATCGTTGAGCGGCACCAGCCAGCCGTTCGCACCCCAGATCGGCGTTTCGTACATGCCGATCGTCATGATGTCGAATTGGCCGCCGTTCGTCGTGATGTCAGTGGTGACTCGCTGACGCAGCACGTTTTCTTCGAGCGTAACCCACTCGACTTCGATGCCGGTCTTTTCGGTGAAGTTGTCCGTATATCCCTGCATACGGATCATATCGCCATTGTTTACCGTGGCGATCGTGATGGATTGTGCGTGAGCGACCCCTGCCATGAGCGCGAGTGCCGACGCCGCACAAAGTGCGGTTCTCAGGTGCATCCGAATCCTCCCTAATCTCTGGATTACCTAAAGACAGATAAAAGAAATCGTTGCCGCGCGTCAATCGGATTTTTAACGCGCGTAAATTTTCACTATGCGGATTGCCGCATGACCAGCCGCGCCGGGTGCAGGGTCTGGTCGCGATGGTCGAAGCGCCCGCCCGCGTCGATCAGGTTCTTCAGGGTTTCGGTCGCGTTGCGCGAAACCGCGTCGTAGTCGTGCGCTGCTGTGGTCAACGACGGGCAGGTGAACCGCGAGAAGGGATGATCGTCCATCGAGGCCACTCTCAGATCGCAGTCGGCGCCGCGCCCGACCTTTACTCCGCGTTCATAGCAGGCAGCCAGAAAGCCGATCGCGAGCCGATCATTGCTGCAAAGGATTGTGTCGGTTTCGAGCGTATCCCCGGCAAGGAGGTTGAGGCCGCCTTCACGGCCGATCTCCTCGAACCCCCAGCCGGTACCTTCGGCCTTGACGACTCGGGGAGTGAGTCCAAGCTCCTCCATTTTCGCGAGATAGGCGTTGCGGCGTTTGTTGGCGTTGGGGTTTGCAGGGTTGCGCATCTCGAAGAAGGTTGGCGCTTCGCCAGACCGTGCAAGATAGTCAACGGTTTGCGACACGAAGCTGGCATTGTCCGAGCCGACGAATGCCTCGCCGAGGCCCTCGACATTGCTGTCGAAGACAACCGTCGGAACATCCTTGCAGAAGCGCTCGAGCTCGGCCTTTCTGGAAGCGCGGCCCAACGGAGCAAGAAGAACACCTGCTGGGCGGAGCGAGCGTAGGCTCTCGAGTATTTCGACCTCAAGGTCGGGGTCGCCGTGGGAGCTGAACAGGCTTGGTGAAAACCCGGCTGCAACGCAGCGCTGTTCGATTACCCGGGCAATTTCCGCGAAGAAGGGATCGGCGAGGTAGGGCACGACGATTCCGACGATCTTAGTCAGTCGCCGGTTCTGGTTGATTGCGTAGATGTTCGGTCGGAATCCGTGCTCGTCGAGCGCCTCTTCGATCCTTTCCCTGATCGAGGCGCGCACGCTCGCAGGGTCGTTGAAGTACTTGGAGATCGTTGGGCGCGAGACGCCGCAAACCGAAGCGAACTCCTCCATATTCTTGATTCTTGACATAGACCTACAAAATCTTTCCGCGCGCAAATCTTTTGTAAGAAATCATTCTTGGAGCGGTCAAGCGCAGAGGTGTGGAAAACAGATGCTTGGGTCTGGGGGCAAGAAATGGGGCAATCCGGGCGACGCACGCGGCATTCCGCTGTGTACATTCTTGCCTCAGGATACCAATCTATCGGCATCAAGACGGTCAACGTCTGAGAATGGTTGCCCCGTTCACAGGCAACCGATGCCAACTACGGGAGGAAGACATGGCACAATTCACTTTGACACGCCGGGCGCTCGCAGCCGCGGCTGTTGCGGCGCTTTCACTAGGAAGCCCCGCTCTGGCTGGCGGCCACCAGGTTGTCGACAGCATCCATTTTCTTATCCCCGGCGGCGCCGGAGGCGGTTGGGACGGCACTGCACGTGGCACCGGGGAGGCGTTGACGAAATCGGGCCTTGTGGGCACGGCGTCCTACGAGAACATGTCGGGTGGTGGCGGCGGCAAGGCCATCGGCTACCTCATCGAAAACTCGGCCTCGAGCCACGGAACGCTGATGGTGAATTCGACGCCGATCGTGATCCGCTCGCTGACCGGTGTCTTCCCGCAAAGCTTCCGTGATCTGACGCTGGTGGCGGGTACGATCGGGGATTATGCAGCGCTCGTCGTTCCAGCGAATAGTGAGATCCAGGATCTGAACGGGCTAATCGCCGCGTTCAACGCCGATCCCGGCTCCGTCGCCGTCGGCGGTGGCTCTGTGCCGGGTGGCATGGATCACCTCGTGGCCGCGATGGTATTCGAGGCTGCCGGCGCCGATCCCATCGCCTTGAAATACGTGCCCTACGACGCCGGCGGCGAGTCGATGGCCGGGCTTCTGTCGGGCGAGGTTCAGGCGATTTCCACCGGCTTCTCGGAAGCGGTCGAACTTGCGAAGGCCGGAGAGGTGCGGATAATCGGTGTGACGGCGGACGAGCGCGTGCCGGCCTATCCCGATGCGCCGACCATGGTGGAGCAGGGCAACAACACGACCTTCGTCAACTGGCGTGGGTTCTTCGCTGCCCCGGATCTGCCGGAAGAACAACTGGTGGCCTATCAGGATGCGATCGCAAAAATGTATGACACGCCGGAGTGGGAAGAGGTCCGCTCGCGCAATGGCTGGGTCAACATCCACAACTCGGGCGAGGAATTCCGCGCCTTCCTGGAAAATCAGGAAAAGGTGATTGGTGATCTGATGCGGAAGCTCGGCTTCCTCTGACGTTTCGGTTCCTGAAGTGATATCGCGCCCGGGGCTGGCCCCCGGGCGCTTTACAAGAAGAGACCGAGGGGAGGGAACGATGGCGCTCGACCGCTGGCTGGCGATGATCATCCTGCTGATCTGCCTGGCCTATGGATATGCCGCCTATTTCACGATGGACGATCTTCTGCCGCCCATCATGAGGCGCAGCCCGATCTGGCCCTCGAGCTTCCCGAAGGTTCTGGCCGTCGGCGGAGTTCTTCTGTCGCTCGCGATCATCCTGGGGCTGGAGAAAGCACCAGAAAAGAAGGATGCCACCGACATCAATCTGTCGCGGCTTCACGAATACAAGGTGGGACAGGCGCTGTTCCTTCTGGTTCTCATGATCGCCTACGCATTCTTGCTGCGACCGCTCGGTTTCGTCGGGTCGACTTTCCTGTTTCTCTTTATCGGCAGCTTCATTCTGGGAGAGCGGCGCTTCGTATTGATGGCCGTGGTCGCCGCCGCTGCAGCGAGCGGCGTCTGGTGGCTGGTAGATGCGGTTCTGGGCATCTTCCTGAACCCCCTGCCAAGCTTCATGAACGGGGGCTGATATGCTTGAAGGGCTGATGACAGGCCTCGCAACGGCCTTCTCGATCACAAATATCCTCATGGTGATCGGCGGCTGTCTTATCGGCACCTTCATCGGGATGCTGCCGGGGCTTGGCCCGATGTCGATCATTGCGATCATGATCCCGGTGGCAATCACGATCGGCGATCCCTCCGCCGCGCTGATCCTGCTGGCAGGGGTGTACTACGGAGCGGTCTTCGGGGGGTCGACCTCGTCGATCCTGATCAATGCGCCCGGTGTAGCCTCGACCGTGGCCACAAGTTTCGACGGCTACCCGCTGGCGCGGCAAGGCAAGGCGGGCAAGGCGCTAACTGTGGCTGCCATCGCTTCCTTCGCGGGTGGAACGATCGGGGCGGTTCTTCTGATGATCTTTGCGCCCGCTCTCGCCTCGGTGGCGCTCCTGTTCCATTCCTCTGAATATTTCGCCCTGATGGTCGTCGGGTTGTCGGCCATTGCCGCTTTTGCCGGCACCGGGCAGGTCAGCAAGGCGCTCTTGATGACTTTCCTGGGTCTTATCATGGCGACCGTGGGCGAGGGCGTTCTGTTCAACGCTCCGCGCTTCACCATGGGTATCATGGATCTTCAGTCGGGCTTCGGCTTCATCACGCTCGCGATGGCGATGTTCGCTCTGCCCGAGGCGATCTACCTCGTGCTCGATCCGAAGCGATCGAAGACTGGTGACGGCGAAGATGGTGGCAAAATCAAGGATCTCAGAATCAATCGAGACGAGGCGCGGCGAATTGCGCCGGTGATAGGACGGCAATCGCTTCAGGGTTTCTTCATCGGCGTTCTGCCTGGCGCGGGCGCGACGATCGCGTCTTTCCTCGGCTACGCGGTGGAGCGCAACATCGCCTCGAAGGAAGAGCAGGAAGAGTTCGGCAAGGGCTCGATCAAGGGGATCGCAGCGCCAGAGAGCGCGAATAACGCCGCCTGCACCGGCTCCTTCGTTCCGCTCCTGACGCTCGGCATTCCCGGCTCTGGTACAACGGCAATCCTGCTTGGCGCGTTGATCGCTCTGAACGTCAGCCCGGGGCCGCGCCTTATGGTGGACGAGCCCGAGATCTTCTGGGCCGTCATCATTTCGATGTATCTTGGTAATCTCGTGCTTCTGATCCTGAATCTGCCGCTTATTCCCTACATCGCGAAAGTGCTCGCAGTTCCACGCAACTTCTTGATTCCTTTCATCTTATTTTTCACCTTAATGGGCGCCTATATTGGGCAGAATAACGCGACCGAACTCTTGCTTCTCGTTGGTTTCGGGGTATGTGCGACGCTTCTGCGATTTGCGGATTATCCGCTCGCACCGCTTCTGATTGGCTTCATCCTCGGGCCGCTTTTGGAGAACAACTTCTCACGTGCGATGCAGCTTTACGATGGGGTGAGCTTTGTGTGGGAACGCCCGATGACGCTGGGGCTGCTGGTGCTGGCGCTGATCCTCATCGTTTTGCCGAGCTACCGGCAGCGGCGCGCACGGGCGCGGGCCGAAGGCGTGGCTGACGGGGATTGAGGACAGGGCGCCACTGGAGAACTGGCGTGACACATAAGACGCTCGACAACCGCCGCGCGCGGCGGCTTTTCCTCGACCGGCACATGCTTCTGCGTGCGGGATCGGGGCCGGCGCGAGGCCATGATCTTGACCACGTCCTAGACACTCTGGGATTTGTTCAGGTGGACAGCGTGAATACACTGGCGCGCGCCCACGACCTGATCCTCTGGGCGCGGCGTGGGCAATACCGGCCCAAGGCGCTGGAACATACGGTGGCGCGCTACCGGTCGGCCTTCGAGCATTGGACGCATGATGCTTCGGTCATCCCGATGCGTTTCTACCCGATGTGGCGGCTTAAATTCGAGCGCGAGGAGGCGCGGATTCGCGCGCGCTGGCCAGAAAACCGGCGGGAGGGGTGGGAAGCGGAGACCGAAGCAGTGCTGCGTCATATCGGCGATCACGGCGCAGCCTGTTCGCTGGATGTTGGCGGAGACGAGAAGAAATCCTCTTCGGGCTGGTGGGATTGGCACCCATCAAAGACGGCACTTGAATTTCTCTGGAGATCCGGGCGGCTGGCGGTCTGTCATCGGCGCGGGTTTCGCAAGTTTTATGACCTGTGCGAACGGGTGATACCGTCCGATACGCTGAACCGCCGCCTCGATGATGTAGAGATCGTTGATTGGGCGATGCGTGCGGCGTTGAAGCGCCTCGGCTTTGCGACGAGTGGGGAACTTTCGGCCTTCTTCGATATCGTGACGCCGACCGAGGCGCGGAACTGGTGTGCTGAGGCGATGGCGCGTGGCGATCTGATCGAGGCCGATATCGAGATGGCCGACGGGCGGATGCGCAAGAGCTTCACAACCGAAGAAGTCCTCGACGAGGCTGCCTCTCTTCCCGAACCTACGACGCGCGTGCGTCTCATGTCGCCCTTCGATCCGGCGCTAAGGGACAGGAAGCGAACCGAGCGCCTATTCCGCTTCCACTACAGAATAGAGATCTTCGTGCCCGAGGCGCAGCGGAAGTACGGTTACTACGTCTTTCCGGTGATGCAGGGTGATCGACTCATCGGCCGAATTGATGCCAAGCGGTCGGGCGACACGCTTTGTGTGCGTGCTTTCTGGCCGGAAGCTGGGGTGCGAATGGGCAAGGGGCGGGAAGCCGGCCTTCTTGCCGAGCTCAATCGGATTCGTCACCTTGCCGGAACCTACGAACTTTCTTTCGAAGAGGGTTGGTTGCGAGCGGGCCAGGCGGCCTGAGAAGGCGAAACGGTGCCGATGGCCGAGTTCGTCCTCGCGCGACCCTTGCATTCGCGCGACAATCCCACCGGATTCCGCGTATTTCACCTTTTACGTTAACCAAACGGCCTTTATAACTCGGTCATTCACGCGGGCCGGAAGAGCCCGATCCACCTCGGGCAGCTCACGGGACCCATGACATGGCGTTATTTGGCGGGCTTTTCGCATCCGGTATGGCGATCGACCTCGGGACGGCGAACACGCTGGTCTACATCAAAGGAAAGGGCGTGATCCTGAACGAGCCTTCGGTCGTGGCCTACCATGTGAAGGACGGAAAGAAAGAGGTTCTTGCGGTTGGCGACGACGCCAAGCTGATGCTTGGACGTACGCCTGGCTCGATCGAGGCGATCCGCCCGATGCGCGAGGGTGTGATTGCCGACTTCGATGTCGCCGAGGAAATGATCAAGCATTTCATCCGAAAGGTGCACCGGAAGCCTGGTCTCTTTTCTCGCCCCAAGGTTATCGTCTGCGTTCCCCACGGTGCGACCCCGGTGGAAAAGCGGGCGATCCGCCAATCGGTTCTTGGCGCCGGCGCGGGCCGTGCTGGCCTGATCGCTGAGCCGATCGCCGCAGCGATCGGTGCTGGGATGCCGATCACCGATCCCACCGGCAACATGGTCGTCGATATAGGCGGCGGGACCACGGAAGTCGCGGTGCTTTCGCTGGCCGATATCGTCTATGCCCGATCGGTCCGGGTTGGTGGCGATCGGATGGACGAGGCGATCATCAGCTACCTCCGGCGCCAGCATAACCTTCTGATCGGCGAGGCGACGGCGGAACGGATCAAATGCTCCATCGGCACGGCGCGGATGCCGGATGATGGGCGCGGGCAATCGATGGAGATTCGTGGGCGCGACCTTCTGAACGGCGTGCCGAAGGAAACCGAGATCAACCAGGCTCAAGTGGCCGAGGCTCTGGCGGAGCCGGTGCAGACAATTTGCGAGGCGGTGATGACGGCGCTTGAGGCCACACCGCCCGATCTTGCGGCCGATATCGTGGACCGGGGCGTGATGCTGACCGGAGGCGGGGCGCTTCTTGGAGATCTCGACCTCGCGCTGAGGGAGCAGACGGGGCTTGCCATCACGGTGGCGGACGAGTCGCTCAACTGCGTGGCCATGGGCACGGGTAAGGCGTTGGAGTATGAAAAACAGCTCCGGCATGTGATAGATTACGACAGCTGACCATCCCGGGGGGCTGACCCGGAGGGCCGATGGCCGCGAGAGACAAAGGCGCTAACGAAGAATATGTCCGACCGATCCGCCGTATCCTGGTGATCGGTCTGTTGATGTTTCTGATGGCGCTCTTTCTGTTATGGCGGATCGATTCGCCCAGGGCAGAGCGGTTCCGCGCGATGCTGGTCGACCGCTTCGTGCCGTCGATGGACTGGGCGCTGGTGCCGGTGACCAAGACGGTCGACATGATCGAGGGCTTCGAAAGTTATGCCCGGCTCTACGAACAGAACCAGGATCTCAGACGCGAGCTTCAACAGATGCGCGCATGGCGCGAGGCGGCGCTTCAGCTGGAGCAGGAGAACGCCAAGCTTCTCGACTTAAACAAGGTACGACTTGATCCCGCGCTGACCTTTGTGACCGGCGTGGTCTTGGCCGACTCTGGGTCTCCCTTCCGGCAATCCGTGCTTCTGAATGTCGGTGCCCGTGATGGAATTCAGGATGGGTGGGCCACTACTGACGGGCTGGGGCTCGTGGGCCGCATTTCCGGCGTCGGGCAGACGACGAGCCGGGTTATTCTTCTCACCGACCCCGGCAGCCGCATCCCGGTAACGATCCAGCCCACCGGGCAGCGCGCACTTCTGGTCGGCGACAATTCCGCCCTGCCGCCGGTGGAGTTCATCGAGGACATGGAGCAGGTGAGGCCCGGGGACAGGGTGGTTTCCTCTGGCGATGGGGGGGTCTTCCCGGCGGGACTTCTGGTAGGCCAGCTTGTGACCGGGCCCAACCGGCGACTGCGTGTAAGGCTTTCCGCGGATTACGAGCGGCTCGAGTTCCTGCGCGTACTGCGCAGCACGCCGGCTGATCCGGTGGGCGCGCCGGGGGGGCTCGTGGGGCCGGGGCCGAGGTTGCAAGAACCGAGCGAGATCGTTGCGGAGGAGGCCGCGGATGGCTGAGGTTGTTGTCACCCGCCGCTTCCGGCACTGGTGCCTGTTTCTGGTACTGTCGTTTCTGGTGATCTTCACGCGGCTCCTGCCGCTCGACGCGGGCCCCGGGCGGCTTCCCGGCCCCGACCTTCTGGTCTGCCTCGCCTTCGCCTGGGTTTTGAGGCGCCCGGCCTATGTGCCGGTTGCGATGATTGCGGGCGTAATACTTCTGACCGATATCCTGTTTCTGCGACCGCTCGGCCTCTGGGCCTTTTGCGTGGTTCTTGGGTCAGAAGTGTTGCGCCGGCGCGAGCCCTTCACGCGCGATCTGCCCTTCCTTTTGGAGTGGCTGATGGTGGGCATGGTGATCGTGATCATGACGCTGGGCTACACTTTGATCCTCGCTGTTTTTGCAGTCAGTCAACCCTCAATCGGCCTCACTCTAATACAGATGATTGCAACCATCCTTGCCTATCCCCTCGTGGTTCTCTTCTCGTCGCGTATAGTCGGACTGAGAAAGGCCGCGCCGGGGGCCGTCGACAACCTGGGACGTAAAGTGTGAGACAGTCGCCAAAAGAACTCGAAGAAAGCGCCCGCGTCGTTACGCGGCGCGGCCTCGTGGTGGGCGGGCTGCAACTGGCCTTTATGGGGATGCTGGGCCTCAGGATGCGGCAACTTCAGATCGAGGAGGCCGATCAGTTTCGCCTCCTGGCCGAAGAAAACCGCGTCAACATGCGACTGCTCGCGCCGCCCCGGGGCATCATATACGACCGCAACGGTGTGATCATCGCCGATAACAGCCAGAATTACCGCATTATCATCGTGCGTGAGGATGCCGGCGATGTCGATGAGGTGATCGCGCGGCTGAAGGAGATAATCACGCTTGATGAGGACGAACTTGAGCGTGCGCTAAAGGAGATGTATCGCCGGTCGCCCTTCGTGCCAGTGACGCTGGCCGACAGGCTGAGCTGGGAGGACTTTTCCAAGGTCGCCGTGAATTCTCCAGCGTTGCCCGGGATCACGCCGGATGTAGGCCTGTCGCGCTATTACCCGATGAAGGGCGATTTCGCACATGTGATCGGCTATGTGGGGCCGGTTTCGGATTATGACCTATCGAAAATCGAAGATCCCGATCCGCTTCTGCAGATTCCGAAATTCCAGATCGGCAAGGTGGGCGTCGAGGCGAAGCTTGAGGAGAAGCTTCGCGGGAAGGCAGGCAACAGCCGAATCGAGGTGAACGCCGCGGGCCGCGTGATGCGGGAGCTTGACCGCGATCCCGGAACGCCGGGCAATGACGTGCAACTGACGGTCGATGCGCGGCTTCAGAATTTTGTGCAGGCGCGGTTGGCCGGAGAAAGCGCGGCTGTCGTGGTGATGGATTGCACGAACGGCGATATCCTTGCGCTTGGCTCTGCCCCGTCCTTCGATCCCAACAAGTTCGTACGCGGTATATCGAGCGCCGATTACAATGTTCTGCGCGAGGACAGGTACATTCCGCTTCGGAACAAGACGGTGCAGGGCACATATCCGCCGGGGTCGACTTATAAGATGATCGTCGCATTGGCGGCGCTCGAGGCCGGGGTGGTAAGCCCGGGTGAAACCGTCTGGTGCCCGGGATACTATCAGCTCGGCCGCCGCCGCTTCCACTGCTGGAAACGTGGGGGGCACGGGCACATGAACCTTGAAAATTCGCTCGTCCAATCCTGCGACACGTATTATTACGACATCTCGCAGCGGGTCGGGATCGACCGGATCTCCGAAATGGCCAATAAGCTTGGTTGCGGGGTCCGGCACGATATTCCAATGTCGGCGGTCGCCGAAGGCCTTGCTCCCACCCAGAAATGGAAGCAGTTCCGCTACGAGGAGCCGTGGCGCGTAGGCGATACGCTAAATGCCTCGATAGGACAGGGTTATACGCTGGCCTCGCCCCTGCATCTTGCGGTCTATACGGCTCGGATGGCGAGCGGCCTCGACCTTCAGCCGCGCCTCATAAAAACGCTTGGGGGAGAGGAGCAGGGGGCCGGAACGCCGGAGCTGCTGGACATCTCCACAAGCAGCCTGCGGCTTATTCGCAAGGCGATGTACAACGTCTCGAACGGCAGCCGCGGGACGGCGCGGGGATCACGGATCGTCGAAGACGGCAAGGAACTTGCCGGCAAGACCGGCACCAGCCAGGTGCGGAACATCACGGCGGCTGAACGGGCGCGCGGCGTCTTCAGGAACGAGGATCTGCCTTGGGAGCGGCGGGATCACGCACTTTTTGTGGGGTTCGCGCCGTTTGATGCGCCGAAATACGCGGTCTCGGTCGTCGTTGAGCATGGCGGCGGAGGGAGTGCGGCGGCGGCACCGGTGGCCCGTGACGTGCTGCTCTTTGCGCAATATGGCGGCGTGCCGCCACTAGAAGCTTATCCTTCAAGCCAGCGCGAGCGGATCAAATCGATGTACGAGGCGATGACGCTAGCTGAGCCCGAACCTCCGGCACCGGGGCGCAGCCGCGCATGAGCTATCTTGAATACAACGTCAAAACGGTTCCGACCGGCGTTCGAAAGGTCTTGTTTCTCAACTGGCCGCTGATCCTGCTCTTATGCGCCGTGGCCAGTGTCGGGTTTCTCATGCTTTACTCGGTTGCTGGAGGAGATCCTGGGCGCTGGACCGAGCCGCAGATGATGCGGTTCGGCCTCGGTCTTACCGCAATGTTCGTAATTGCGATGGTTCCGATCTGGTTCTGGCGGAACATCTCTGCCCTCGCCTATCTCTTTTCGCTTGCCCTGCTACTCGCGGTGGAATTCTTCGGCACGGTGGGTATGGGGGCACAGCGCTGGATTGATCTTGGCTTCATGCGGCTTCAACCCTCTGAGGTGGCGAAGATCTCGCTCGTAATGGTGCTAGCGGCATATTACGACTGGCTTGATCCCAAGAAAGTGTCGCACCCGTTCTGGGTGCTGGTTCCGGTCTTCTTGATCCTTATCCCCACAGGGCTCGTCGTCATCCAACCCGACCTCGGCACCTCCATCCTGCTGGTGGCCGGAGGCGGGATCGTGATGTTTTGTGCAGGTGTGTCGTGGTGGTATTTCGGAACGGTGATCGCCGCGGGAGTGGGCCTGGTCTCCGCCGTGTTTTCGTCGCGGGGCACGGAGTGGCAGCTTTTGAAGGATTACCAGTTCCGGCGGATAGATACCTTCCTCGATCCCAGCCAGGATCCGCTTGGAGCGGGCTATCACATCACACAGTCTAAGATCGCGCTGGGTTCCGGCGGATTTTCGGGTCGCGGATTCATGCAGGGCACGCAATCGCGCCTGAATTTTCTGCCCGAGAAGCACACCGATTTCATTTTCACCACCCTTGCCGAGGAATTCGGATTCCTTGGGGCGTTCTCGCTTCTGGTGCTTTACGCTCTTGTCATCTTCTTCTGCGTTACCTCGGCGATCGCAAGCAAGGACCGGTATTCCCAACTTCTGATCTACGGGATTGCGGCGACCTTCTTCCTGTATTTCGCGGTCAACATGTCGATGGTGATGGGGCTGGCCCCGGTTGTTGGCGTGCCCCTGCCGCTGGTGAGCTATGGCGGATCGGCCATGCTGGTGCTGATGGCAGCCTTCGGGCTTGTCCAATCAGCCCATGTCCACCGGCCGCGCGGACGATAGGGCGATGGCGATCACCGTGCTTTTTGGCGCGCACCCGCGCGACTGGCCCGAATACGAAGCTCCCCTGCGCGCGGCGTTCGACGAGGCAGGGCTTGCCGTCGATCTCGCGACGGATCACCCGCCTGAAACCGTGGACTACATCGTCTATGCCCCAAATAGTCCGATAACCGAGTTTACGCGCTTCACCCGCCTGAAGGCGGTCCTGAACCTCTGGGCGGGGGTGGAGGCCGTGGTGGGCAATCCCACTTTGACGGTGCCGCTCTGCCGGATGGTCGAACCGGGGCTGACTGAAGGCATGGTGGAATGGGTGACAGGGATGGTGCTTAGGCATCACCTCGGGATCGACCGGTACATTGGGCGGTCCGACGGTGTGTGGGAGCCGGTTTTCCCACCCCTTGCGCGGGACCGGACAGTGGGGATGCTCGGGCTTGGGGAACTCGGGCGCGCCTCGGCGGAAGCCCTCGTGGCCCTGAACTTCCGGGTCCTCGGATGGAGTCGGTCGCCGAAGAAGATCGCTGGCGTGAAGTGTTTCGACGGGTCGGCAGGGCTCCGGCAAGTGCTCGCAGAGGCGGAGATACTTGTTCTACTGTTGCCTGCTACCGCGGAGACGGAGAACTCTCTGGATGCCGAGGCTTTGGCACAACTTCCGAGCCGGGCGGTCATCATCAACCCAGGACGCGGGAAGCTCGTCGATGACGATGCGCTTTTGGCCGCGCTCGACAGCGGACACATTGCGCATGCGACGCTCGATGTCTTCCGGCGAGAGCCGCTCGATCCTGCTCATCCCTACTGGGCGCATCCAGGCGTGACCGTAACCCCGCATGTGGCGAGTGACACGCGCGCCGCGACATCGGCTTTATCGATTGCCGAGAACATCCGGCGTGGCGAAGCCGGAGAGCCGTTCCTGAACGAAGTGGATCGGGCGCGCGGCTACTGAGGCCGCGCGCCGCGCCAGATCAGGCGCTGTCCTTGTAGCTGACCGTTTTCACATCCGCATCAGGATCGCTTTTCTCGCGGCGGACGAGCAGACGGTTCAGGGCATTCACGTAGGCCTTCGCCGAGGCTACGACCGTATCCGTGTCGGCGGACTGCCCGGTGGCGATCCGGCCCTCTTCCTCCATCCGGACCGACACGGTTGCTTGCGCGTCGGTGCCTTCGGTCACGGCGTGCACCTGGTAGAGCTGCAAGTGGGCCCTGTGCGGAAACAGCGTCTTCACCGCGTTGAACGTGGCGTCGACCGGCCCGTCGCCCTGCGCTGTCGTGCGGTGATCCTTGCCGTCGATTTCAAGGATCAGGTCGGCCGATTGCGGCGCTTCGGTGCCGCAGATCACGCGCAGGAACTTGACCTGAATCCGGTCGTGATGCTCGCCCGAGGCCTGATCGCGCATCAACGCCAGAAGATCATCCTCGAACACCTCCTTCTTGCGGTCGGCGAGTGCCTTGAAGCGGATGAAGACGTCATTGAGCTGGTTGTCCGCCAGCTCGTAACCCAGATCCTTCAGCTTCGAGCGCAGCGCCGCGCGGCCCGAATGTTTGCCCATCACTATAGCAGTTTCCTTCAGGCCCACATCCTCGGGCCGCATGATCTCGAACGTATCCGCCGATTTCAGCATGCCGTCCTGATGAATGCCGCTTTCATGGGCAAAGGCGTTCTTGCCGACGATAGCCTTGTTGGGCTGGACGACAAAGCCCGAGACAGTGGAGACGCGGCGCGAGATCGCCATGATCTTCGTCGTGTCGATCTCGGTCCGGTATGGCAGGATGTCGCCCCGCACCTTCATCGCCATCACCACTTCTTCGAGTGCGGTGTTGCCGGCGCGCTCTCCCAAGCCGTTTATCGTACATTCGATCTGGCGCGCACCGCCCGCGACCGCAGCCAGCGAATTCGCCGTCGCCATGCCCAGGTCGTTGTGGCAATGGGTGGCGAAGATCACGTCTTCCGCCCCCGGCACTTCGGTAATCAATCGCCGTATCAGATCGGCCGACTCGACCGGGGCAGTGTATCCAACAGTATCGGGGATGTTGATCGTCGTCGCTCCGGCCTTGATGGCGATCTCGACGACGCGGGCAAGGTAATCCCATTCCGTCCGGGTGGCATCCATTGGCGACCACTGCACGTTGTCGCAGAGGTTGCGGGCATGGGTGACCGTTTCGTGAATGCGCTCGGCCATCTCGTCCATCGTCAGGTTTGGTATCATCCGATGCTGCGGCGACGTGCCGATGAACGTGTGGATCCGGGGCCGTTTCGCATGACGGACCGCGTCCCAGCAGCGGTCGATATCCTTGAAATTCGCGCGCGCCAGCCCGCAGATCACAGCGTTCTTCGCAAGCTTCGCGATGTCGGAAACGGCCTCGAAATCCCCTTCCGAGGCGATGGGAAAGCCAGCCTCGATGATGTCGACGCCCATGTCGTCAAGCATTTCGGCGATTTCGAGCTTTTCGCTGTGGCTCATGGTAGCGCCGGGCGACTGCTCGCCGTCGCGTAACGTCGTGTCGAAAATCAACACACGGTCTTTTTCGGTGGTCATCTGGTATCTCCTGGTCTTCTCACTTTGGCATCTCGGCGCTGATCCTCCCCTGAGCGGTCGCGCCGGATGGCACGCTCAGAGGCGGCTAAGGAGAAGAAGCGACGACAGAGCAACGCCCGGGGGCGTCGCACAGCAATGGTTATCGCGGTTTGTCGTCATGGGGCGGGACTATACCCCTGTTGCACGAAAAGAAAAGAGGGGGAGTTTGACCGTCATGGGATCAGCCCAAGTTCAGCATCGGACGCAATGCGATCGTACTTGTCTGTAGGCGGCATAGGACGGTCGGGCCAATCCGGTTCGAATGTGAAAGAGGAGCGCGCGCGCCCGTCGGGCCGCGCGCCGTTTCCGAACCCAACCGCGTAGTCGTAATACAGCTTCACGATTTGGTCGAAGGACACTTGCTGGGCGGCCGGATGCGCGAGGCACGCATCCCGCCAGCGCAAAACACGGGAGAATTCGATGGCCTCGGGCAGGGTGAAGCCCTCGTAATACTCGAGAAACCAGAAGCGCAACATGAGCGGGGTGAAGACGAGATCGGCCAGACCGAAACTATCGAATAAGAACGTCCCGTCCGGATTGTGCTGGCTGAGGAAGACATCAATGTCGCGGTAAATCGCGAGGAGTTTATCGCGGAACTTCGCCGTCCGGGCACGATCGCGGTTCATTACATAGCCGTAACCGGTATTGGCGAAAGCATCGGATTTCGTGATCAGAAGGCGCTCCAACCCACGCTCGAACGGTTCCTGGCGCGCGACTGGGCGCGCGTCGTAGCGTTCCTCAACATAACGCAGAATCACGAGGCTTTCCTTGAGTGCACGGTCGCTTTCGTCGACGAGAACCGGCAGCGCCGTTGTTCCACCGGTGTAGTCGAGGAGCCATGCTGGCCGGGGCTTGGTAATGTCGATCACGTAAAAATCGATGGCGTCCCGAAGGCCCTTTAGCTCGAGCAGGATCTCGACACGCTGCGAGAACGGGCAGATCGGGATATGGTAAATCGTGGGCTTGGTCATTGGACCATTGACTAGAGGCTTGGTCGGGCGTCAAGGCGATGTGGCCGGGGTGGGCATCAAAACATCATGCAATCTGCCGCAGGGGGCAGCGGATCGGCGCCCTCCGGCAATGTCGGCGTGTAATCGAAAGAAGCGATCATTGCCCCCTGATCGAAGGCGAGAAACAGCTGCCCGGAGCCGGGGCGGATCGCGATACCCTCCGGATCGACCCCGTATTCGTAAAGCGAAACGGTGGCCAGAAGCTGGCCTTCGGCGTCGAATTCGTAGAGGCTATTCGTGCCTTCCCAGTCGTCGACAATCAGTAGATGGCCAGTGCGCGGATCGCGGGCAATCCCCTGCGGCTCGGAAAGCGGCGGGTCAAGCGTCATGGTGTCGATTCGGCGGACAAGCGTGCCGTCCGGCGAGAACCAGGAGAGCCGCTCTGGGTCGTCCTCGACCGTGATGATCAGGCCGTCGCCGTCGATGGTGATGCCCTCTGTATCGGTCCAGGCATCCGAGGTCTGGAACGGTTCCGCCAGCGGCTCCCCGCCTTTCGTCAGGCGCTGGAAACCGCCAAACCCATCTGCCACCAACAGATCATTGCCCTCGATTGTGATGGCCTTGATCCGGGAGAGCGCGCTGCCGAACCGCCGCAATTCCTCGCCCTGCAGAGTTACGAGGATCACTTCGGGCCCTTCGTTCGCGATCCAGAGCCCGCAAAAGGCCGGATCGTATTCAAGGCTTGCAGGCCGGTTCAGCTGGTAGGTGCCGGTCAGAGTCAGCTCCAGCGCCGGGGCAGGGGCGGCGGCCAGAAGGCAGAGGCATGTGGCGAGGTGGCGCATGGGCCTCCGGGTTTTGCGGCTCGTCACTTAAGAAGGTGGCGCTAGGTAGCCTCGCGTCAATGATGAAGGAGCAGGACATGGGGCGCGCACTGGTGATCGGGGCCTCAGGCGGGATCGGCGCGGCAGTTTCGGAAGCACTCCGGGCTCGGGGCGAAGGGGTCACCCGGCTGTCCCGACGTGCCGACGGGCTCGATCTTACGGATCCGGCAAGTATTCCGCGTGTGATGGGCGCTCTCGACGGCCCCTATGAGCTTGTTTTCCTTGCCACTGGTGTTCTTGCCCCGCGGGGCGTTGCCCCAGAGAAATCGCTCGACGCAATCGATGCCGCGGCGATGGCCGAGGTTCTGGCGGTAAACACGATCGGCCCCGCGCTGATACTAAAAGAGCTGCCCCGCCTTCTGCCTCGTGAGGGGCGCTCGGTTGCGGCCGTGCTGACGGCGCGCGTCGGCTCGATCGGCGACAACCGGTTGGGCGGTTGGTACAGCTACCGGGCGTCGAAGGCCGCAGCAAACCAGATCGTGCACGGGGCGGCGATCGAGATCGGGCGGAAGCGGAAGGAGGCCGTCGTCGTAGCGTTGCATCCCGGGACGGTGGCAACGGAGTTCACCGCGGAGTATCCCGGGCATAAGAAGGTGGCTCCGGAGGTGGCGGCAAAGAACCTTCTTTCCGTGCTGGACAGGCTGACCCCGGAACAATCGGGCGGTTTTTTCGATTACTCCGGCTTGGAGGTGCCCTGGTGAGCCGCCTGATCCTGATTCTGGGCGATCAGCTGTCGGAAGAGATCCCGGCACTGGCCGAGGCCAAGAAAGGCGAGGATGTTATCGTCATGGCGGAGGTGCGGGACGAGGCCACCTACGTGCGCCACCATCCCAAGAAGATCGCGTTCCTCTTCGCCGCGATGCGCAAGTTCGCTGCGCGTCTTGCCGATGCTGGATGGGATGTGCGTTATACCCGCTATGACGATCCCCAGAATGCCGGGTCGATCCCCGGTGAGCTTCTGCGCAGGGCCGAGGAAACTGGCGCACAAGAGGTGATTGCCACGCAACCCGGGGAATGGCGGCTGATCCAGCTGCTTGACGAGATGCCGCTGCCCGTCTCCCAGCTTGAGGACACGCGTTTCATCGCGTCCCACGCCGAGTTCGCGAACTGGGCGGAAGGCCGCAAGGAACTTCGCATGGAGTGGTTCTACCGCGAGATGCGCCGGAAGACCGGGCTTCTGATGAAGGGCGATGAACCTGCAGGCGGCAAGTGGAATTTCGATCACGAAAACCGCAAGCCCGCGCCTGACGGGATCGAGTATTCCGGGCCGATGCAGTTCACCCCCGATGCAGTGGTCGAGGAGGTTCTGGATCTTGTGGAGGCTGAATTCGGTGAGAACTTCGGCACACTTCGCCCTTTCTGGTTCGCGACCGATCAGGGCGACGCGCGTCGGCACCTTGCCCATTGGATCAAGCATGGCCTGCCTCTCTTCGGGGATTATCAGGATGCGATGCTTGAGGATGAGCAGTTTCTCTATCATTCACTCGTGGGGCTCTATATCAACGCCGGGCTTCTCCATCCGATGGAGGTTTGCCGCGCGGTCGAAGCGGCATGGCAGGACGGCGACGCACCTATCAATGCGGCCGAAGGTTACATACGGCAGGTCATTGGCTGGCGAGAATACGTACGTGGCATTTATTTCCTCGAGGGCCCAGACTACTCGCGCCGGAACAATCTGAACCAACAGCGGAGGCTTCCAGAGCTCTACTGGGGCGGCGAGACGCGGATGAACTGCCTCGCACAGGCCGTGGTGCAGACACGCGATGAGGCCTATGCCCATCACATCCAACGCCTGATGGTAACTGGGAACTTCGCGCTTCTCGCAGGCGTGAACCCGACAGAGGTGCATGAATGGTACCTCGCCGTTTATGCGGATGCCTACGAATGGGTCGAGGCGCCGAACACGGTGGGTATGAGCCAATTCGCCGATGGGGGCGTCGTCGGGTCGAAGCCCTACGTGTCGTCGGGGAACTACATCAACAAGATGTCCGACTACTGCAAACGCTGCCACTACGATGTGAAAACCAAAACCGGGGAGGGCGCCTGCCCCTTCAACCTGCTCTACTGGCACTTTCTAGACAGGCACCGGCATCGGTTCGAGGGTAATCCACGCATGGCGCAGATGTACCGGACATGGTATCGGATGGATGAACAAAAGCGGAAAACGATCCTCGATGAGGCGGGCGCGTTTCTAAAGATGATGTCGGACGGCGCGGTCGTCTGAGTCGCACCCTATTCCGTAGAGGTGGTTTCTTCGGTGAGTGCACCGCCGACCCAGGTGCCTTCCGCCAACTCGCCGGTCGCGTAGCGGATCACGCCGGTGCCTTCGCGCCGACCATCTACGAAGTTGCCTTCATAGACATCGCCGTTTGCATAGGTTGCGACGCCTTCACCGTTGATTTCTCCGCCCTGCCAGCCTCCGGTATAGGTGAAGCCGCCGGGCATGGTGATCGTGCCCTGGCCTTCGCGAAGCCCATCCACGAAATCGCCTTCATAAACTGTCCCGTCGGCGTAGATCGCCTTGCCAGTGCCCTGGCGCTGTCCTGCGACCCACTGGCCCTCGTAGCGATACCCGTCGGTATAGGTCATCACGCCGAAGCCGTCGTTCTTGGCGTTCCGGAAT
>NZ_JAWHTE010000020.1:0-89130 GCF_032586175.1 Ovoidimarina sediminis
ACATGATCCATCCTCCCAGACAGGATGAATCACAAATCAGCTCCAACAGGAATCCCCGCGATTCAGGTTTTCAGTCGCATGCTTTAGTGTGAACTCACTTCATGTGTCATCGTGAAGCTCTAACTCTTGCCATATTGCTGCCGCAACCCTGACCAATAATCGCGCTAGCAACCCGATGCGATGCTTTCGGGACGAGCACAGCCATGCCAAAGAATAATACAGACAAGGGTAACGGTGGCTCGGGTAATAGTAGAGATGAGGACCTAATCTACGCGGCCGACGGTCATGCCGGAACCTATGTCGGCGGCAGAGGCAACGATACCTATTATGTCGACGACCCAGGTGACTTGATTTTCGAGAAAAATAATGCCGGCACGGATACTGTTTTCACTTCCATTGATTGGACGCTCGATCCGAATGTCGAGAACCTCATTTATGAAGGATCGGGTGACTTTGCAGGCCGAGGTAACGACGAAGATAATGAGATCACTGGCAGCATTGGCAATGATAGCCTATACGGAGAGACCGGCAACGACACTCTGACAGGTGGTGACGGCGACGACCAGCTTTTTGGAGGTGACGGATCCGACATTCTTCATGGTGGAGATGGATCGGACATCGCGTACTTCGATGGCCCAGTCGCCGACTACTCAATTGAGATTGTCGACGACAACCTTGTTGTGACCTCTCTCGTAACCGGCTTCAGAGATCTCTTGAGTGGGATCGAATGGCTTTTCTTTGACGATGACCTCGTAGAGGTTGCCACACTTTTTACAACTCCATCGCCGGACCTCAGCGCAGCATCAGACAGTGGCAATACACTTGAGGACGAAAGCTATGTAATTGCTGTCCTCGATAATGATGCTGGTTCTGGTCTCGTAATTACTGGCGTCACTCAGGGCGCCAAGGGCACGGTGTCCATCAACGACGACGGCACCCTGACATACACTCCCGCGGCAGATGCTTACGGAGAGGACACATTTACCTACACAGTCGAGGATGAGAACGGTGCGATCGACACTGCGACGGTTACGATGGACATCGCACCCGTGAATGATGCCCCTATCGCTACCGACGATTTCTTCACCTTCGATCCCGGCGCTGATTACTTCGGCTCACCGAACACATTGGAAAATGATGAAGATCCAGATGGGGATTTGCTCAGGATTTCCGCCGTCGGGACGAGCCCGGATGCACTCGTCGACTTCGTAGCAACCGAGGGTGAAGTCCCGATACAAACGGCCAATGGCGGCACCGTGACCATGCAGGTCGATGGCACTTTCTCCTATACAGCGGCAGATGGCTTCACAGGCGAGGACAGCTTCTATTACTCGGCCGTCGATCCCTCTGGCGAGACCGCCGTTGCAGCTGTGTCCATCAATGTTACCGCCCCTGCACCTGAAACGAACCCGCCTGAGACAGAACCAGCGCCATATTACGTCGATGGTCTAATTTACGGGGATCCATACCGCCTGAACATGGGCAGCGAGATCGGAACATCCGCAACCGTTACCTATAGTTTCGCGAACACTGCGCCCGAATATTATCCAGGCGAAGGATCATTTGCGGCAACGTTTCGAGCATTCAGCGATGCAGAGCAAGTGGCCACTTTGGAGATTCTGTCAGAGATCGAAAGTTTTGCGAACCTGACATTTGTAGAAGTCGCCGACCCTGGAGAGGCAACCTTGGTTTTCGGCCAGGCCGATCTCTCCGGATTTTCCGGCCTGGCATACAAACCGGAAGGCTCCGAAGTTGGCACAACGGCCAGCGACGTTTGGATAGACTCTGTATTTGCCTACCTTGGAGACGGCTTCGAGGGCGGATCTGCTCAGTACTTCACACTCATGCACGAGATTGGCCATGCAGTCGGCCTCGATCATGCAACGCTTCCAGAGAGTGAGGAAAATCAAAAGTACACTGTCATGGATGCGTTCGGCCATCCAAGCTACAGCGGCGCTCCGACCTCCTTCCAACTGTATGATGTCGCGGCACTTCAGTACCTCTACGGCGCCAACAGCACCCATGCTGCAGGAGATGACGTCTACAACTTCGACGATTTGTCAGACCGGACAGAAGTAATCTGGGACGGCGGAGGGCATGACACCATTGATATGTCAGCGGCCACATTCGGTGTCGGGATCGACCTCAACGAAGGCGCGTTCAGCAGCGTTGCATCAGCAGGAATGGAAAATGTTGCGATCGCCTTCGGCACTAAAATCGAGGATGCAATTGGAAGCCAGTACAATGACGTGATCGTTGGAAACGATGCCGATAACCTCATCAGCGGAGGCGGCGGCAACGACAGCCTCTTCGGAGGCGCTGGTGACGACACCTACGCCATCGGCGCCGGTTGGGGCAAAGACGTGATCGAGGACTTTGCGGTTGGGGAAGACTATCTCAGTTTCTCGAATTCCAATCTGACACTGGAAGATCTTTTTATTACCAACGTCGACGGCAATACTGTAATCACCGATGGTGAAAATTCGATCACCCTTTTGGGGATCGATGGCATAGAGCAAGAGTTCGACGAAACCTCTATCATCTTCTGATCTGGTGCTGCAGACACCACTTGAGAGAGCTGGCGCATGCGGCGCCAAATATTCTGCGCTTATCAAAGGGTTCGATGCTTTCCTTTTCGAGTTCCCAATTGATGACTTCTCAGAGGTTACCCGCTTTCGGACGAATTCGGAAACGGCGGATCGATTTTCCGTTTTTGGCTCAAGATCCAGACATCCCATTAGCCGCTGAAGGGTGGATCAGGCGATCGGCAGATGCCACGAGAACTGGGGGTAGACAGTATAGCAGTCCAAGTTCTCCGGCGCTTCATCGGCAGTTCGAGTGGAGCTTGGGACCCAGCACTCCAAGATGTTTAATTTGCAAGGCCCCATAGCGTTTGTTTTTAAGCCGTGAGCACCCGCTGACGTGATCACTGATGTTACCGGGCAGACGCCAGGATCTTTTCGTAGGTTTGCTCAATTCTGTCGACTGCTGCGCGTCGCGTGAAGAACGCTTGCGCTTTTTGGCGTCCAGCCTGCCCGAGAGCCTCAGCATGTGCGCGGTCTGTCACTAAGCGTAGTAATTTTTCTGTCAGCATCTCGACATCGCCGGGTCGGACCAAGTACCCAGTCCTTCCATCATCAACTAGCTCCGATTGTCCTCCGACATCTGACGCCACCACGGCCGTGCCTCGTATCATTGCTTCGAGGGATACATTGCCAAATGGTTCCTGCCAGACGGAGGGGACTACTTGGACCCACGCCTCTTGAAGTCGCTCCTGTAGGTCGGCGTACTCGAGCTGTCCCTCAATTTGCACCTGTGAACCGGCCCCTCTCGCCCTGCGTCGAAGCACGTCCTCAAGTGGTCCAGTCCCGACGACAAGGAGCCTGGCACCCGGAAGACGCTTCCGAACTCCATCGAAAGCATCGAAAAGGACATCCAGTCCCTTCTCGCGAGAAAGACGTCCTGCATACGCCACAAGTGGAGAGCTGCTGAGCGACGGACAGTACGGCGCCTCATCGATACCGTTCGGCAGGACCAGCACATCTTTAAAGCCGTTTTCTTCAAAGATCCTAGCCATTGCTTGGCTTAGCGTAGCGACTGCATCTATGTTTTGCCGCCAGCGTCGAAGCATGGCCAATTGCGCCATCGCCGAGATCCACGTTCCGGCTGATACGCACCCAGTCTGATAGCAGACATATCCCGCCCGGGACGTGCATTGAGTAGCGTCCGGCAGGATCTTCAGACCGTTGGGGCAGACAGCCTTATAGACGGCGGCTTGAAACAAGACTGGCACGTCACGGAGAGCAGTAAGAATAAGCGGTGAAAGCTGCCACAGGAACATACGGATGTGCACAACGTCGGGCGGATGCTCACGAAGCTCTCTACGTAAGGCCCGAAAAGCACTCAGGTTTAAAGTCTGCGTAAGCACCTGCCTTCGGTCGGAATACCCCTTGCAGGTACGGTCCGCCAAAGTCGCAACCCCATGTAGCATGACGTCAGACGACAGAAACCGCACGTCGTGCCCGCGCGAGATTAGGTGCTCCTTCAAGGCAAGCATCTGTAGCTCTGCACCGCCTGAGGGAGAGCCGTAATCACTGATGAGCAAAACTTTCAATGGCTTTTTTGATGCCCCCGTCCCAACTTCGCCCGGCCAAGATGTGCCGTAGTGTTGACCTCCTGCAATCTGCTTCAAGCTAGCTTTGAGATGCCATTCGAAGCCGCAAGGTATCTTAAAAGAGTGGTTAGTTACAGTGCATGTGGAACCGCGAACCGTTGTCAGCAGGCATGCAAAGTGCTTTCGTCTTCGGCATGTCAAAGTCACTTCAGGACAAATTGGGACAGTGCCTTATCACTGGCGCAACGGGATTTATCGGCACCGTGGTTGCCGAAATGCTTGTCGAAAGGGGCGCTGCCGTGCGCGCTCTTGTCAGGCCGACAAGCAACACCGCGCGTCTCTCTGCACTTGGGGTCGAACTTGCGATTGGAGACATTACGGATCCTTCGAGCCTAGGGTTCGCTTTCCGTAACGTGGATACAGTCATTCACCTAGCTGTGGTGCGTCACGCGATTGGCAGTGGACCGGATGCGGGACGGGTCGAGCACCGCGCCGGGAACAGAGAGGTCATTTTGGGAGGCATGCGAAATGTCGCTGAGGCAGCGGTAACTGCTGGCGCGCGGCGCATGGTACTCTCGAGTTCAGCGGGCGTATCCGGTGACCATGGGTACTCGACTATATCCGAGACAACCCCCGAGCACCCCAATCGCCCTTACCGAGTGCTCCGGCTCGACGCAGAAAAAACCCTACGTCAGATCTGTAAAGAGACTGGCCTTGCGGCAACAATTTGCAGAGTGACACACACCTACGGACCGGGCGATCCAACAATGGTACGCGTGTTTCGTTTGATCGCCCGGCAATCGTTCACGCTGATTGGAAGCGGCCGCCAGTACAATCATTTCAGTTATGTCGACGATATTGCAGATGCAATCATCGCCAGCGCGGCTGTCGCCACGCAATCGGCACCAGTGTACTTAATCGGTAGCGAGCCCTTACGCCTGTGGGATTTTCTTACAATCATCGCTGAAGAAACGGGCGGCAAGGTAAAACGAAAGGCTTGGCTGGATCCAATCATTCGTCCGGCGGCCTTTCTTTACGAGCGGATGGGGCAGCCATTCAAAGCGCAGTTACCTGGAGTTGAGAACCTCGATTTCCACGTAAATCCTCGACGCTACGATCTGTCAAAAGCGCGTGCCGACCTCGATTTGCGTCGCGGCGTACCGGTACGCGAAGCGGTCCGCAAAACCGCAAATTGGTATCGGCGGCAGGGACTGCTCTAGCACCTCGCGTAGCCTCGATACTCGCCAATCAAGTCCAAGCGCCAAAAACTTCAAGATCCTTGCGGTTCAGATGTTCAAACCTATCCATTTCATGCCGCACCAACTTCGCTCTCGAATTTCCCGGGCCTGAGCAGTAGCCGATGCCCTGGCCAGCCGCGTCGAATACGAGGCCTAGAAGAACAACAGGGCCGAGCCCCCTCTCGGCAATCTGTGGGTGGCCTCCAAAAATCCCTTTGCGCATCCTTGCGTAGCGGATGAATGGAATTGCCGGGCACAGAAGAACATATACGAGTCGACGAAAGATGCTCCACCCTTCAGTTTCTGCCCGGTTGGCGCCATAAAGGCGACCCGCCGTAAAACGCAGCGCGGCAGTCGATTGGAGACTAGACACATTCAAATGCCGCACCCTTGCACTTGGAGAGAAGCGGAAAACGCCGCCAGCACTTTTCAAATCATGGAGGATTTCGGATTCACGATTGAACTTTGTGTACATGTCGGGACCGAAGGCCTCCAAAGCAGACCTTCTGTAAGTGCAGTTGTGCAGGCAAACCCAGTCAATATCTCCTTCTGGCGTCTTCTCGCTCCAGGGCGCAAATGCAATCAACATGTTCACCCATCCAAATCGCGACCCTGCGTTGGCGGCCATAAAGGCCGCGCCGACAGCCACTGTCCTATCATCGAACATCTCTAGGGTCTTTTCAGCCCATTCTGGCTCCGGGTAGGCATGATCTTCTATCGAAGCAACAAAGGGGGCGCGGGCCTCCCTAAGCGTACTACCTGCTGCAAAATCAACATTATCCACATCTTGAGTAAAGAAGCGAACGCCGTGAAAGTGGGAGAGCAGATCCGTTTCTTCGTCAGCATACGACGCATCCGATGAGGTGATCAGGAGCTCAATTCGGTCTGCAATGGTTTGTGACGCGATCGCCTGCAACGTCCTGTGAAGCACGCGCCGATCCCCAGCCGTTGTCAGAACGACAGTAAGCTCTGGAAGAGAGCTGCTGGCTTTGGTGGCGTTTGGCAAAACAAGGCTCCTATTCGATCACTTTTGCAGCGTTCGCCCCTTCACGGCCATCAACACAACTTCGAGCGCCTCAAACCCGTCTTCAAGATCGGGTGAAGTTTGTTTGTTCTCGCGGGCCGCAGAAACGAAGGCTTCAAGTGCGATTCTGAAGGATGGCTCGCGATACGGATTATGGAGCAACTCTCGCGGTGTCACAGCTGCAAGACGGGCCAAAAGTCGGGCTAGCCTTGGAGAAAGTTTGGATCCTCCTTGCAAGGGCGGAACACCTGCGTCAGCCAAGTCGATATGCAAATGCCCTCTCTCACAAAGAAGTTCTATACGATGAGTGCTGGTTGAAGTTGTCTGAGCGACTGTAACAGATACGGGTGCGCCTGTTTCCAGCGCGCCGCTAAGGATGGCCACAGATCCGCAGTCTTTCTGTGTGCTCACGGAATGAAGAGAATCCACCTGCCATCTAGAATCCGTAAGGAAGCCGATAATATCGACATGGTGGATCGCGAGATCTAGCAGAGCGTCACCGCCGCTGTTTTTTTTGGCCTTCCATCCCGGCAGCGCTCGTTTTGCGGAAGTCATCACCGATCTCACGGCGCAGACCTCTCCCAAGTGTCCGGACCTCAGCATGCCGACCGCCTGAAGGTAGTGGGGATGGAAACGGAAGTTGAAGCCGACCATACCGGTCTTTCCTGACTGTCGCCAACGACGGATCATAGAGCGCCCGTCTTCCAACGAGAGAGCCAGAGGTTTCTCCACATATACGGCGCAGGATGCGTCGAATGCGGCACAGGCGACGGGAGCATGCAACGCAGGCGGAAGGCATATTACAGCAGCATCAAGAGCGCCGATTTCAAGTGCCCGCCGCCAATCCGAATACTGCATCGCCCCGGGTGCAAGATGTACGAGACGCCCGCGGTTTTCCGGGTCAATATCCACCAGTGCAGTTAGCTCAACATCCGGGAGCTGAGACAGGATTGGAGCATGAAAGTGGGACGCTATTCTTCCGCAACCGAACAGACCCACGCGTAACTTCATGCATAAACCCCCTACTCACAATAGTTTGAGATGGACCTGACGCAAACCAGAATTGCGTCCCGTTTTCACACCTTGAAACTGCATCGCGCTTTCCACACGCTAAATGCATCTGCCGACCGCATGAAACACAGACGTTTCCCGCGGGCGCTTTATCGGAAGTTCGCGTCGGGACAGGTCTGCGTTATCGGAAGTGCGGGGCGGCTCGAGTGTCTGGGTATAGGCAATATCGGTAGTTCGTGTCCTGGGCGTTAACCTTCTGGGGACACGCCGAAACTTGCGCCGGATCCACCCCCTAGAACTGAGAGCGGGGAGTGCCGCACCGTGACGGTCAATAGTTCACAGCAAACACACGAACATGTGACCTAACACCTTGAGATTGATCCAAACTCCGGCGGCGCAAGTACTTCTCAATCAAATAGTAGCATCTTGAGAGAGTATAATGTCTCGACATATGATCACTCCCCTCGCACGCGTCCTCGCGCAAACTTTCGCCGCTGTCGGTGAGCACCTGGTTCTGCGCAAGCCAAGCAGCAAGCCCTTAAACGAAGCCGACTATCCGGAGATCGACCACGGATAGCGATCCCCAAAAAGCGTGGCTAGTCCGCACGGGGAACAATATCACTAGCCGGATGGAGCGAAAGCAGCCCTCTCCGAGGCCAGACACTCTGGGCTGGGCTGCTCTGCACGGCCGCTCCAGCGATAGACCGACACACCCACCCATTCTTTCAAACTCCGGTTCGAGGTGTAGTGCGTCGAAATGGCCTGAGGGGGCCAAATGATCCCTGTCTATTCTTTCTTGGCCCTGCGCAATCGGCGATGGCTTATCGGCAGTTCGAGTCAGACACGGGGCGCCTTATGGGCAGTTCAAGTCCGGCGTGAATGGTTGTCGTGCTAGCCTGCGACGCTCGGAGAGCCATGTTGCTGGGCACGAAGGCCCTGTCGCAAATCCCAGGCTACGGGTTCAGGACCGTCTCAATGCGGATCAGGAGACCGAGGAAAGAAGGATCAAGGATCAGCCCGGTCGACGTTTTGACGGTGGCGCTGCTGCGATGACACATGGACCTGGCAGTGCCACTGATATTGTGGATCCTGAGAGGCGGCAGGCTGAGGCCTTCGCCGAGGCGATTTTCGAAGACCTCGCCCGCAGGCACAGTGAAATGCCAATTACGGGGTTCATCATCGCCGTGCCACCCTCATTCCTGGGCATCCTGAGAGACAAAATAAGCGACGATCTTCATAAGCGACGATCTTCGAAAGACAACTGTGGCGGAGGTCCCAAAGGACTTGACAAACATGCCTGTCCGAGGGCTCCAGAATGCCCTACTCGCAAGCCTCTAGGACGTATCTCTGACCTGTGAGGACGTCTCCGCCTGAGTGTCGTGGCAAACAGGCACTAAAACAGGAAACGGGCAGAATCTTGATCTCGGACAGAGACAGCGCCTCCGGAGAAGTTAAACTGATGGCGTGCCACACTCGTCGATGTGGGGTCAACTTCGGAGGACAGGACGGTGGCAGTAAAGATCGCGGACCTGATGGCAAAGCGCGTCGTGACATCGACGCCCCATCAAACGGTGGGACATGTCCGGGACATGATGCTCCGCAACAAAGTACATTCCATCCCGATCGTTGGGCCGGAGAACGAACCGCTCGGGATCGTGACCACCACTGACCTTGCCCGCCGGGTGAAAGACACTTCACCGGTGAGCCGGATCATGACGCGCGATATCGTTGTCGTTCCGGCCTACAATGATGTGAGCGTGGCTGCCCGCGTGATGCGGAAGCACAAGATCCACCATGTTATCGTCACGCATGAAAAAAAAGTCGTCGGCCTCATTAGTTCGTTCGATCTTCTCAAACTTGTCGAAGGCAAGCGGTTCGTGATTTCGAACGCCCCGACGCCTAGGAGGAAACGCAAAGGTTAGCCATTCGCCCGGCGCTCTGCTCCGTTCCGGCGAAACGATTCGAAGAGAATTGAAGATCATTTCAGGCGGCGCAGCAGATCCATCGACGGATCCCCGGTCACGGGCAGCCCCATACGCGCCTGATACTCTCCGATCGCGTCACGGGTTGTAGGACCGATGACGCCGTCAATGCCCCCTGTGTCGAAACCGCGTGCCGTCAGTTGACGCTGCAGAGCGATGCGATCGTCCTTGGTCATGCCGTTCGCGTCAGGTGGAAAGCTGCCCCGAAGGGGTGGCGCGCCGGCGATGCGATCGGCGAGGTGACCGACCGCAATCGCGTAGGCATCTGAATTGTTGTACCGCTTGATGGCACGGAAGTTTGACGTTGTGGAAAACCTCGGTCCACCCGCCTGCGGCTGAATGACACTGCCAGAAGGTGCGTCACTCCCAACCTCGCCGCCCCATCGAAGCCCCGACTGCCAGCCGTTTCTGGAAAGGTAGTTCGCCGCGGAAGCAAGCGCATCGGTTGGATCATCTGACCAGACATCGCGGCGGCTATCTCCGTCGAAATCGACCGCATAAAATAGGTAAGAGGTCGGAATGAACTGGGTGTGCCCCATCGCCCCTGCCCAACTCCCCCTGAGGTCACCCGGCGCGACCTCACTCATTCGAAGTATTTCGAGCGCGGCGAAGAGCTGGCGCTTGAAGAACCGGCCCCGACGCCCGTCATAGGCAAGCGTCGACGTTGCAGAGACGACTGGGACCTCCCCTCGTCGCTCCCCAAAAAAGCTTTCGATGCCCCATATCGCTGCAACAATGTAGGCATTGACACCAGAAGCGCGTTCGATCGCTTTTAGGCGCGTCCTGTTCCGGGCATATGACGCGCGTCCTTTGGTAACGCGCTCGTCTGAAACCGTAATAGACAGGTAATCTTCCAGGGATCGTCTGAATTCTATCTGGTTGCGATCACGTTCAACGACGCCCGGAAGGTATCCGGTGCCGCGGAAGGCGGATGAGACGAGGCTCTCAGAGTAGCCCTGCCGGACAGCGCGCGCGCGGAAATCCGCAACCCACTCCTCGTAGCGAGCATTCGGCGTAGGGCGGAGGTCCGGAGGTAGGTCTGAAGCGAGCCCCACCTCCTCAACACTGAAAGGGTCAGCCCCACTACAGCCGGCAATGCCGAAAACAGCCAGCCCCGCCGAAAAGTTCCGCCGATTGATTTTCACAAGGCACCCTCCGCGCTTGCCCCGCGATGGGGTGATGTTGGGGCAGCCCGGCGATCATTGACCGGTGATGGAAGTCGATTGTCGGAAATCCACGAAAAAGGTCTAAGAAGACGACCGATTATTGCGGGCGGACCTCCGTAGCTGTCCCGAAGAGATCCCTGAGCATCTTGCAACCTGGTCATCCGCGAAACTCGGCGTCGAGTGCAGCCAGAATCCGTGCATCCCGCCCATAGAGATCTTCGCGAAACTGAACCACGCGCTCCTCGTCCATCCAAGCCGTGAAGTACGTTAGCAATATCGGGACCGGCTTCGGAAGTCTGACCCGCGTCGTGCTTCCGATCGCGAGAATGGCCGCACGACGTGTTGCAGACCAGTCTGGGTCATCCTTCATAAGAAGGTCAGCTAGTTCGAAGGGTTTTTCGATTCTCACGCAACCTGAACTGAGATTGCGTTCGGCGCGGTCGAACAGCGAGCGGTCGTCAGTGTCGTGCAGATAAACGGAGTGTGCGTTCGGAAACATGAACTTCACCTGCCCGAGCGCGTTCTTCGGGCCTGGCCTTTGGCGCAGGGTTATGTTGGGTGTACCTGCCCAATCCACGAAGTTCGGGCTGATCGGACGCCCCTTCGCATCCAGGACTGTAAAGCCACCGCGTGCAAGGTATCCAGGATCACGTCGGATCAGCGGGAGCTTGTCTTTAAGAAAAATTGATCTCGGCACCGTCCAGGTGGGATTAAATTCCATATATTCAATCTCGTCCCGAAAGACCGGTGTTTGGCGGAAGGCCTGGCCAACAATTGCGCGCGCCTTCCAGACCGTCTTGCCGTTCTGAACGAACTGCGCCTCCGGGCCGCCGATGTTCACAAATACGTAGTCATTGCCGAGGTCACGAAACAGCCAACGCGCGCGCTCGAGGCTCGCGCGAAGCTGATCGATGCGTTCCATGACCGTTTGGTTTAGGGCGCGAAATGTCTTGGGCCCCACCACGCCATCCACTTCAAGCCCATGCCGCGCCTGGAATGCTTGAACCGACGCGAGGAGTTCATCGTCGAAGACCTGCATCTCGCTTGGAACACTGGTGTAATCACCTGTAGCGGCAAGACGCTTTCTGAGGATTGCGATACGCTCGTCTTTGTCGCCATAGCGGAGGGTTTTGCCCTCAGGCACTGCAGGCCATCCGCCACGAGCCTCTATTGACAGGTACAGGTCCAGAGCCTCCTGGAGCGCAAGATACGCAGGATGGTTAATCTCGATATCGTCAACAAGTGCCCCGAAGGATGCCACCTCGAGGTATTCGTTTACCATTGCCGCGGCATTGGCCGGCACGAATGCACGGCCGAAAGACCAGGTGGGATCGAGAGAAAGGGGGTCGACCTTACCCAGATACACATGATGGAGGAGCCGTGCAGCGACTTCGGTGGCTGCGATGTCAAACCGGGCCTGAGCTGCCGCTGGGCCCTCATTCGCCAAGCGACGCAACTCAAGAAGCGACGATATCGAGAAATCCCTCTGCTGAAAGCCGTGCCGTCTGGCCCCCAATAGTTCACGCACCAAATCCTCGCTGTGGAGGGCATTGCTCCATAGGGGCATATGATCCCGCAAAGAATACAGCTCGGAAACGAAATCGAGCGACGTGAGCCTCACGCCGCCGATAACCTTCATCTCTCCGGCTTCTATGGCCGCAATCTCGCGGGCGATCTCATCTTGCAACGCATCGGCTCGTGCAAAACCGGCCAGCAAGATCGATATTGAAACGATCGAACGAACCAGAGAGCTGAAGATCTTGCAAATAGCGATCAGACGGCGTCCCAATTGCCTCAAGCCTTGATGTCGAACCTTACAACATCCCAGTCGTGCATTCACGGTCCCATCCTCGTTCGGCCAAAGCGGGATATGACCTTCAAGTCGTCGCACCAACTGCTCACCATACCCTTAGAAAGTAGGCAATCTTCTCGACAATACGAGTAGGGCTCACAAAGCGGATAACGTCTGGAAACCTTGAAGAACTCCACTAAGACTCCGACCCAAGCATTGGCTTACTTTACTTGCCGCAGGGGAATTCGGATCGTCACGACAGGTCCTCAAGAGACGGAAGAACATGACAGCGGTTAATCCTGTTGAAGCACTCGGTTACTTGGCATCGATCCTGGTCTTCTTGACATTTTGTATGAAGACCCTCGTCCCTCTGCGGATTGCCGCCATCTCATCAAACCTGGCTTTCTTGCTCTATGGGTTTGCCGCAGATCTTATGCCAATCATCCTGCTTCATGGATTTCTCCTCCCGCTTAACATTTTCAGGACATGGGAACAGCTCACAAGCATTCAAAGAGTTCGCCGTGCCGCGCGGGGAGAGGTGTCAATTGACCTGCTCCTGGGATCAATGACGCCGTGCGAAATGCGTGAAGGCGATGTCATTTTTCGAAAGGGCGATGTCGCGGACAGAATGTACTACATCTCTAGCGGGCAAATTAGGCTGGAGGAGCTTGACAAGACGATTGGAAGAGGGGTGCTCCTGGGCGAAGTCGGGCTATTTTCGAATGAGCAGTCGAGGACAGCTACGGCTGTTTGTGTCACAACAGGCGAGATCCATTGGATAGAGCGGGATAGGATCCTCAAGCTTTGCCAGGAGCATCCCGAGTTCGGATTTGCGTTGACCCGGCTGATTTCGAACAGAATGGCCGAGAACCAGCGTCAGATGGAAAGCCGGATACGCGAGCTTGAGCGGACCGTGCGGGACATGAAGAAAGAGCGCATATCTGCTTAAGGCCTGCCTGTTGATGTGCCTCGCGAACTTAGGTCTTGCTGTCGCCGACGCAATTGAGAGAAGTGATCATCCCTTGCGCCACCTCCTCCAGGCGCGCGATCCCGATCTTAGATCCAGCGAAACAATCGCGATGCCAAGTGGGATCATCCAAAAGCCAAGGATCGGCAAAAAGCCGAATACGCCCCCGACTATGAACAGCAGGCCTAGGAGCGTTCGCGCACCTGCGGGCACGCGGTGGCGAACGCGATACAGGGTTTTTCTCCAAAGTCTGCGCACCCTACCCATCTCACACTTCTTTGCAGGGCGGGCCACGACACACCGCCTTTCACCTAGAGACTGACGCAAAAAGTCTTGGGTGGTGAGGGCCGTGAAAAGGACCGACCCGCACCGACACCGTATTTATGGTAGCAGCATTCCACGGATCATGAAGAAGAACGCAGCAGCGAGTATCGCCGCTATCGGGACAGTGATCACCCACGCCCCAGCGATCCGCAAAAGGAGGTTACGCTTGACCAGTTCTACCCGGTGGACTCGCCCGAGCCTTTTTCGTTCGCGCTTGCCTAGGAGCCTGTCTTCGGCAGCCTGCGCCTTCATCTCACGCAGCATCTCACCCTTCATTGAGACATCGGCCGCCTCGAACCGCACTAGGAACGCTTCGATTTCTTCGGGGTCGTGATCCGCGTGATGTTCGCGGATCTCATCGAGCATGCGTGCGTAGCTCGATTTGATGTATTCACGCAGAAACCCGACGCCGAAGACGCCGCCAACAGCGATATGGGTCGAACTAACGGGCAAGCCAAGCTGCGACGCGATAATGACCGTAATCGCTGCAGCCATCGCGATGCAGAACGCGCGCATCTTGTCGAGTTCGGTGATTTCGGTGCCGACAGTCCGGATGAGCTTCGGCCCGTAGAGTGCGAGGCCAAGCGATATACCGATCGCGCCGACCGCCATGACCCAGAGCGGGATCGCCGCGTTGACGATCACTCCACCGCTACCAACGATGGCTTCGTTAATCCCCGCAAGCGGCCCCACGGCATTCGCCACATCATTGGCGCCATGCGCGAAGCTGAGAAGCGCTGCTGCGAAAATCAGGGGTACGGTGAATAGGTCGTTCACGCTCGCCTTGTGATTCTCGAGCCGCGTCGTCATCCGCTCTATGTAGGGACGCATGATCAGGTAGACGCTTCCGGCCACGGCAATCCCGATCAGCACCGCAACAGGAAAGGACACCGAAACAATCTTCTTGATGCCCTTCAGCATCAGGTATGTGGCGAAGGCCCAGGCCATTGTGGCCACCAGGACCGGCACCATCCGTTTGGCAGCCGCGAGAACGTCCGATTTGTAAGTGATGGTGCGCTTTATGATATATAGAAAGCTGGCGGCGATCAGCCCGCCCATGACCGGCGAGATCACCCAACTTACCGCGATTTTGCCGACGACGGACCAGTCTGCGATATTCCATCCCGCCGCCGCGATCCCGGCACCGAGAACGCCGCCGACAATCGAATGGGTTGTTGAGACGGGCGCACCCACAGCGGTTGCGAAGTTCAGCCAGACTGCGGCAGCCAGAAGTGCGGCGATCATCAACCAGATGAATGTATCCCGGTCGGCGACCAGATCAGGGTCGATAATTCCGCTCTTGATGGTGCCAACGACATCTCCGCCGGCAATCAGTGCACCGCCAGCTTCGAAAAAGGCGGCGATGAGGATAGCCCCCGTCAGCGTGATGGCATGTGAGCCTACGGCCGGGCCTACGTTGTTGGCCACGTCGTTCGCGCCGATATTCATCGCCATATAGCCACCGATCATCGCAGCAGTGACCAGCAGGATGCCGTCAACGCCGCCATCGGTGCGCACGATGGTGAACAGCATGATGCCCACGATGAAGAGCAGCGCCGTCCCGAAACGGAACAGCTCGTCGCGGTTTCGTTGGATCGCAGTTTCCAGGTTGTCAGTTCTAAGCAAGAGAATCCCCGTCTACGCGCAATCTCCTATGGAATCATGCCAGGGCTTCAGAAAGACGGAATGACGGAGGTCAAAGACAGCAGGAAACCGATGCAACCATCGCCATTTCGTGTTTCGTCCGGCCAAATACAAACTCCACGCTTGCATGTGCCCTTTTAAGTCGCTTGAGGCAGTACGTGAGCGTTGAGGCAGTGGCGCGTTATCAACAGTTCGAGGCGGCTAGAGTGTCCGGGTATAGGCGATATCGGTAGTTCGTGTCCTGGGCGTTAGCCTTCTGGGGACTTGCCGAAACTTGCGGCGGGTCCCCCCCAGGAGTGAGAGCGGGGGGGGGCACCGTGACGGTCCATAGTTCACAGAAAACACACGAACCTGTGACCTAACACCTTGAGATTGATCCAAACTCCGGCAGAGCAAGTACTTCTCAATCAAATAGTAGAATCTTGAAAGAGTACGATGTCTCGACATGTGATCACCCCCCTTGCCCGCGTCCTCGCGCAAACTTTCGCCGCTGTCGGTGAACACCTCGTTCTGCGCAAGCCAAGCAGCAAGCCCTTAAACGAAGACGACTATCCGGAGATTGACCTCGGTTAGTGGGCGCGCTCCGTTTGCGGTAACGGCATTACTGCCGGGGATCTCGGCGACGGATACCGCGAATCCATACAAGAAGGAGGGACACACGCCCCTGCTCCACGACCGGCCGCTGTTCCTCGTTTACGATGCGCTCTTGGTCGAACCGTGGAGGTGTTGTCCGTCCGGCTGAACTGATTTCGCGTCGATCATGTTGCTTGGCATCCCAATCGATTCCGAACCTGATCATGAAGGTGTTCATCTCAACTCCTTCCTCAGAAAAACGGGTAAACGCTGTCTCGACTTTAAATTCCCACCCACATCTTCATGCCGTTGGTGAGCCCAGCCTCGGCCCACCGCACTGCGATGAGCGGCTTGCGGCAAACATCCTTACAACGATTTGTGCAGGCGTCTGATTTGGCGATGCTGGTGTATACATGCATGGATCTTTCTCCGATCCGATTTGTGAACATACCACGATTCGCCCTGACTTTCTGTCGACAAAGCCACATTTCTTCAGGTAATCCCGACCGTAGGGCGCATGTCATAGTTGTATCGGTAGGAAGAATTCTGAGCGTTGAGACGGGTTGTGCGCTATCGGCGGTTCGGGTCGGAATTCTCGTCGGGATCAGCTGCACGAGCCGGCGCGCTCCTGCCACATGCGGAATAGAGACGCGCCCTGTTATCCGATCGCCCTCTAGCTACGACAGGCCCCCAAGACTCCGAGGTGGTGACCCTAGAAAGAGGGTTTTGGCGCTATGGGACGGGCGCCCCGACGCCGAAGAAGAGGTCACCACAAAAAGAGAGGGGCTCTCGCCCCTCCCATCCCGACCGGTCCTTGTCCCTCGACTTATTTCGGTGTCCAGTCCAACGGCGACCGTGTTCTCCGGTCTGCCAGCCTATGTTCCCCGCGCTTGTCGCGCTTCAGATCAATTCCGATCCCAAAATTAATATTGAAAGCATCCATCGTTAATTCACTCCTCGTCAAACTTTGAACTCGTTGCTTGGCTCAGATCCCGGCCCGCATCATGAGGCGTCCAATCAGACCCGCATTGGCCCACCGCTCCGCGACCAGGGCCTGATGGTAGATCTCTTTCCGGGCGGCGCTGCGGACATCTGTTCTGGTGCGGGTTGTGTAGAGTTGCATGGGTCTTTCTCCGATTTCCTAGTTCAATCTATCCAGATCGCATTCTCCGATCTGTGATCTGCGCCACATTTTCGACACATTTCCCGATCGCCCACCGCTATGGTGACTAAGGCACCGATTCAAAAGCATTAAACTCTGAAGTCCACTCAAATGATCCGCGTCATGAATGCCCTGCAGTGACGCGAAGTGTCCTCCAAGCCCTGGTCTGCGTTACCGGCAGTTTGAGTTGGGGACGGTATGCGTTGTCTACAATCTGACTCGGCATTCCGGGAATGGGACCCATAACGGCGGCCAGCCGAGGCGTATCACCGCTCCTGGCTCCACTGGCTTGGAAGTCGGGCAATCAGAAAACCGCACATCAAACCCGCGGAAGAGGTCCAGACGAAAGCCGAGGCCTGCCATGTCCCCTTCCGCAGAGCCTCCCTATTGAGCGGTCAGGCAACGGCATCAGAAGCATAAAATCGCAAAAGGCCCGTACAGGACGGAAAGGTCCCCAAAGCTCCATAAGGGTCCAGCGATGTACCCGGCGCCAGGTCTGAACGCCGCCGCCATCCTGAAAGCTTGTTAATGCGACTGCTGCCCCAGAACGCGAAGAAGCGCACCGAGCAGTGCATGCGGAACGGTTGGCGCACGACCGACCCCGATGAATTCGTCACTGTCCCGGCTGGATGTCTTTCTCAGGGAACACACCCAATGCCCGTTCGGTTGCCAGGCCTTTCCCTTCAAACTGACCGTCCACCCAGGGAGCACAAGGTGAACGAGCGACAGCAATTGATCCGTCGAGTCGAGATTGTACAGCTTACCTTGAGCATCAACCGCTGCGTCCACCTCGGCAATCGCTGCCAGGATATCCCCCGCCAAGGCATCTTCGACTTTCAGCGCGGCCTCAATCCTGTCCGCAAGCTCGAGCAAGTTCGATCGTGTCATGTGTCCGTCCTCATTCTTTGAAGCAAGCATCAACCGTTCCGAACTAGGAATCCTTGACACTGATCAACGCGCCCACCGCAGCCTCTCGTAGGTTTGACCGCGGGACCGGTGCCAGATCAGGAGTGCTCATGACGACCGATAGCGTTGCAGTCATATTCTTCGACAACCTAAAGCGTGAAGATGTTGCTCTCGTGGGGGGTAAGAATTCGAGCCTCGGGGAAATGGTGCAGTCCCTTGCTGCAAAAGGCATTGCGGTTCCGCCCGGGTTCGCCACGACGTCCGATGCGTTCCGGAGCTTCATCGATGCAAACGGGCTGGGAGACGTGATCGCCGATAGTCTTGCGGAGCTTACAGCGGGCAAGAAAACACTGGCTCAAACCGGGCAAAAGATCCGCCAGGCCATCGCTGCAGGCGACTGGCCCCACGATATCGAAGAGGCTATTCGCCAAGCCTACCGGGACCTTTGCCGTCGGACCGGTCAGGAGAACCTGCCTGTTGCGGTTCGATCCTCAGCAACGGCGGAAGACCTTCCCGATGCGAGCTTTGCCGGACAGCAGGAAACCTATCTCAACGTCGTGGGTGAGGACGAATTGCTCGCGGCCTGTCGGAATTGCTATGCCTCGCTCTTCACGGACCGCGCAATCACCTACCGCACTGTCCAAGGGTTTGATCACACGCAGGTCGCGCTGTCGGTGGGGGTTCAGCAGATGGTGCGGTCTGACATCGGTGGGTCCGGCGTGATGTTTTCCATCGACACGGAGTCTGGCTTCGACAAGGTCGTCCTGATCAACGCCGCCTGGGGCTTGGGCGAAAACGTCGTACAAGGTGCCGTTACGCCTGACGAGTTCCAGGTCTATAAACCATTTCTACAGGACGAGACGCTCTCTCCGATCGTCGCCAAATCTCTTGGCGCCAAGGAGATGAAGATGATCTATTCGTCGACCCCAGGCGAGACGATCCGGAATGTCCCGACTTCCAAGGCTGAACGCGGACAGTTCGTCCTGTCCGATGCCGAGGTTCTGGACCTTGCCCGCATGGCGGTCACGATCGAGGACCACTACGGGTTGCCCATGGATATGGAATGGGCCCGAGACGGGATCACGGGCGAGTTGTTCATTGTCCAGGCCCGTCCAGAGACCGTGCAGAGCCGCATGGATGCAGGAAACCTGAAGTCCTATACGGTCGGGGCGCACGGCGAAACGCTGGTCACCGGCATCTCGGTCGGGTCAGCGGTAACCACCGGTTTGGTTTGCCTGATCGAAGACGTCAAAGACATCGACCAGTTTGTCGAGGGGGCGGTGCTCGTGACGTCGACGACTGACCCGGATTGGGTCCCCATCATGAAGAAGGCCTCCGCGATTGTGACGGATCATGGAGGAAGGACCTCTCACGCGGCGATCGTCTCGCGCGAGCTTGGTGTGCCGGCCATCGTAGGCTGTGGTGACGCGACCCATGTTCTCCACTCGGAACAGGAAATTACCGTAAGCTGCGCCGAAGGAGACACGGGGTTCGTCTACGGGGGCACGGCAGAGTTTACGGTCGAGCAGCTCGATCTCGATCATGTTCCGGAAACCAAGACGCGCATCATGCTCAATCTCGCCAATCCGCAAACCGCGGCTCGCTGGTGGAAGTTGCCAGCGGATGGTGTTGGTCTCGCGCGTATGGAATTCGTCGTCTCGAATACAATCAAAGTGCACCCCGAAGCACTTCTTCACTTCGACGAGGTCCGCGATGAGACCGTGCGCACCGAGATCGAGGCAATGACGGCCGGCTATGATGACAAACCGCAGTACTTTATCGATCAGCTTGCCATAGGTCTCAGTCGGATCGCGGCGGTTGCCTACCCCAACCCGATGATCCTGCGGATGTCCGACTTCAAGACCAATGAATATGCCGATCTCCTTGGGGGACGACAGTTTGAACCGCACGAAGAAAACCCAATGATCGGCTGGCGCGGTGCGTCGCGTTACTACGATGACGGCTACCGTGACGGATTTGTTCTTGAGTGTCGGGCCGTCGCCAAGCTGCGCAACGAGATGGGGTTCGACAACGTCATCATTATGATCCCGTTTTGCCGCACTCCGGAAGAAGCCGACCGCGTTCTCGCAGTGATGAAAGAAAACGGGCTCGAACGCGGCAAGGACGGCATGCAGGTCTACGTCATGTGCGAGGTGCCGTCGAATGTCATTCTGGCAGAGGAATTCTGCAAGCGCTTTGATGGGTTCTCGATCGGCTCAAACGATCTCACACAGTTGACCCTCGGGATCGACCGGGACAGTGATAAACTCGCATCTTTGTTTGACGAGCGTCACCCAGCGGTGGTCTGGATGATCCGATCGATTATCGAGCGTGCGCATGCAAAAGGTCGGAAGGTCGGACTTTGCGGGCAGGCCCCGTCGAACTATCCGGACTTTGCCGCGGTGCTTGTCGATGCCGGCATCGATACAATTTCCGTGACGCCTGACAGTTTTCTTGCAGTGAAGAACATCGTCGCCGCCGCGGAGAAATAGTTCCCAGCCCACCCTGAGAACCCAAGACCGTAGTCTCCTCGAACAGCAGATCGTCCGACAAAGAAGAAGGAATGCTACGTGTATAAAAAGATACTGATTGCGACAGATGGCTCAGATCTTGCGAGCCGCGCTGTGGAGCACGGTCTTGAGTTGGCGAAGTCCGTTGGAGCCTCGGTTGTGATCTTGACTGTGACACAAGTCTGGTCGTCGTACGCAATGGCAAGTGAAGCTGAGCGAGGGAAACCGGACGCTATTCAAGCGTTCGAAGATGCAACAACGCGGGCCGCGTCCAGGATACACAAGGCTGCGTTGGGTCGGGCAGCCTCTATCGGTGTTCGCTCGGAAAGCCGGCACCTGCGAGATCAAAATCCAGCTGAAGGTATTCTTGAGACAGCGGAGCTAGAAGGTTGTGATCTCATCGTCGTGGCGTCGCACGGACACCGGGGACTTCGCAGAATGATGATGGGAAGCCAAACCGCGGAGGTGATTGCTCTGAGTAGGAGACCCGTACTTGTGCTCCGCTGAAGAGTCGGGACCGGTCTGCGTTATCGGCAGTTCGAGTCGATTTGCAGTCCCCGCAGCGATCCGCCGCCCCCCAGAAAATTGCCCCGTATCAGGCCGCACGCATCGCTTGGCAACCAGCCCCCCGCAGAAGCGCGCCGGGCGCTTGAGCAATCTGAGGGCTCCGCGCCCGGCGCGCTTGCCCAGAACACCGACGAAGAATATGAAAACCAGACCTGCAGACTCTCGTTATGAATGAGGGATCCTCGGGGGGCAGGTCAGAGCCATCTAACGCAACCCTTCCCGTTCATGGCGCGCCCTGACCTGGCACGAAACGTGCTTACCCTGCAGTGTACGGTGTTCGGCAGCGTGGCAAGCGGGGCACAATGTGATGGTTGTCATCACAGTTGATTGCATGACGGGATCAGACATGAACTCCTCGCCACACGCCTCAAGGGATTGGCCCTTAGTCAGAAGTTCTGCCTGCGAGATCGAACAGTGATGACATATTGTCGACCTCAGAGCCTCCGATATTTGATCCGCTTCGAGCGACAGGCAGAACCGACAATGAATGTCGATCATGATAAATCTCTCAGTCCCGTGCAAAGTCGCACTAAGCCCCATCGAAGAGGCGCACCGCGCGCGCTTATCTTCCTTTTCTGCTGGCTCACGAACCCAACTCGCCGTTCATCGATGGAGACGCGTCTACCATGAACCCATACTTTTGTATAGGTTGCTTGAGCCAGTTCGTCCGTACTGTCTAGAGGGCTACGCTGTATGCAATGCTCAGAACAAGCGTCTTTCCCTGGCCATCAACGCCGCCTGCGTACGGTTATCTGCACCCAGCTTCGACAATATGTTGGTCACATGCAGCTTGACCGTTACTTCCTTAAGGGTGAGTGCACTCGCGATATCCCTGTTTGACCTGCCGTAACTCAGAAGCTCAAGCACATCGTACTCCCTTGGTGACAATTGCCATTCAAGGCAGGATGCTCCCGCACTCTCGTCTTCAGATATATTAATCGGGAAGAACCGTCCGCCGGACATCGCCTTCCGAATGCCTTCCAACATGGTTCGCACAGACAGCGATTTCGGCAGATATGCGCATGCGCCATACTGTAAAGCCCGAGCGGCCGTCTTATCGTTGGTTACACCAGACATCAGCGCTACCTTTACGGATCCATGAAGATCCCGAAGTTTCCGCAGGCCCTCAAGTCCATTCATCCCCGGCATTTCATAGTCGAGGATTACAAGATCTGTCTCTGGAGCTTCCGTAAGGGCGTCTACAGCTTCATGAAAATCCGAAGCGACATTCACCGTGAAACCTTCGGATGCGGCGATATAGGTAGCAATTGTATCGCGTACGAGTTCGTGGTCGTCAGCTATTAATACTGTAGGCATCTCAAAAATCTCTCTACCAAAAGCATTGCTCTAAATGAGGCGGCACAGCGGAGGCCAAAGCCGTGAAATTGAGGACGCTAAGCTCGAGCCACACTTTCAATTATCTCTCAATGGTGTCATCAAATCAATAAGGAGACGGGGAGGACTTCTGGAATGTCAGTTTGGCGTGTATCTCTTACAGCGGCTTTCATCTGGGTCGCGCAGGCTGGAACTGCCACGGACAACGACCTTTCGGCGTTGTACGTTGAAAGGCTCGACGGCTCGGAAGTGAAGTTTACGCTTGAGGACCTTGATGCGCTTGAACAGGTCGGGTTCTCGACATCAACGGTATGGACGGATGGGATCAATCACTTCAGCGGTGTTTCGATCCTCAACCTTCTTGAGCATGCAGAGGCCGAGGGTTCTACGCTTCGGATGGTCGCACTGAACGACTATTCCATAGAGATGCCCGTTGAGGAGCTCGACGAGAAGGCACCAATTGTCGCCTCACGAATGAATGGCGATACCATGTCGATACGTGAAAAAGGGCCATTCTGGGTGATCTACCCCTTCGATTCAGATCCGGAGTTTGCGAGCGAGATTAATCGATCACGTTCCGTATGGCAGTTGTCTCGGCTCGTGTTGGTCAAATAGGGTACTCTGTAAGATGGATCAAACTTGAAGAGATCGCTCGCGACGATGCGCATCGTTCAAACCTTCTTATTCTCAATGGTGGTGGTTCTTCTTGTTTTGCTCGCGTTCATGGGGCGGAGCCTGTGGGTTCAGCTTGACGAACTATCAACGGCAGGAAACGAAAACGCGCAGTGGACGATCCAGCAGCTAGACGCTGAACTTTCGACTCTCTACGCGACCCTTCTGGAACAGAGATCGCTCCCGGCATTGGACGAAGGCGCGGTGCGCGTCCGAGCGGAAATCGCACTCAGTCGCATCGCGCTTGTCCGGCGCGGGATATCCGGCGAGATCCTGTCGGACTTGGAGGAGGCAGAGCCCCTCATGACGTCACTGCATCACTATGCGTCAGCCGTCGCGGCGATCCTTGACGAGGACCAATCGATTACTTCCGGAGATCTATCTCGTCTCATCACTCTTACCACTGAGATACGTCCCATGGCGCGACAGATCGCGCTTCTCGGGATCGCTGAAGGTGCGCAGCGGACAGAAGCCAGCCGTTCTGGCTTCCGGTCAAATCTATTTGTATTCGGATCGATTGCGCTCGTTGTCATTGCACTTCTGACCATTTCTCTGCTTGTCGTGAATCATCTTCTGTCCAGTGCTCGCCGTCAAAGTGTCGCCCTTAAGTTATCTGGCGCCCGCCTGAAATCTACGATTGCAGCGTCATTGGACGCAGTCATCGTCACTGATGAAAACCTGAATGTCTTGGACATCAATCCAGCGGCAGAGAGGATTTTCAGATGCAGCTCCAAGGCCGCGATCGGCTGCAACTTCTTTGAGACGTTCTTGCCGAACGAACCGAACGCGGCAAACCGGATCGAGGTCACAGCACCGGTAGAAAACGATCTGCCTAGGATAATCTCTTCAGGCCTTGTTGAGATGACGGCAACCCGATTTTCCAAACAAGACTTTCCAGCAGAAGTGAACTTCTCCACAGTTATTGAACGACCAGATCGTCTAAACGTCATCTATGTCCGCGATATTTCCGATCGAAAGCTCGCCGAGAGTCGACTTTTGGAAGCAAAGAACCGCGCAGAGCAAACAGACAGAGCCAAGTCGCGGTTCCTAACTGTGATGAGCCACGAGATGCGCACACCACTGAATGGTATTCTTGGCGTAAACGATCTACTTCGAAGAACTCCCCTGACCGATCAACAGTTGCACTATCTTGATTTAGCGTCCGCTTCAGGGGAAATCCTTCTGCAGCTTGTAAACGAGGCACTTGACATTACCCGTGCTGAGTCAGGCTCCATGGCCATAAAGAGCTCGCAATTCAACCCGGCTCAATCAATCCGGCGTCTGGTCGATGTCCTCGCTCCTCTCGCTCGCGAAAAAGGCCTCTTTATCGAACTTTCCGTGTGCCCAAGTGCTTTTGGGACCTTCGTTGCCGATGAAACGCGAATTACTCAGATAATCACCAATCTTATAGGAAATGCGATCAAGTTCACCGAGGCAGGCGGAATCAAGGTGTCCCTTCAATGCGTGCGATCGGAAGGCGCCGCGATGGCAAAAATTTCCGTTTGGGACAGCGGTAAAGGGATTTCCAAAGATGAACTAGAAGTAATCTTCGATGAATATGTCGCGATCGCGAAGCCGGATGGACGGCAAAATCGCGGAGATGGGCTTGGCCTTTCCATCTCACGAAAGATCGCACGGCTAATGGGCGGGGATCTGTCTGTAGAGTCGAAGCCCGGAGTTGGCAGTACGTTCTCACTAGTTGTTCCGCTGGAAGTCGAAAGCGCGGGATCCGATGTACCGGCTCTATCTAACGAGGATCGCAACGTAAAGACCGAACGCCGAATTCTAATTGTCGATGATAGCGCAGTGAACAGGTCTGTTCTGGCTGAGATGCTTGTTTTTTCGGGCCATTGCGTTGACGAGGCGGCCAATGGATTAGAGGCGATCACACAAACTTCTGCTCGAGAATATGACCTGATCTTAATGGACATCAATATGCCAGGGCTCGACGGTATAAAAACCACAAAGCGCATCAGACGAAGCAAAGGACCAAATGAACGGACGCACATTCAAGGGTTGACCGCCTACGATCCCGCCGATTTCGCCGAAGTGGCCGTTGAGGCCGGAATGAATGGATTATCCGGCAAGCCAATCCGGCTTGCTGTCCTGAACGACCTGATATCGACCATCGAGCAAACGTCGTCCCCGGGTGGCGCGAGGCTGCTGGACAAGAGTGTCATTCACGAACTGAATGCGGTTCTCGGATCATATGTTATGCGAGAGAAACTCGTAGCCTTCTTTCAAGAGGCGTTCATCGACTTGAAGAGAATACGTGAAAGACCACAGATGGAAAACTGGGGAGAGATTGGTAGCAGCCTCCATAAGTTACAAGGAGCGGCCTCCATGTTTGGTTTCATTGGTCTTGAGCGCAGGCTGGCAGCGGCAGGCGAGGCTGCCGAAGGAGAGGACGAGCCGAGCTTCGTTGCCGAAGTGCTATCTGCCGAAACGGTACTAGACCAAACTCGCGACGAAGTTCACGGGATTATGCTGGTGGCATCGGAGCTAGAGCCGCAAAAGAAACCTGCGATTCTATAGGCTCTTGCTCTATTGCGAAGCACCTTGCTGCAAGATCATGTTTGGCTAAGCGTGACATGAGCGAGGCGCGCGCCGCCAGGTTTTGTTCGTTTATGAAGACTTAACAGTCGTATGGTGAGACCGGGTCCGTTCAGTTCGCAAATCCCTTTTGGGGAGCTTGCCGTGGTCTTTGAGCTTGATCGGCAGGTCTTCCACAGAGTTTATGGCTTTTAGCCGCTATTGGAATAGCGACGAGGCAAACGACCATAAGTCAGCTCGAGTGCGCGGATTTGGCAACTGCGTTAGTAACGATATGGCATCGGCCCTGCGGTTCCTCTATTTTTGGGTTTGAAGGCTCTTGCTGCGAGCTCTTCATGCTTCTCAGACACTGTCTAGTTCAGCGATCCGCGCAACATATTTACCCAAATTTTGGCCAGGGTGGCAGAGGCAATTCAGAATTATGAATTTAGTATATTGGCGGTGTAAGGAGATGTTGTCAGCCGACAGACACGGGACGAGGGATCTCAAGCGAAATCTTTGGGAGTCAATGTCGGCCGACAACACCCATCGAAATCATACTATACAAAAGTATAGGTCGCAACACTTCAACTAGATCCGCATCGCGTTGGAGGAATCCGAGGAGGATCCGTACCGGTAACCGGCAAGCAGACCTCGTTGTGTCACTGACGTCGACCTGAGGGGGCCGCCGAACCACCGAGTGGGACGGTTAAACCTAGCTCTTGGGCAAAGGTCGGCGCAGAAATGCAAAGAATACTCTGTTCATCGGGTCACGTGGACTGAACATGTCGCGTGTCGGACCACACGTCCGGCGGTACTCCCAAGAAAGTAGTCCTGCAGGCCGGGTCTATGAGATGCGATCACGATGCAATCCACGTCATGCTTCGTCGCCCATTCCAGGATCGTGCGACCGGAATGGCCTTCGACCAAAACGCCGCTCCCGTTCTCCATCTGGGCTGCTAAGCGATCCAAGCGATCCAGGATCTCCTGCCTCACTTCGCTTGCGTAGTCCGATGGAATGTATGCCAGAGCCGAACTGGGCACTGCTTCTCTGACATGCAGAAAAGTTACCCGGCCATCAGCATCCGCCAGCCTTGCCGCCGCCTTAAGGGCTTTTCCGTAATCCTGATCTTCGTGAAACGCCACGGCGACAAGAATATGCTTGTACATGGTTTCTCTCCTCCCGCACTTCTCCGCGATCCTAGCAGGCCTCCCTATGTACACTTTGACGTGCCTCAACCGGGCATCAGTCAATAAACGCCCCTGCCCCTCCAACTGCATCGGAAGCAAACATTCGTCCGGCACTGACCAGGCGAACCTCCCGCCTTATCTCCCCCGGACAGGGACGCTCGATTTTACCCCTTGCCCGCTCCAAGAGCGAAGTTGCAACGGATTTCATGACACAAGCTTTCAAGGCAGATCACGGTCTAACGGAATATGGAGGTCACAGCATATCAATGGCGCTGGGACGAATAATCGCCTTACCGCAAGAGCAGCCAAGAGTTGATACATGTCAATGTACGTATGTTTGTTTTTGCTAGAATTTCGCGTGCGGGGAGTGCTGTGACACGCATGCCGCGGGTTCTCAAAGAGTTGGAGGAGAGCAGAAAATGACAGGCAAGAACGTACTGGGCTGCACAGTTGCGGCGATTTCGATGGTATTCTTGGCGGGTGTGCTTGACGGGACTCAAGCGCAGTCTTTGGATACCGAGGGCAAGATCCGCTGTACATCAAAGACGGCTCGGCAGATGACATCTGTGGAAGACATCTGTGTGTGCGAGGTCGTTACCGTGAAGATGCTGGAGTATCTTCGGCAAAGGAAGGACTTCGCTGCGATTTTGGAAGGCACGACTAGAGCTTGCCCCGCGCTGGCGGCAATCTTGATTGATGTCCCTGTTGCGGCAATTCCCGAGGCGCCTGAATCGAGAGGGGAAGGCGGCGAAAATCGTGGAGCCGGAACCGGAAGCGGCGGCGGTTCAACTGGAAACGGTGGCCAAGGCGGCGGCGGCCAGGGCGGCGGCGGCCAGGGCGGCGGCGGCCAGGGCGGCGGCGGCCAGGGCGGCGGCGGCCAGGGAGACAAGGACAAGGGGCATGGGAACGATCCGGACGGGTATGATGAGGACAATCCCGGCAAGTCAAGCGGTCGGCAAAACAACAAGACCGATTCATGTGGCGACGATCGCGACCGGGGCCACGGGAATGATGCGGATCGAGTAGATGAGGATAACCCGGGATGCCCGGAGGGGCCCGGCAAGCGTAGCTAAGCGCGCGGTCACGCAAAAAGGTCAGTGGTTTTGCGAATGAAGTGCGCCGAGACAATCTCGGCGCACCTCACGACGCGTTCGCCAGTTCTAGAGTTGTCCGCGCCCAGAGACACGCACCCACGTCTCGGGACTATCCGGGTTTTGCACCTTCAAGAACGTATATCCCGTGCGATGCCATAGCTTCACAGTCGCTGTAACGCTGTCCAGTATGTAGTCACCTGAGGCAAGCCTCAGCACCAGAACCGCGTGTGGACCGGTTCGTCGGCTCATCACGGTCGCCATTAATAGTCGTTCTGGCGCCACGCCCCTTGCGATCAGTTCCTTTTTCTTCAACAAGGCAACGTCTTCGCAGTCACCGCCACGCACGGTGGGCAGCGCCCAGTACTCTTCTTTCTTGTACTGCCGAATGTCCTCTACCGGTCGAACACGCCGGTTGATGTCCTGGCTCAATCTCTTTGCAAGATGCAATTGTTGGTCCGTCGACAGGCTGCTTGACCGCCTGCTTTCGCAGGCCCAAGCCAGCTCAGAGCACAGATGTTTGGCCCCATAGGGTGGTGCGATCTGCTCCGCCAAAGGAAGGTGAGCGCCAACCGACTGCGCGATAGATTTCGTATTTGCCAATACGCAGAGCAGACAGCTTGCCAAGGCCAGGCTCCGCAGCAACCGATTGCCCCACACACATGCCCCGCAAGCAGGCTTAGAAGGTTCAAGTGCCATGTTCCGCCCTCTGGAAGAAGAGTTCGCTTTCTTCGTATCACAATCGAATGTCGAGCAGGTCGCCTTGGGCGAATTTTCGCCTGTGCGGAAAAATCTGCTGAGAATGACCAGTGTGCAGAATACGTCTTCACAAGGACGGTCTCGATAGGAGCAGCATTGGTGGCGGAGCACACACTCGCTCTTAGGCGCGACGTGGTTAGCGCGAGCATCTGGGATGCGGAGCGCAAGCGCCTGATCGGACTGTTTTGTACCATTCAAACCAACGGAACAGATAAAGGGCCAGTACCCAATTCCGTTGTGAAAACCATCGTCACCGTCCGTCGCCAATGCTTCTCAAGGATGCAAAGCATTATTGGACAAGCACAGACCTCAAGAAGACTTAACACGGTGATTTCAATGACGGTGCGATCGTGGGCGGGAAAGACATGCACGAGAATGTCCATTCATACTGTTGCTCGATACAGCGACAATACTAATCCCGGAACGCAGAAGACGCATGCACGGTCGCAGCCCACGACATATTCAGCCATACTTATGCCACATAAGGATTATCTTATACTGTGGGCAGATAGTCATGCGGGCTTGCTCGTAGTTGCCGCTCAGTTTCGTGTTCGAAGGTTCCGATGACTTCAGTTGAGTTCATAATTGCTTTAGCTGCTGCGCTCTTGGCCGTTTGGCGATGGCGCATTTTGAGTTATGATGGGGACATTAGAAAGCGTTGGGCCCAGCAGCGGCGGAAGTAGCGCGCTTTCCTTTCTCTACACGCCAAACACACCCAGTGAGAACGGCAGATCGATGCTATTAGCTTTGCCCCTGCTGCCTCAGGAAACGAACGGTCCGACTTTGAAAAACGGAATTTACAAAGAATTGCCCCAAGTGCGCGCCTGATTTCTCAGAGGTCGATCAGCGCTTTCGCCTTTGGGCGCTTGCAATATTCTCCAAGGCGATTGGTTCACAGTAACCCGGTCATCCAGAGGAGAAGACTCGACCAGTCCACAGTATCGGTTGCTGGAATATCCATCATTCTATCGCTCTATACACCAACGTAAATGCATACGGATTGTGCGTGGTTCATGCGCAGTCTCGCTCAAGGCGCCAAAGGTGTCTTCCTTTCGGACGCACTCAAAGGACGGTTAATAGTGCTCAATTTGGTGCGGCCTGATCTCAGGCCTTGAAGATCGATGGCAAATATCCGGAAATGACATGGGATTAAGCTGCGAGGGTAGCCAGCGGCTTGCCGCGCTTCGCGAACAGCTGAACGGCGGGGCGACGCTCGATCTGCAACTCTTTTGCCAGGCGACGGAAACGCGCGTCGATGATGTCGTCGGTCCGGTCGGTAGATTTGAACTTAAGGATCATTTCGGTAACTCGTGATTTGTGTGTCGGTGTTTTAGAGTGTGAAAATGAGCATCAGATCGAATCCAGACCAAAAAGGGGCAGGTTCCTGGGCATCCCATGGAACCTGACCCTCGAAATTGTGAAATGGATCGCACCCGGCGAGGTTTACCCAGAACCTCCTGAGGATGATCGAAGACCGGCCGCGACATCTGACCGTAAGACTGCGCTGGCATCTCACCTGGAGTAAAACCAATATGGCGCCTCGGATTGGCCTCGGGACAGAGCCAGATCCAAGACGCCGCTTTGTTGGACCGTGGGAGCATTAGGTCCAGAATTCGTCGGTGATGCCCAAATACACACGAGGGCGTCAACTCACTACGACATACTCACTCACTCGAACACACTGAACATCAACTCGTTACAGCACTTAAATTAGCATATCTAATGCGCCATAAGTGTAATGCACTTCACACTCATGGATGATTTCCGAACCAAAGCGGGAAACAGACTGTTCCCACGGCTTCATTTACTACCTGTATGTGCAAAGGGCGTTTCTTTGGCGTGCACATCGCTGTGCGTTATCGGCGGTTCGGGTCGGAATTCTCTTGGGGATCGGCTGCACGAGCCGTCGTGCTCCTGCCACGTGCGGAAGAGAGACGCGCCCTGTTCTCCGATCCCGCTCTGGCTACGACGGGCCCCCAAGACTCCGCGGTGGTGACCCTAGAAAGAGGGTTTTGGCGCTATGTGACGGGTGCCCCGACGCCAAAGAAGACGTCACCGCAAAAAGAGAGGGGCTCGCGCCCCTCCCATCCCGACCGGTCCTTGTCTCTCGTCTTACATTTGGGGCAGCTCAAAGCGCGGCCGGGTTGTCCGACCGGAGGATTTGACCTCACGGCGCTCTTGGAGCTTGGGGTCGAAGTCTATGCCGAACCTGATCATGAACACATTCATCTTTAATTCTCCCGCTATCTATAAAATGGGTATTGTTATCTCTCAAATTCCCGCGCGGATCATCAGCCGACCGATAACCCCCGCATTGGCCCACCGCTCCGCGACCAGAGCGCGGTGGTAGATCTCTTTCCGAGCAGCGCTGCGGACGTCTGTTCTGGTGCGGGTTGCGTAGAGTTTCATGGGTCTATCTCCGATCTCTTGACCCAATCTATCCAGATCCCATCCTCCGATCTGTGATCTGCGCCACATTCTCGCCACATTTCTTGAGCCACGCACCGCGATGGCGACTAAAGCACTGTTTCAAATCAATTAAAAATTTAGATTCACTCAATTGATCCGTGTCTTCAAAGGCCGCAGCGACGTGAAGTGTCGGCACGTTATCGGCCGTTTGAGTCGGGGACGGTACGCGTTATCGGCAGTTCGAGTCGCTCACCGGCCGTGGCTCGGGTCAGACGAAGATCGCGAACAACTTGTGCGTGTGCTTGGCTTTGTTTCGGAACCTCAGGCAGACATCTCGCTCCACGCCCTGTACGCCTGCCGCTTCTCCCGCTCTGCCTCCCGCACGTAGCGATCCATGAGCCTGAGCCGCTTCCGCAATTTCGGCAACCGGTTGTCACTGGCCGAGATGAGGATCCTGATCCCCTTCTTGGTGATCCCGACGTGGCGTGACTTCAAATAGGTGGCGAGCACGGCCGGATCATCGAGATCCAGAAGGTCGAGCGCGAAGGGATCCGGCTCGGCATGGGTCTTGGTGTACTTTTGAAGCGCGAGGACAGCGTCTCTTTCGGCCACCTGAGCCCGCTCCAGCCGGGCCTCTGCGCGGGCGAGCGCAATCACCGCCTGGCTCCCGACCCCATCGCCCAGGGTCTCGACCGTGGCAGAGGCGTCTCCCAGGATGATCCGGACCCAACGCAGCACATCTTCTGACGGGGGCGGCAAGGTTAGCCCGTGTTTCAGGGCGTTACGCGCAACTTTGGCACGCTCCGCCGCAGAGCGCGGCCCTGTACTCCTTCGGGCGTTGCGCCGGTTTGCCGCCCTTTGGCGCTCAGTCGTCACCCGGCGCCTCGATCAGCTCGGCGTCCGGGACAGCGTCCCGCACCAGTTGCGTCTTCAGCATCCCATACTCTTCCATGAGAGCGCGGCGCCGCTCATCGAGACGTGTCGGCCGACGGGCCAGAGCCTCGGCCTCCTGGAAATGATCGAGATAGGCCTTGGCGAGAATATCTGCCTCCGTGATCCCCTTCGCTGCGATATGCGCAAGCGCCGCCTGGCGCGCCGCGTTGTCCTCTCCGAGAAGCTGGGCCACCAAAGCCTTGTTCTTGTCATCCGGGAGTAAGAGCTCCTCGATATCCTTCTCGTCATGCAGGAGGCTGACGGCCGCCTTGCGATAACTCGCAAGATCAAGCGCACGTGTGAGATGCTCGTGCCTATATTGGTCCCAGAGACAGGCAAAGATCTGCGTGGCCACGGCAAGTTGATGAGGCGTATCCGGTTTCAACTGAGCAAAGACAGCCGCTTTCATCGCTCCATGCAGGCTCTCGTCTTCCCAGGGCAAGGGGTCGGTCTTCGGGATCAGGTCAAGCAGCTCAGGCTCGATTTGTGAGGCGGTGTGGGCGTTCATGGCAGTACCCCTAAGTCTCGGCAGCGTTAGCATCATACAGTAAATCACTGGAAAGTCTATACTACATATGGACCCCTGAAAACTTCCCGACTTCGGGCGGAAGTCGCTTCAGGCGGCGCAAAGCATCAAATTTGCCATCTAACCGTCTGAAATATATAAACACAAATGGATCCTCAATTTTACAGCACAGGAGGCAAGAGCGCATCGCGGCAAACAATTGAAGGCAGCCAACTGTACGCGTGCGATCCGAAAGAAGATCGCTACCCGGGAGAGTCCTCCGGTTGGTTGATCGTCTGAGGACACCTAGTTGGTGTAATAGCTCGTGTACTTCTCTTTGTATGAGTAATAGCCATTAGAGGCATACTTCGCCGCCTTGCCCGTGTTCACCTGGGTCATCGCGACCCCGGCAATGGGCGCGCCCACCGAACGAAGTTCCTTCAGGCCTTCGAGCACAGCCCCCTGCGGGGTTTCGTTCCAATGGACCAGGTAGACGACAGCATCGGCCTGCTTGGAAATGATCCGGGCATCAGCCACGACATGCGTGGGCGGCGTGTCGAGGATCACCAGATCATATCTTTCGGACAGATCCTTGATGAGCTCAGCGAGCTTCCGAGAAGACAGGATGTCGGCCGCGTTCGCGGCGTTGCAATGCTCCTTCTTCACCGTGGTCAGGATGTGTAGACTGGTTTCAGCGTCCTTGTAGACCGCCTCGTCGATCATGGCCTCACCCTCTAGAACCGACATCAGCCCGTATTGATGGGCTTCAACGCCGATGTGGCCTGCAAGCTGAGGCAGACAGAGGTCGCAGTCGATGATGATGGTGGAACGCCAAGAAGGCTATTTTGCAGATGGCAGATCCGCGATAACATCGAGTCGTTGACGATTTAGCCTGGGGGGGCTGGCCGTGGTAAAAGATAATTTCATCTTCGGCATGAATCTTGGGGGTGGCGCGTACACCGACAGTCTCGGCAATTTCTATCAAGCAGACACAACCAGCCAAGGCTTTACCTACACGACGTCGGCGTCGATTTCAGGAACTGTCGATGATACGCTGTATAAATCTGAGCGTTGGTGGCAAAGCACCTTGACCTATGAGTACGCGGTCGCGCCAGGAACCTACTATCTCGAGCTAAATTTTGCAGAGATTTACTTTGGTGATGTCGATCTAAGAGAGTTCGACATTCTCGTAGAAGGTGTGCTGGTCCAGGACAATCTCGATCTTTTCGAGTCGGTCGGCGGAAACGAAGCCTTGGTTTTGGGCTATTATGTGGACGTTCAGGACGGTGCCCTCACTTTCCAGCTGTCTCCAGAAATCCAAAACCCGAAGATTAGCGCCTTTTCCATCTGGTCCGTTGTCGAAGATCCTGCTCCCGATCTAGCACCGCCTACGGCGACCATAAATGTGTCTGGTGGGCTCACAGAGCTGGACCCCGTCACAGTCGTCGTAACCTACGAGGACGACACCGCTTTAGATACCACAAGCATCGCACTTAGCGACTTGAACATCCTGGGGGCAGGTCTTTACACGATTGACTCCCAGACGCTGACCCTGTCCCCCGATGGAAAAAGCGCCACTGCCACCTACCAGATCACGCAATCCGGCGGATGGACAACCGACCCGGTCAGTTTTGAAGTCGACGCGGGTGCATTCAGTGATACCTCCTCCAATTTGAACGTTGCCGTCGTAGAAAGCTTTGTATTTACCGATCCCACCACTGATGGGACCTCGCCCACCGTCAGCATTTCCGTGTCGGGTGGAGCGTTCGGCAATGAACCCGTGACCGTTACAGTATCGTACGCGGACGAAACAGCGTTGCAGCAGAGCACGGTTTCGCTGGCGGATCTGACAATTTCCGGGCCGAGTTCTTACAGTATCCTCTCGGAATCACTTACGTTTGGGACCGACGACAAATCAGCCACCGCAACATACTCGATATTGCAGGACGGTGGTTGGAGCCTGGATCCAGTTACATTTTCGGTGGCGGCCAGCGCAGTCGAAGACACGTCCGGCAACGGCAATGCTGCGGTATCCGTAACGGAAATCTTGGGACATCCCTTCTCGGAGATTACTCCGGTTGACAGCTACACGGGGAGTGAGGTCGGAGCCGTTCAAGTTCTCGTCACGCCCAGTACCGGTGTCCAGGTGTCAACTTATGGTTCAAGCGCTTTTCAAATTACTAATATCGGCGACAAGCGCGTCGCCGCGATTTACATCGACATCTCGAACGCAGTCCTCGCCGACGCAGTTTTTGATCCCGAGGGTCTTGCAGGAGATAGCGTCGCTCGGGGCGTCACCTACGGCTCGACCGGCGGCACCGGCGCTTTGAGCTATGGTGGCTCGGATTTGCTGACGCCCTTCTACGGAACCGGCGGAACAACTGGATACGAAGGGATGATGATCGCCTTCGATCCCGCCTCAAGCAATGGCTTCCAGACCGGCGAAACCGTTCTCTTTGGGGTGGACGTCGATCCTAACTCGATCGTTGGCCTTCCGCAAAATCCCACCGACATCAACGGAAGTGACCCGCGGCTCAATGGCTGGGATATCGGCGGTGTATCCGGCGCAGAACTCATAGGGGCCAGCGTCGACATTCTGTTCACCGATGGCAGCGTGGCGACTGCACAGCTCGTGAGCGATGGCAGTCAGGGCGGGGCATTTGCCTTTGCCAGCGAGGCAAGCCCGATGCTCTCGACAGAACTGACAGTCAACGGCACGGTCGAGGGTGCGATCGGCGTGCTGGAGCCGACGAACACTGTGACAATTGAAGGGCCGGCTGGCGAAACGGCGCGTGTGACGATGGTAATCGGGTTTGCGCAGCCCTTTGATTACACCGCGCCAGATGGCAGCACGATAAGTGTCTTCGACCGCCTCGTCGCGGTGGACGATCCGTTCCGGGCGAACAATGCGCTTGAGGTTCAGACGGTGGACGTCGTTCTTACGGGCGGCGTTCAGGATATCACATCGCTGTTCGACTTCACGGCCCCGGGCGGTTCGCTTTCCTTCGACGGCGACGATGCACTTCCCGTGGCGTTCACGTCTGTCGTTTTGGGGGTAGACGGCAACCCAGCCGGTCCGGTCAGTGCTCCAATCTATCTGCAGCCTGCGGACACAGGCGGCCCGACGGTCACGATCAGCGTCGAGCAGGCCACGAGCACCATCGGCTCCATAACGGTGACGGTAACATATAGCGACCCTGACGGCCTGAACCTTGCGACGCTCGATTTGGCAGATTTTGCGGCCGCATCGTCCGGTGGTGCGCTCGACATTCTCTGGCAACGGCTCGATCTTTCCGCCGATGCACAGAGTGCGACGGCGACTTACGCAATTATGCCGTCCGACGACGATTGGTCTGGAGACGTCGCGACGCTTTCCGTAGCGGCCGGTGTTGTTCAAGACAGTTTCGGGAACGCGAATGCGGCCCAAACGGCGGGCTATACGTTCACCGACCCCGGAGGCCCCAAGGTCGGATCCTTAGGCGAAATGACGCAGCTTGCTTTGCAGGGGGTGAGCCTGAACAATCCAACGTCGATCGATGTTGGACCGGACGGCAGGCTTTACATCAGTCAACAGAATGGCCTGATCGTCGCGCTCACTGTAGACCGTCAGATTGTCGTCAATGAATTCGGCGTGACCACCGAGACGTGGACTGTCACCGATCGGGAAGACATCCCGCTGATCCAGGATATGCCGAACCACAACGATGTGGGTGAGTATCAACCGGGCGTGACAGACCGACAGGTTACCGGGCTTCTGACTACCACTGATGACAGCGGCAATATCGTGATTTACGTGTCTTCTTCTGACCCGCGGATCGGTGGCGGAGGTTCAGGAGACGACAAAGACCTAGATACAAACTCTTGCATTTTGTCGCGCCTCACACAGCAGCCCGATGGGACCTGGGAAAAGCTTGATCTCGTGAGGGGGCTTCCTCGGTCCGAAGAAAACCACGCGACCAACGGGCTCGAATTGACGAAGACCGCCGACGGTGAGGACGTGATTCTTCTGACTGTCGGCGGGTTTACCAACGCTGGCGCGCAAAGCAACAACTTCGCCTATACGCCTGAGTATTATTACTCTGCTTCTGTCGTTGCGATCGACCTGGCCAGCCTTGAGCAAATGGAGGCCGACGGCGAGATCAAATCCTACACGCCGCCCGGGTCGACCGAGACCCATTTGTATTTGTTTGATCTTCCAACCCTCGACGACATTACACGCGACAACGACGCGTCTGGGGGAGATCTCGCCGGAGATGGTAGCTCAACGGCTGACGTGTTCGGCGGAAACAACGGATTGAACCAGGCAATCTTTGATCCTTCCGGAATTGTGAAGGTTGTCTATTCCGGTTTCCGCAATCACTACGACATCGCGATTACCCCGGCAGGCGAGGTCTACACAGTCGACAACGGATCCAACTCGGGTTGGGGTGGATTGACTGTGAACGCATCCGGTGAAGTGGTCGTCGATTCCAACGGCGACGGGATTGCGGACAATGGGCCAGCAGTAAATCTTGCAAACAATAGCGGTCCTTCCAATGCGGACAGCCTTCTCAGGCTCGACGACAATGTCTGGCAGCCGGACAGCGTCATGTACTATGGCGGGCACCCCAACCTTTACCAGGCATACTCGTCAGATGCAGGGTTCTATTTCTACGCAGACTCAACGAATCCCTGGGGCGTCGCGGCAGGCACGCCCCTTGATTTCGTAGATGGCGCGCTCGTCCCCACGGGGGCGCCTGTGGATCTCGGCCCGCTGATCCCCAATGCTGATCAGATTTCCGGTGTCGACGCATTCGGTAATCCACTGATTGATCCACGGCTGGCAGTTCAGTTGGGCACCGGATCACGAACCGAGGGCCTCACCGATACTCCTAACGGTGCATTGTGGACCTTCTTCTCGTCGACAAACGGGCTCGATGTGTATGAGGCCGCCGGTGGGCTGCAGGGTGATCTTGTCACGGTCTCCTTTAACGGCAAGATCTATGCAATCGACATCGGGCCTGACGGTTTGGTCAACGCCGTCGAGTCCCGTTCCCTCACATCGAGCCCATTAGACGTCACAACACAGGGTGATCTCGATCCCTATCCAGGGGTAATCTTCGTCGCTGCGTACGGAGCGGATCAAATTGTTATTCTATCGCCTGGAGCAGGAGTTGGAGTAACGCCTGATCCCAATGATCGCGACCAGGATGGGATTGACGACACGATCGACCCCTTCTCCGCTGATCCGGACAATGGTCTTCTTGATGTGGTCCAACCAGGCGAAGTAATGCTGTGGACTTTTGTCAATGGCGTCAGCTTCCCCAACGAGAGAGACACCCTTTTCGACGGAACCGGTGGACTTTTCAATGGTGGTGACATTGGGTTCACCGGGATTATGACCAACCGAGGTGGTCTTCCGGAAAGCCTCTATGTTCAGGACAATATCATCTTTGGTGGAGCACCAGGTGTACTCCAGGTCAAGGAGGTCGACACTGGCGACCCGACCGCGGACAGCCAGCGAAACGGGTTCCAGCTGGGTGTATCGGTCGGCTCGGGTACAACCGCCTTTACGGTCAGTTCGCTCATCGACAATTACCTGGACGATGTTTCTGGCGTACCTGCCGAAGAAAAACTTTCTCAAGGGATCTTCATTGGGGCGGGCGATCAGAACAATTTCGTCTCGGTGTCGCTCGTTCGGCTTAGCGATGGTCGGACCGGCTTTGAAGTGGTCTCGCAGTTTGCCTTCGATTTCATTGGCGAAACGGCGCCGCAGATCGACTTTTACGAAGTATCTGAACTCGCGTCCGCCGGTGATAATGATACTCTGGAGCTTTATCTCGATGTAGATGTGGCAAATGCCCTCGTGACGCCGAGGTGGACTTACACTCTTTCATCGGTGGTGAGCAACGGGGCCGGCGCCAGCGTTGCATTTGCCGGCGACGCGCTCAAGGCGCTAGAGGGAGACCTTACCCTTCCAGATGATAGCGGTGGACTTGTGCCAGTTGGACTTGCGGTCGGCGTGGTATCATCGAGATCCGGCTCCAGCGGGAGCGGGCCCGGAGCAACGGTTGCGGCAATCAGCTCCGGCGGAGATGAAAGTTTCACTGCCACGATCGATGGCGTAGATGTAACATTCATTCCCGATACCCAAGCCACGAACGTATCCCTTACAGGATCATCAAACACTTATAGCACGGACGAATTAATAGATTTCGCGGGCACGACAACGCTCGATGAGCTTCACACCGAGGAGCGTTACGCCAATAATGGTGCTTCGTGGGGTTATGACATCGCAACCGGCGACGGCACGTTCCAAGTCGATCTTTATTTCGCCGAGATTTGGAGCGGGGCGTTCTCCAATGGTGCGCGTATCTTCGATGTCCTGGTTGAGGGACAAGTCGTCGCAAACGACCTTGATATCTACGCAAACGTCGGACCAAACGCCCACTATTCGGTTACAGTGTCGGCGACCGTGTCCGATGGCATTCTTGATATCGACTTCAGCAGCATAACAGAGAATGCGAAGCTCAGCGGGCTTGTCGTTCGAGAACTTGGTGGCAATCAAGGAAGTTTCGCGGCCGATTGGGATTATTTGCAGATCGAGGGCTTCGGCACCCCACCGCCGGACCTTACGGATCCAACGGTCGCCATCACCGTTTCGGGCGGGGTCGTCGCCGACGATCCAGTGACCGTGACCGTGACGTATGCGGATGAAACGGAGCTGCTGCAGAGCTCTGTCGAGCTTACTGATCTGGCGATTGCGGGCCTAGGGACTTACAGCATCCTTTCCGAAACGCTGGAGTTCTCGCCTGATGGTAAGGGTGCGACCTCGACTTACACGGTTCTGCAGGATGGCGGTTGGACCATCGATCCAGTAAGTTTCAGCGTAGCCGACGCTGCGATCTCAGACACGTCGGGGAATACAAATGTCGCTGCCAGCGATACTTTCGTGTTTGTAGTGCCCGGAAGCGACGTGACTGACCCAACGGTTGGCATCTCCGTCGCAGGGGGAACGTCCCAAAACGATCCCCTGACTGTGACAGTAACCTATTCCGATGACACGGCCCTGGATCAGAGCACGGTTGCTCTTTCAGACATGACGATAACAGGTGCCGGGACTTACAGCATTCTGTCGGAAGAGATTGTCTTTTCCGAGAGCAATGAATCTGCAACCGCTACCTACTCGATCTTACAGGACGGTGGATGGACGCCCGATCAGGTTGATTTCATTGTAAATGCAGATGCTATTGCCGACACTTCGGGGAACACAAATGGCGCTGCATCGCAAAGTTTCATTTTCGATGATCCCAGTGGCGACGTTTTTGTCTTTGCGCTGAACGCAGGCGGCGATGAATACGTCGCTTCAGACGGAACAATCTACGCGGCAGATACTTATGGCGCTGGGAATACGTACTCTACGTCGACAAGCATCGCAAATACGAATGATGATCTTCTTTACCAGACTGAAACCTGGAAGTCAGGCGGCTTTGTCTATGACATTCCTGTCGAAAACGGCATCTACACTGTCCGGATTCATTTTGCTGAAATCTGGCAGGGAGCCTTCAGCATTGGCGCGCGGGTGTTCGACCTCTATCTTGAGGACCAGTTGGTTCTCAATGATCTCGATATATATGCCGAAACCGGTCAAAATGCTGCTTTTGTTTACGAAACTTCGGTCGAAGTGCTCGATGGCAGCCTTACACTCTGGACAGATGCTGAGATTCAGAATCCAAAGATAAGTGCTTTCAGCATCTGGGAAGGAGACATGCTTGCATGAGGATTGATGAGCGCATTCGAAATATCTGCAATGTACCTCAAGAATTTCCACCCAGCTGAATTGATTAGTTTGAGCAAAGTATGCCAAATTTAAAGGCTGGGCTCTTAATTGTAGACGGTGGCGAGATTAATGATTGATATCACTGTTTGGAAGAAGGCTTGGGCGCTCCTTGATGCACGCGAGCGGCGGAATGCATGGCTAGTGCTTGGCGTGATTGTCCTGGCGGCGCTTTCCTCTGCTGCGATGGTGGGGTCAGTGATGCCTTTCCTATCCGTGCTCTCGCAGCCCGAACAGATAAGAGACATTTCAGCGCTGGCCTGGGTCTACGAAGCCGGCGGGTTTGCGAGTGACTTTGGCTTCCTCGTGGCGCTGGGACTAGCAGCGCTCGTCGTGATCTTTCTTTCAAGTATTTTACAGATTGCGCGCGCATGGGCTGTCGCGCACTTCGCATTCATGCGTACCTACACGCTCAGTCACAGGCTGCTCGCGACCTATCTCCGGCAACCCTACGAGTACTTCCTAGATCACAATTCTGGTGACATGAGTACGCAGGTCCTCTCGGAATGCCAGGAAGTCGTGAGCCAGTTTTTCCGACCCGCTGGGGAATTGATTGCTGCTACGCTTACTGTCTGCACCATTGTTGCAGTACTCCTCTGGGTTGACCCGCTCATTACCATGATTGCATTTGCGGTCTTTGGAAGCCTCTACGGAACGACTTTCCTTCTTTCGCGTCGGCACATCAATCGCGCCGGTCATGTCCGATGGGCCTCAAATGTGGAACGCTACCGGCTAGCCAACGAGGCGCTCGGTGGGGTAAAGGACATCAAGCTTCTCGGGCGAGAGGGCGCCTATGTGGATCGCTACCGCATCCCTGCCCAGCGCATGGCGCGGGCCTCTGCGACTGTCCACTTTGTAGCCGCGACGCCGCGATATGTGATGCAGGCCATTAGCTTCGGAGGGGTCATCCTCCTCTGCCTCCTGCTGCTTGATCCAGCCGAGCTCGCAGCAGGACAAGCCTTGAGTGGCATCCTTCCCTTGCTTGGCCTTTTCGCATTCGCAGGCCAGCGCCTCCTACCGGAACTGACGCGCCTTTACGAAGGCTTCACGCGCATCAATGCCGGGGCAGCCGCTGTAGATGCCGTTCATCGGGATCTCATTGGGAATAGCCATGACGATTTGCAGCGTGATGTGCCGGCGCCATCGGGCCTCAAAAGAATGCTCTCCCTAGAAGATGTTACTTACACTTATCCTTCGGCTGATCATGCAGGACTTAGAAACGTGTCCCTTTCAATCCGAGCCGGCGAAAAAATTGGGATCGTCGGATCGACCGGTGCCGGAAAGACGACATTGGCGGATGTCGTGCTGGGACTCTTGCGGCCGGATAAGGGCCGCCTTGTTGTGGATGAAAATCAAATTACCGACGAGAACTTGCGCGCATGGCAACAAACCGTCGGCTATGTGCCGCAAGACATCTTCCTTACAGACAACAGCGTCGCCGAGAATATTGCTCTGGGTTTGGCGCGAGAAGAAATCGGCGAAGACCGTCTCCGACGTTCAGCGCGGATTGCACAAATTGATGCGTTCATCACAGAGGAGCTTCCACAGGGCTACGATACCATTGTCGGCGAGCGGGGTGTGCGACTCTCGGGCGGTCAGCGGCAGAGGATCGGTATCGCACGCGCCCTATACCACGACGCAGACCTCATCATTTTCGACGAGGCGACGAGTGCACTCGACAATCTTACGGAGCGCGAGGTCATGGCTGCCATCGATGCACTGCCGGGCGATAAAACAGTACTGATGATCGCGCATCGGCTCACTACCGTTCAGCGCTGCGACCGTATTGTGGTGATGGACAAAGGCCGTGTGGTCGGGTGCGATAATTGGAAAGCGTTGATGGACGGTAACATGGCGTTTCAGCGTATCGCGCAAATACATGAGTCGGCCTGATGCTTACCGGAATTAACCTGATACTTATCCGGCAGCCTTGAGGTAGTTCCAGCACTCGGTGGGACATAGAGCCCGCAGATTATCTCGAAGCGATGAAGACGTCGGTTGGCTACAGTTCAAAAAGCATGGCCCGCATTTGATACTCCAACGTAAGAAGAAGCAGGTTACATAAGCAATGTCTAATGGGGTTTTGAAAGAACCATATCCGCTGATTACCATCGGCGTCGCTTGTTACAACGCGGAGAAAACAATCCTTCGAGCGCTCAACGCTGCTTTATCCCAGTCCTGGTCGAATTTCGAGATAGTAGCTGTGGATGACTGTTCCCAGGACAATTCTTGGTCAATCCTGAAAGAGTTTTGCTCGCAACATGACAACGTTCGAGTAATACGTCATCCGAAAAACAGCGGGCCGGGAACAACGCGCAATAGCATTGTAAGGAACGCCAGAGGCGAGTTCATTGCCTTCTTCGACGATGACGATGTAAGCCGCCCAGATCGCCTCGCGAAGCAGTACCAACGCTTGACGAACTATGAGCGCGCCAACGCGAATGCGCTGGTATTTTGCTTCTGCAATCGCGATGTCGTAGACTTCGGAGGATTCGAACCCACAATGTCACGTCTTGCACTTGGTCGGCATCCTGTCGAACCTCGCGGAGAGGATGCCGTAAATTTTCAACTTGGTAATGTTGCACGTCCGGGCTTCACTTGGGGAACGATCGGGACATGCACATTCTTTGCACGAAAATCTGCAATGGAGTACGTCGGCCCCTTCGAGACGCGAGTTCGCCGCGCGGAAGACATCGATTTCGTGGTTCGTGCCGGCTTGATGGGGGCCCACTTCGTCGCGGTCGATCAACCCCTCATTACCCAATACCTTGTTGCCCGCAGCTACAAGGCGGGACAGGTGGAACTTGACTCCAAGCTCTTTGTCGTCCGGAAGCACAAGGACTATTTGCAATCCAAGGGTGCCTACGCCGGAGCTCTTGCCATGGCCCGCGCGCATTTTTGGGGGGAGCGAGGACATCGTGCAAGACGCTGGCTTTGGTATTTGATTGCTCTTGCCGTCTATCCCAACGACTGGAAAGTGATGCGTATCAAGTCATCTCGAATTTATCGTAGCGTTATGAACACTCCGGTGTCCCTCGTCATGTTCTGAATATGGATCCCAAGCGAGAACTACCTAATACATTCTCTTTCAAACTCTACTGCCGAGTTACACCCGACTTTCACCGCAAAATTCATGAATAGTCAATCGATCTTTTTTTGAAACTCCATTTTCTATGTGCATTGTTATTTGGTCTCGAAGATCACTTTCAGAGCGATGTGAACTTCTGACTATTCCATGATAGTTCACGCCACACGCAGCGCTTAAAAAAACAAAACACGGTATCCACCATCCATCCTCAACTATTTCGATAACCACACGCGGCCTCCATTCCAATATGTTGAACATAGCGCCTCCATGATCGGCAATTACAATATCCGCTTCATCTGCAAATTTTCGATAATAATCTCTGTCCTTCCCGTCGACATCAATGACCCTACCACCAATGTCCCTGATAATCTGACCGATAATCTCACTGGGATAGCTTCGGCCTGGGGTTTCAACCGTTCGCCGGAAAGATACCCTTGACAAGTAGATAATCTTTCCCTGCTTTGGAATCACGTTCGGCACCTTGAACGCCTCTCGGTAGAATTGAACTTCCTCCTCCAAGAGGATATTACCCAAATGCTTAATCGAAAGAACATATGCTTCCTCAATAAGCGTATTATCTTCAATAACTTTATATTCTATTCCAAGGTCTGATAATTCCTTTTGAACATATGGACGAGTTCCAATCCACGCAGGCAAGACGAGTGGGCGCGGAAACTCTTTGGCAGAAATTATTGAATTTCGATGCTCAGCAACCCAGTCTCCATATGTGTATGGTGTGTGTGCCTGCACAATCGTTCCTTGAGTTATACGGCTCGGCGTTCGGAGCGGTATCTCCTTGAAAAATCTCAATACTGAACGTGTGGTCAACTTTGTCACAGACGCGTTACTGTCTAACTTCTTCCCAATCCACGCGAATCCATTTGATGTATATGTGACATTTGCAATCTTGAGATTTTTCGGCGGCACAACAAAATCATTCACCACTACATACGAGCGCATACATCTTGCGCCTGCAAGATATTCATCAGGGTCCGAGTCCAAAATAATATCTTGAATTGAAGAGGCGGGTTGATCGCCCCAAAAATAGGCGCAATACTTTGATTTACGCTCTCGCGTTATACTACTGTCGTCCAGAAACCCCAAACGGCGCAGAATGCGTATCATTGTTTTCTTTGAAAACTGTACTACGCTCCAACTTGATCGCGTCGTGATTTTCATGCCCTCTTCATAGAGAGCTTGGTGAGCACCTAAAACTGATTTACGTTTTAGCATTGAACTGCCTATACTTAGAAACTCTCTTCGCACGAAGTCTTAACTGCTATTTATATCAAAGCCCAAGAGATATCCACATCAAGTCTCGCGAGGGGCTGCGACCCGCGGGAAACGTCGCCTAGTCAGACCGGTGAATCAAAGCTATCATTCTCCAAATGCCGACTGCGATCACCAGATCGTTCAAGTGTGCATTGTTCGGACCCGGCTGTCAGATCATCTTGACACAGAAGCGACGTTTCGAGCGCTATGACCCTACTTGTTCAACCGCGTTCGACGCGCTTTAGTTGGGATCACTGTCACGCGCATGATCCCATGCGAGGAAGTTGAATAGCATCAGGAACAGCACTGACGATAGAACTGGTGACTGCAACCTAGCCTGGTTGGAAGCTGCAGAGCGGATTGGCACATCGCACGGTCACCAATCTTGATTGGCCGCAGCTGCATGCTGATCCAGAGGCCTGGAGCGGGCCTTCGGACGCTTCAACTAAGGCATTGTCGCTCGGCAGGCAGAGTTCCGAGAAGTTGGGTGCACACCTCTCTGCAATGCCATGAAATCGATGTTGCGCGAGATCAACTCACTGTAATGATCAACGTCAACCGGCTCGCAAAGTGAACGCCATCATAGAGTTTTCAGCACTTTCACGCCTTAAACCGGCCCCAACTATCGATTTTCCTTGCAATCTCAATGGCAAACGCAAGTGCGCCAACCCAAATGAATATCTGGATGCAGTGTAAAGCATTGACGGGAGGCGGTTGTGTCCCGTTTCATTCTCTGAGTGAATGTTCGTCGTCGTTTAGGTAGCTAACATTCCAGCGCCCGCTAAGTGGCAATCGAGAAATTGGATAGGTCTTAACTTGAAGATTGTACACGTCTTAACCCGTTTTCTTAGAGCAGGATCGGAGGAGAACACCGTTGCAACCGCGTTGTGGCAAGCCCGACAGGGACACGACGTTACAATCATTCACGGCAACGACTTCGATGAGTATTGGCCAAACTGCATCCAAGATAAAGTTTCCGTAGTTCTCGAGCCTAAGCTTGTGCATCCGATATCGCCGATCCTTGACATCGCCGCGTCCATTAAACTTGCAAATCACTTCCGCAAAATTAACCCTGACATCATTCATACTCACCAAAGTAAGGCAGGTTTGATTGGCCGCATTGCGGCAAGAAAGCTCCCGGCTGCGGTGATACACGGACTGCATATAGTAAATTTTGAGGGCGTCTCCGAAACGCGCAGGAGGTTATACATCAGACTTGAACGTCTTGCCAGCAACTGGACGGATGGGTACATCGCCGTCTCGGCTGCAGTGGCGGAGGCACACAGCCGCGCTGGGATTGCCGGCCTCGACCGGATAGAGGTGATCTATTCAGGAATGAACCTCGAGCGGTTTCAAAACGCAAATCCTCCAAGTGACTTGGTAGACAAATTGGAACGTGATGTGAAAGGACGTAAGATCGTCCTCCTGCTCGCTGCGTTTGAACCTCGCAAACGACAACTTGGCCTGATAGAGGAAATTGGGAGGCGCAAGGCAGACACGAGCCATCTTTACTTCCTCCTTGCGGGTGACGGCTCGACTCGCCGGGAATGCGAATCCCGTTCAAAGGAGTTGGGATTGGATGACAAAGTTTGTTTTTTAGGATTTCGTGAAGACGCCGAAAGCTTAATAGTAGTTTCTGATGTAGGCTTGATCACATCTCGGCAGGAAGGGTTGCCCAGGGTTGCTGTTCAATACCTAGCTGGCGGGCGGCCTGTTGTTAGTCCAGACCTTCTTGGGATTGAAGAAGTACTTAACGATGGAAAAAACTCCCTGATAAGCGCCTCGAGCATCAGTTCGCTCGTCGATAGTCTGATCTTACTAACCCGTCAACGCAGTCGACTGGACCACTTAACAGCTGGCGCGCGAGCTACAGATGTGTCCCGCTGGTCCGAGGAGGCTCTCGGGCGTCGCACAACAGAATACTACAGAGAAATTATTTCAAAGAAGGACAAATCGTGAAGGCGTAATGATGAGATTTCTGGAACTTGCATATGCGTATTGAGCACTTTTGTGGAGTGGGATGTTTGTCATGAACCACTTTGCACCGACAAATCGCCAGCTTAACGTGCCATTGAACTTCTCATTGTATTTCATATTCTCAGGGCAATCCGGGATGGATTTATGCAGGCGTAGTGTCAACTCGTCAGTGAACTCAATCCCATTTCCGATTAGATGTGCCCCAGCGCGAGGCTCGGAATGAACAATTGTTCGAACATATCTTGTCTCATTTGAACTTTGTAGCGAGCGCAATGAACTTTCAGACGGTAAAGCACTTGATCTGAGGGTCTGATCAGGCAATATTTCCTCAGTCGGCGGAGCAATTCAGAAGCTTCGACTGATTTGTTTGTTAGGGGATGGGTGAATGATTGGGACCAGTTCAAATGCGATTCACTTCATCATTCCCGTCCGACATCCGGATTCAGTTGTCGACCCAGCCAGTCAAGCACTGAGAATTCATCAACTTGTCCAATCCCTCAAAGGGCAGACATCGCAGAATTGGCGAGCAACCTTTGTTGTGAACCCCGGACAGAACCTTCCTGAGTTGTCCTCGAACTTTGATCTGCAGTATGTCGATTTTCCTGCGAATACCGAAGCACGCGATGCAGCTAACTATTCAGAATTTTCACGAGCGGTAGACCTTGACCGGGGGAGGCGAGTATTCGCCGCACTTCATCGTGTAGCCACAGGCTCTTTGGTCATGCCAACAGATGATGATGATCTATTTCATCGAGACTTGGTCTCATTTGTTGAATCGGCGGATTGGGATGGCGGCTGGCTAATTGACAAGGGGTATATATGGAGATCAGGAAGCTTTTTCTTGGGCCGAATGGATAGCTTCCACATAACATGTGGTAGTTCGATGATATTTCCGCTGGATAGCCTTCTCCCCGAAGGAAGCAATGAAGATTTAGATGAAGATTTCTTTCTGGAACTAGGAAACCATAGAACACTGCTCGAAAGGCTTCCGGAAGATAGTGTAATTTGGAAAAGGATTCCTTTCCGTGCAGCAATTTATAGAGTTGGCCATGGCGATTCTTCGTTGAGCCGAATCCGGCGCGATTTTCCTTATCGTAGAGCCGGACAGCTGAATTTCACATGGCTACAATCATATAAGCGACGCCTCAAGGCGAAGTTTATCGGTCATCCAAGCGAGCGAATTCATAGTGTTCTATTTACACCGCGTATGAAGCGCGCTTTTCTAGGTGCTGAATGATCAGGACACGTCTACATTTGCTGTCCGGATTTAGGGATAGCATTGCCGCGCATATGCATAAGACGCCCCGGCTCCCATACCGTTCCACCACATCCATTCCGCAATAGTCCGGATTGCAAAACCCCATCCCTCAATCTGAGTGACAGGTGGCAAGTTCGGTAAGCTTTTGACAAAACTCCCCGGCGAGATCTTCGACAACCAGTATACAGTCCTTCTAGGTGCGGAGTTCCGACGCATTGAATAACGCAATGACGACGGCGGGATGATGACTAGTCGAAACCCGAGTTCGAAGGACCAATCCACGCACGAAAAAACCGTTTACGCTCGGGGATAGCTGTTTACCCAGATTTCTAGAGTGATCTGGAACATGAACTCCACTACATTCATGTTCAGGTATTCGTGGAAAATTGAGTATCCCGAGAATCTATTCGGCACTTCAAACTTGATTTTGCCACAGTGCTACGATTACACTTTACTTAGTCTGGACAGATCAATGGCAGGCGAACCAAGCAGAATCCGATCAATTCCTGAGAATAGATATCAGAGAGATAATACTTTATCGCGAGCAGTCTCATTTTCAGGAAAACGACGATTTGGTTATTGACGTCTGAGATGATAATGGAAATTGCTTTTATAGTTGTTGCTCATGACCGCCCAAATCACCTTGCTCGCCTCCTTGAATCGCTTTCGACGTTGCCTGCTCGGACATTTCTTCATATTGACAAGAAATCAAGGATTGAAGACTTTGACCTCAGTTCGGCAACTAATCTTGAGCTCGCTAAAGATAGAGTGTCGGTACACTGGGGAGAATGGTCACAAGTCGAAGCGGAAGTCGAGCTTCTAAGACAAGCCCTTCTCTCTGGTGATGTAGATTTCGATTACTTTATTTTGCTTAGTGGATCAGATTATCCAATTTCTTCTAAAGAAACAATTCTAAAAACGCTATCCGATCCAGATCGACCGCTATTTATTGAGTGCGAAGAAGTTCCAAGCGCCGCTGCTCCCAGGAAGCTGGTAGCTCGCTATCACATTAAAACACATGATAGTAGTCTTATCCGCTACGCCGCCAAAGTATGGCGTAGGTTCGGTGAAACTCGACCGGGATACTCAGCCATGTTTAGAAAGTGGCCCTTTTTCAAGGGATCTGCGTGGTGGGCTTTACCTAGAGATGCAGCAGAGTACTTGGTTGAACAGTATGATTGCCAAACCAGCCTGACGAAATTCTGCCGAAACGTTTTGATTCCAGACGAGGTTTTCCCACATACAGTCTTAATGAATAGTCAGTTCGGAGATCGAATTCGTAGTTATTCTCTGACTTACGCGGATTGGAGGATTGAAGGTCCGCATCCTGCGACGATCACCGATGCTCATCTTGACTTTCTTCTACCGGGGGGAGAACAACCGCAGACCAAAAGTCGGCATCAGGAACCGCGTTCACTATTTGCACGCAAGTTTCCTGATGACAGTGCGGCCCTCGTTAAGCGCATCAAAAGCAAGTTCTTGTAGTAAACCACTCGGGCCGGACAAGCTTGCCTGCAAGTTTAGACTTCCGTCGTATATTGCCCGAACTCATTATTGGATCACTTAGGATTTCATGGTTAACAGCCGGCGATGCGTCGAAAGCCAGAAATAGAAACTCCCCATTTGGATAGACCTTGTAGATCTATCAGCTTAACATGCAGTGGTTGCTAACTCATCTCGGCCATCGGCGTTTATGATTCTACGGCGGTTGTGATCATTGGTGGTCAAGATTTGCTAAACGGACGCTTTTCACCGAAAAGATAAGTTAGGTAAAGTCGCCTCGATATAGTGGTGGCAAGTCCGCGTGACGAATTCTTGATGTACTGCGCCTTCCCAAAAAATATGTACCTGAGCTGCTATCATAATGTGAGTTTGGGCTAGCAAACTTATCAAGGAGCTGAAAAACTAGTTGAAACGGCAAAGACAGTGCGCGGGCAACCCCTCGATGCCTGAAAATTGCCAGAAACAAATACCGAAATGACCACGCAAGTACCGTGCCTGCCGCCCCGTTGCCACCCATTTCGATCAGTTCGAAATCGCGAAAAAGGTACCGGTGCCCAAGAACAGTGAAACGGGTAAAATCAAAAGCTCAATCATGCACATGTTGCATGAAGGGTGTTTCTGCATAAACAATTCCATCGTGGGTGAGTACGCGATGGATCTCTTTGACTACTTTTTGAGGTTCGACGACGTGCTCCAGGACAGCTTGGATCCAAACGCCATCGAAGCTACCATCGGGAAAAGGTAGATAATGGGCATCGCAAATCACATCGACAGTATCAGTGGGATAAACGTCAACACCTAATCTGAAAAGTCGTTTATCTCCCCAGAGTTCTGAGGTGCCGGCGCCCCTAACGCCCGAACCAATGATTAAGATTTTTGGGCGTCCCTGTCTACGAACACAGTCATCAATGAATTTTTCGCAATTCTTGGTAGTAACTTTGCTTTGCCCCAACAGGAATCGCTTGATCTTCAAGTAATCTTCAGTGGCGCGCTCGATAGTGCTCCCAATGTTTTCAGGGTCGACTAAAGTGTCACAGCGCAGCGCACTCACTAGTACTGGTTTATGGCCAATGCTCTGAAAGGGTCTTTCGGCATTGTGTGGACACGTAATGTTGGTGCATCGATACTGCCCTCCCGCCTCCAAATGAAGATCAGCCCGAAGGTGACATGGACATAGCAGTCGGATGGATGCCAATGCGCCTCCAAAAGATTTCATTCTTCCTGAACCCTTCTAGAATGATTTAGATTGTGCAATTCAGAAAGCTCAAAGAGTGCGATGCAGGTGACTCAATAAATCGAGTCCAATTTTCATTTGCACCAACCGCCTAATAGTAAGTCAACCTGACCATACTCTTTGACAACTTTCTTAGGATCATCTCGCGCTGTCTGTGTGTCAATCTTTTGGCCGCCAATTTGTTTACTTATGCAGCAAACTTTTTGTATCTAGTCCCCTGTGTCTGGGCCACTGATCAGGTTTTTTTCAATCACGTGTAGGTCTCAAGCTCTCTACGCAACTGCAGGTTGAGTTCGCCGATTACTTGTCTGACTTTCTCTTTACCAAATCGCTGAGAGATTAGCTTCTGAGCGAGATCGGCTTTCACGAGTGCACGTTGCCAATCTTGTTTAACTAATCGTATCGCATGCGCTATCGTCTCTGCATCCACGGCAGATAGTACTTCCAACATCGAACTATCAGCATAGTCATTGATACCTCCAATTAGCGGTGCCACAGCTGGAATACCAGCATTCATGGCTTCAGCGAGCGCAAGGCAAAGCCCTTCTCGGTGGCTCGCTACAACAAAGAGGTCGGCAGGGTTTGTAGCCCAATCCTCTACGAAACCGGGAAAAAGGACTTGTTCAGTTACACAAAGAGACTTGGCGAGGCTTCGATAGGCTTCTTCGCCTGGACCCTCCCCGTAGAGAGTGAGTTCGATTTCATGCCCTTGCGCCCGCAGCTCCGCGACTGCCTTGATAACGACTTCCAGATTTTTTTCCTTAGTAAATCGAGCTGCGGTAATCACACGGAAGGGTTCACCGCACTTCCTGACCTTTTTGGTACATGGTGCCGGCAGTTCGAGCAAAGGAACGAACGAGCTTTTTCGTGGTGCATGCACGTAGCGTGAACGGAGGGCTTCTTGAAGCGTAACCTCGCTATCGCCAAACACCCAGTCCACCTTACTGCCTGTCCATTTGTAAAGAACCTCATAAACGGGCTTGGCCAACCGAATACTGTGCTCAAAAGTCACCAAAATTGTTTCTTGGGAGGAAAGCAGGGCGAGCCTTGAAATTATGTTCGACTGCGGAAGGCTCGCTATTACCACGCGCGGTCTCTCCCGACGAAAGATACCCAATAACTTGAAGAACGCCACCGCAAGATCTACGACACCCATTTGCCTGACGTCGCGCAAAAACTCGATCGATACCCCTTCTTTTTCAAGGGCTGTCTCAACCCCCCCCTGCCCCCGAACCAATGAGATGATCTTCAAATCAAAGCCTTGAAACATGCCTGCGCGAACGAGGTGCAGTAACCCGAGTTCCGCCCCGCCGCGATCCATACTGTTTATGACGTAGATGAGCTTTGGTTGTGCCGGCATCTGCTGACAACTTGCTTCAGGCTTGTCGTCAAGCATCGGGTCTCCCGGCGTTTGAGCGGAACAACTGGAACTGATCTGATCTGTATCGTTTCAAGTACCAATGCCCAAGTTCCGGTGCCAGTATTACCACGAGCAGCTGGATCCAGGCGCGATGATTCAAGGGCGAAAGCCGAGTTGCAGCGCCTAGCAAGAGTTTTGCCAGTCTTACATCATCGGCTATGAAGGCTCGGCTTGCTAGTTTGCGCGCGCGCTCGGAAAGCCTCTTTGGGATGTATTTCAACAGTGACGGCTCAAGCGCGCCCGCGCGAAAGGCAACAAACGCATGGTGAGACAAGAGATCTCTGCGGCTCTCCGTGATGCTGTCCGGGTGAACACGCTTCAGAGTCAAAGGCTCACCAATGAACGCAAACCTGCACACCCGCGCAAGTCGGAAGAAGAAGTCCGTATCCTCAAAGACCTGCACTTTCTCATCAAAAAAGCCAATAGCCTCGAGGGAAGATCTGCGCATGAGAGAAGCTGAAGGGAGGATTGTCGGGCTATCCAGAAAATAGCGGCGGGCCAGGTCGTTTGAATTAGTGAAGTTAGGGATGTGCACATGGTAAAGTGACTCCCTGTTGTTTGTCGGAAACATGTAGTATTCAGAAAAAACCAGCCCGATGCCATTTTCATTCTCGATCGATGGAAGCTGTTTCTCTAGCTTCTCGTCGGTCCAGATATCGTCGCCATCAAGGATAGCGACGAAGGGTGCACTTCCAGTGGCAAGGGCAAGGTTTCGTTGTTTCGATATGCCTCCTCCGCCAGGGCCGAACAGGATTTGTATCCTTGGATCTGTTCCATTGATTCTATTGAGGGCGGCAATGGTCTCGTCGTTAGAACCATCATCGGCAATCGTTATGCTTGAAACACGGTGTGAGACAGTTTGAGCCAGAACAGACTCTACAGCGTCACCTATAAACGCTCCTTCATTGTAGCAAGTGATGACAACGTCGATGTCTGGCGCACTCGTCATCTATTGGGCCCACCTTCTGCCCACTTCGCAATGCTGCCGCCCGATCGCCACGCTATTGCGTTGTTTGGCGGGGAACGCCTTCCTCCGCACTCTGCTGCATCGTACGATCGGGGTAGATCACCTCAACGTTCAAGACATCACCCGGCGAAAGCAAAGTGTCGAGCTCGGCGCGAAATACAAAGCTAGTCCCACCTTCGCGTCGAGCCACTTTATACGTGATGTCCGGCTCTTCCTCCTGCCCGGCCACTTGAACCGCAACGCCGTTAAGAAGAAGCGCCTCACGCGCGGCGTTTATGCGCGACCTGAATGACCAGAGTGACGGGACGATGCTCGCGCGCTCGCTCAGAAGCGGTTGCTCGAACTGGAGTTGGGTCGTGTCGATTTCCTGCAGAAGCTCGTCGCGATCTAGGATCAGTTGTGCAAGACGTCCCTCGACATCCAAGACGCTCGTTGAGACCCCTAATAGGGCCTGCCGGGCATTGGAGATCCCTGCCCTCGAAGTCAGACCACGCTCACCCAATTGCTCCATTCTGGCCAAATCTTCTTCCTCGATCGCCAAGGCGTGGCGTTGATTTTCAAGCGCGCGAGAGAGCAACTCGATTCTCTGCTCTAGGGTCTCAAAGCGCGTATCAAGGTGGGATTTTCGTCTGTTTTTCTCCTGCAAAAGCTGTGTCACCTCACGACGCGCATCAGCGAGAAGTTCCTCGAAGCTTGCCTCGTCAATGTAAACGGAGGTCGCTTCAGGGAACTCCAGATCTGGATCGTTGGCGAGGGCCGCATTCACGCGCCAGAGGCTTGCGACCGCGTTCGCATGATCAATCGTAAGGGTTTCCCAGCGAGATCTTAGGTCGGGCGCACGAAGCATCGCAGAATCGCTAACTCCGCCGGTACCTGACAGGCCTCCCGCTCCCGCTACCGCCATGCGCAGCGTGATCCCAGGGAAGTACTTTATTTCGCCACTTTGACCAACATCTCCGGTAACGTAGATCGGTCGATAGCCCGAGACATCCAGGAAAACGTCATCGCCAGTCAACGCGATCTCAAAGCGATCTCCTACCGGAGTATAGAATGAAATGATCTTTCCGATGCTCGCGAGCCCAATGATACGTTGCAATTCTTCACGGGACTTTCCCATGGCCTGAAAGTCACCGAAGTGCGGAAAGATGACGCGACCATCCGCCTGCACAGTGGCCGTCGCTGTACTATCAAGCAACCCGCTGATCGACACCGTCAATTGGTCGCCCGGCTGCAGCAGATACTCCTGCTCTGCAGATAGGGGACTTGTAGAAAGGACTGTTGCAGCAATGAATGCGAGCAAGCTGCAAATAAGATGTTTGTACATGGTCATGCCCCGCGCCAATACTCTTGATAACTGTTGTACGCGACGCCACGGCGGCTGGCTTCCTTTCGGAAATCCACGCGATTGTAAACGAAGCCAGCCGATACAACGCCGAGGTCCCTCAGCCTGCGCAAGGCGTCTGTGACAGCAGCGCGTTTCGTCTTTGCGAAAGTGACAATCAGGAGTGTCATATCGCAATGACGCGCAATGACGCCAGCATCGAAAACCGGTGTCACCGGTGGGGTGTCTACGATTACCAGTTCGTATTTCTTTCTCAGTTGCTTCAGAATATTCGAGAAAGCATCTTCGTCGACTGCATTCGGATCAGACTGCCCATTCGGCCGAACTGGAAGCACATCGATCCCGAACTGCTTATCGGTGTAGATGGCTCTTTCTATCGGCAGGTCCTCAAAAAGTAGGTCATCAAAATAATCCTTCGCATCGATATCCAGCACCGATGCAAGGTCGGACTTTCTGAGGTCACCGTCGACAAGTATCGCTTTTTTGTGCCCGGTCGTTGCCACCATCGCGAGAGCCAAAGAGAGGGCCGTTTTACCTTCGTTTGGCTGTGTGGAGGTTAGCGCTAGCACACGACCTTTTTCGCTTGGCAACTGATAGAGGATCGCGGCGCGCAAGCCTCGGATTGTCTCTGCAAATTCCGAATGCGGCTCGTCCCGGATTTTCTTCAGAAGAGAAACTGGCGAGGTCGCGTCGCGCATCTCCGGAAGGCTCGCCAACACAGGAAGCCCTGTTTCGTTTTCCAATTCATCACGTGAATCGTAACCACGGCGCAGGATTTCCCGGATAAGGATTACTATCAGGCCAAGGACCGATCCGATGAGAGCAGCGATCGCTATAGCGAGTTTTTTGTCGGGCCCGGATGGATTGAGAGGTGTCTGAGCGGTCTCAATGATGCGCGCACTTGAGTATCCCACTGCGCCGAGCGCGTCGATTTCCTTCAGCTCGTCGAGAAATCTTTCGTAGATCAGTCGATCGGCCGTGGCCTGGCGAACATATTGCTCAAGCTCCTGTTGCGACTGTGCAAGAGAGAATAGTTCCTCCTGAGTTCGCTCTATGCTTATTTCGAGGGCGGCCTGTTGCTCCAGAATGTCGTCAGAGACTTGAGCGACAGACTCCGACCCCTTCCCAGATGCGGATGTCAGGTTTCGAGTTTCTTCGAGTGTACGCTTCAGTCTTTGTAGACGGTCCCGCAACGCGCCAATTCGATCATCGTCTACGACGCCGATTGAAAGCCGATAAGTATCGGCAGCCTCGGCGGATCGCCGCACCTGCTGCTCAAGATCGGATATTCTCTTTGTCATCCACTCGACAGTTCGCCGAGACCCCTCTAGTCGATCTTGTCTTTGAAAGTCGATGTATGACTCGGCGATCGCGTTAGAGATAGCGGCGGCAGTCTGGGGATCCTCAAGTGTCGTTTCGACACCAATCACGCGAGAATTTAGGGATTGCTCAATATCTATGCGATTGTACAACCGATCAACGACTGAGCGCAGGAGCAACGCCTCGGCATCCAAATCACCATCCAAACCCTCTGAGCCGCCCTGTCCGATCGCACGAGGAAGCTTCCTGATCCACTCCAAAAGGTTGAAGCCGCCCCTATCATCCAAAGTGGGGTTGAACTCCTGGTGCTCAGTCAAGTTGAGAAGAGTTGCAGTCCTCTCAAGGACGCGCCTCGACCGCAGGATACGGGCCTCGTCAGCAATGCTGATATCATCGCTCTCGAGGCCGGCGACCGGCGTGTCGAATGCTCCACGCATATCGATGAACTCGGAACGCTCTGGATCAACGACAACAAGGGCGCGAGCGGTGTAGTAGGGGGTCTGTGTGAAGACGTAGGCTGCAGTAACCACCACCGTCAAAGCGACGCCGCAAACAATGATCCAGCGACCCCGCCACAAGACCCGCAGGAGCTCCAAGAGGTCTATGGCATTGCTGTCCATCTCAGAACTATCGACAGCGTTCTTCAACATCTTAACTCAACCCTACGGCACTACAAACGCAAGTCTCACGGAGACAGCAATCCAGCACAAGTCCCTCAGACGCTAGACATGCAAGTTTGCTTGCCAATAGCCTCGAACAACTGAGGATTACCTCTTCACAATCCGGAGTGTGACATCAGCAGTCCGCATATCAACACAAAACTTCATGTCACGGCGACTTGGCCACGCGCTCAGTCGGTGGCGCCCAGGCTTCGGGCGCATCCCGCGCACCGGCGGCTCGGACCATGCATCTCAAACGCGATCCTGCGTGCTCTTCCAAAACACGAAGCTTCGGCGAGAGATCGAAGCCTAGCGGATAGCCATCTGCGTACCAGAAGTACCAGACATCGTCCATGCCAGGCTCGAGCCATGCGTCGCAAGTTAGCGTAGCCCCCACTTTTGCAATCCCTCGGACTTTTGGACGCTGCATGAAGGGCAGTTGAACGCTTGCCAGCTTATCGGTGGCTTGCAGCACTTCGACATAGTCTATTGTCATCTCATGGATGGCTTCAGGGTCGGGTTCCGGCTTATTGCGCTTCGCTGCAACGTTGAGGATCATGTACAGCCGTTCGAGATACTCCACGGGCGTCTCTACCCGGGCGATCTCCAACCCGTCGACACCAAGAATCGTGACGTCGTCGTAGATGCGAACCTCCCACGTGTGGAACTCACCGTCCCAGACATCGACCCATGCCTGATCGTTGAAGATTTCCATAGCCGGTGCATCTTCTGCGAGCTTCCCGAACAGACCTGGAAACCGGCCGGAATGGACATGTGATGAGCCACCGTTGATCCATCGATCGTCGATACCCTCGAATTCAAACCCATCAAACTCAATGCGCTCGCTTGTGCGCCAGAACAATTGTTCGAGATTGTAAAACCACGGAGCGGCCGGGAAATATCCTACGCCAGGATTGCTCGTGATCTCGGGGAATTTGACGCGAACGCGAAATATTCCACCGCCCTGCCACGACCGGCCCACACCAGCGTCATTCACAGAATAAATTGCAGCGCCCTTCCAACCCTCGTCGTATTGAAGCGAAAGCGTCAAAGTCTTTTCCTCGCCGTCATGCCGATAGAGTTCGGGCGCTCTACTTGGTTCAATGAGCCTCGCCAGCCGTCCTACGCTGTGATTGTGCCCCGGCGCATACCAAATGGAGGCTTCTCCACCTTCGCCCGCAGTACTGTCAGAAACCCGGTTGGTTCGGAAATCATCGAAGAACACGCGTTCATACCCGATCACTTCCGGCAACAGCTCTCCATGGAAAGCCCTTCGCGACGCATCAGGGTTTCGGTCCCAATGCATCTTCCATCGCTCGGCATCGTAACTGTAGCGATGCGGAAAATCTTCGTCATCTACCCTCGGTGCCTCGGTTCGGTAGGGATGCCGTGCAGGCAGCAGCGACTGATGACCCATCCGCCAGAGCGCCCACGCCTCAATCTTTTCCACCAAGGCTTCCGACAACTCCGTTTGCCCGAACACAATGGCGTCGTAAGCCCATGGCGAAGCACCCATCTTCGGATCACCAATTCGTGAGATAGCGTCATTCTGCGCTGAAGGGGCAGAGAAGCTAAGTGTCGTCGTCAAATTCGTCTTGGCCTCATTGCCGTTGACGTTAAGAAAAAGGCGCCCATGGCGACGATATGCAAGCACAACGTTCCAAGTCTCGCCATCCGCAACGACGGACGAATTCTCGACGCCATAATACCTTGACCCATCCGGTCCCTTCCCGCGCCACAGAGCGACAAGTGCGTTTGATTCGGACCGGTAAGAAATACGAGGCATTTGTGATCCTGGAATATTCCCATACTTTCCTATCGCATTAACAGAAATTATGTCTGTTTCCTTTTCACTGGAGTCACTGTCGATACGAAAAATGATCAACACCCAACGGTACGCAGCGAGAGCATCTCGAACACCTGAGAATTCCAGGAACTGACCATCTCCAGAAAATGATATACCCCCTTCGCCCAAGTTGACTGGTCGCAGATCATCTTCTTGCTGCGAAGCGGGTCTTCCGTCAAACCCAATCGGATTGTGACGCGAGAACCGACCAACCGCCACGTCCTCCTGAAGATAGCCGTTCACGATCAGCTCTGGGAATGCAAGTAAATCCCACTCCACCCCGATCTCCTGAGACGCCAATCCTTTTTCTGGATACGAGGAAACTGCAAGAGAAAGTAAGCCAATGACCCAACCGGCTACAAATGCGCGCAGACCGTTCATGGTGAACCTAAAACGCCCCGTTGCAAAGGCCTCATCCCCGACTTGATGAGTTCAGGCAAAATCGCGACAACAAGAAACGCGAGATACGCCTCAAGCCCAGAGCTCTCAAAGAAGCATTGAAAGAAGCAGGCAACATAGAACATCGATCCAATCAGGGCCGGACGAACCAGCCTTCGGGAGGAAATCAATACAAGGAAAGCCAAACTTCTGAGCCACGGGATGCAGTAGAGGGCGAGACCAACATATCCGTTCTCAACCAGGATCCGCTGAAACTCGTTGTGAATTCCCAGCAATAGAAAAATGGGAAGTCCTTCGTATTGAGATTTCACATAGATTTCGTACCCATTGGTGCCGACTCCAAGAAACGAGTTATCTCGGATGAGCTCTGCACTCACTATCTTCGAGAAGACACGTTGAGCATTACTTTGCGTCAACTCGGTTTGACCTGAGGCAATGTCGATTAGACTGAAGTCGAAGGCATCTCTGATATTCAGGACCGAGAGAAGCTGATGCTGAAGATAGGAATCTGTCGAAATGAAATAGATGGACAGAGGCGCAATAACTGCACCTGCACCCAAGACCACACCTACACGAAGAAAGCCACCTAGGAACAAAAGAAACATTTGGAGCAGTAACGCCAACTGAGCCTTTCTTTCCCCGCTGAAGAGTAGCAGGACTGCTATGCCAATCAGGATTATGTAGTCACCGAGCCCTGCTTCACGTTTGCGCATGAGAAGTAGGGCAAAAAGCGCTGGCACCGCATAGGTGAAGAGAAGTTTTGGTTCGTTTAGGCGCTTCCAGCCCACCCAAAAGCCGTTCGAAATATGCCACCAGATATTATATACCATTATTATGAAAGCGACGAACAGGAACCATTTTACCAATACATCCCAATTAATTCTACCCCTATAATATATGAGAATTGCGGCAAATAGAATCAGCTCTATAGCCTGAACAAGCTCCCGAAGTCCGTTTCTAAATGAGATGGCAAAGGCCAAAACCGAGCTCAGTAAAAGGAATGACACAAAAAGCATGAACCCGTGAGAATAGGGAACTCGTGCTTTCAGAAGCATCGAAGTGATAAGGACTGGCGCCGTGACGAGACAAGCTAAATCAAATGGAGTCAAATCTATCGAGGCGACTTCCGCCACCTTAAGGCCGGTGAAAACAGAACAGAAGCCAAGAAACAAGATCGCGAAAAATACGGTTTCTATGTCGAGGTGAAGCGATATATTCCGCCGGCTGTCTTGGCTGAAACTCTGGAGATCCGTCATCATCTTTCATCATCCGAATGCATCGGGACTTGACGAAGTTGATCGTAGAGTCGGAGATACTTTTCGGCCACGCTCGTCAAATCGAACTCGGCCCTTGCATATTCGGACACCCGAAGGGACCACTCTTGCCAATCGTCGAGCTCCATTGCGAACGCGGACTGAATTGCCCGCGCCAGTGACGAAACAGTCGGCTCTTCGACCACCAGAGGATAATCTGCGAACGGAACCACATCTCTGTTTCCGCTCGCCAGAGAAACAATTGGGACAGTACCGCACACCGCCGCCTCGATGAGGAAGTTGGACAGCCCCTCATCCTGCGATACCACCAGAGAGAAATGACACCTTCGAAGCCGTTCGGCGATGTCCCCGACACGACCTGGCGCCTCGATCTCGATACTCTTGGTTTTCTTGGCAACCTCCTCGATCGAGGCACGCAGGGGGCCCTCCCCGGCAAACGTCATCCGCCCCGGGCGAGACGTATAGATAGTCGACAAAGCCTCCGCGAGAAGCCCGACATTTTTCTCTGGTGAGAGCCGCCCGGCATAGATCAGGCGGCATTCCGTAAGGTAGCTGCTGACGCGGGCCGCCTGTTCCCCCTTGTCCACTGCATGAAGTATTTCAGGCGTCGCTCCATTTCCGATGCGATGAATGCGATCTTGGGGGATACCCATCTGTATGCAGTTCTCTGCAATTTCAGACGAGATGGCGACAACAGCCGACGAATGATTTGCAACGAACCGGGCGCCGCGTCTGCCGAATACGTACTTGTGACTGCCTATGACCTTGAAGTCATTCCGCTTGCCCCCGACGCCAGGCTTCATGACGGTTGGAATGCCCCAAAGCCAGTTCGCCATCGCAGCGACATAGGCGTTAATCCGGAGTTGATGACAATGGAGGATGGAGATCTCACCCCTATGACGTGCGATCCAGTAGAGGGCCTTGGCGGCCCAAAGCAGTGATGCGGGCAGGTAACGACCGGCAAGCTGAGGGGCTTTGTACGTCCAAAATCTAACCGTGCCGTGTTCGTCGCCACTCGCGTCGAAGCCTGGCACCCTGCTCGTGAGCACGACGATATCTGAAACTTGCCTGCGAAGCTCTTCGGTGAGTCTTGCACACTGAAGCTCAGCGCCACCAAGGATCTCAGTGAATTGACAGGTCATCATGACCACGGAGCCAGGCTTAAATCGGGTCGATACGTTCTGAAGAGAGCCCTGCGACCGTTCCCGGCATCTCTCTTCGGGCGGCTTGGCAGTTTGCGATCGCCGCGGCGAAATGGACAAAGGATTCATCACGAGTACCCAAGACCTGCCGCGGCATTGCGAGTCTTTTCAAGAATCTGGTCCCTGGAGTTGCGATCAAGCCTCATAACGGCCTTTGCCTCATTCTCTGCATCCAGAAAGCCAGAGAGAGAATCTCGTGGGATGGAAACCATAGGTGCACTACTAACATTGACGTTGCCTCTCCTTGCATTTCCGAATGGCTTGGACTTGGCAACAAAGTTGTCCGGTAGCGAAATTTCAAGTTCCGCAAATAGATCCTCCAAAACGGGTTTCGGCCTCAAAAGAAGATCCTCAAAGCGAATTGAGTAAGTGTCAGGAAAATTGAGTATAAGGCTCATGCGATGGGCGACATCATTGTACCAGCGACACGCCTCGGAAACCGTGAGACCTGATCGGATTAGGCTTTCGCATTGAGCAAGCGGGCCTCGCAGAAGTACGACGCGCACGCCGCCGTCCATTGAAGCCAACACACTCTGATGCCAACTAAGAAAATAGTCCATCAGCTTTATCGCTGCGAACTTGGCATCGTCATGAAATAGCATCGGATCCGAATTCAGGTTTCCAATTACGCACGCCCTGACATGGCTGCGAACGATTCTATCGACTTTACGATTGCCGAGTCCCAGCTCGTGCATATAGCCGAGCCTGAGGATGCGCTTACATGCACGCCGCAAGATTGGTGGTTTAATGCAGCTCTCATGCCATTCTCGGTCCATCATCCAGACATCTGGTGATGACCCGAGGAAATGCCAGAGCAAGCTAGAACCGCCCCTGCCGAAACAACAAACACAAAGCGCGCATGGCGGCGTTAAACCTCGCGATCGTTCGTTCTCCACAGCGTCGCTCGCTACCACTGAGCCTTCGGGGAGTGCCGGCAAATTATCTAGGGAAATACGCTCTATCTCTAACCCCCGGGTGCTTTTTATTCGTTGAGTGCTGAGCAAAGAGCTCTCAAACCGAGATCACCGCTGTGATCACGCCGAAGAATCGTCGCGCATAGCGCACCTAAACAGCATCCCTACATGAAAAAACCACGACTATGGTTTTTAGAACGATTCTTATGTCGCGAAGAAGACTCCAGCCTCTTACGTAATTCACGTCTATGAGAACACGCTCCTCGAAGCTCAACCTGCTTCTGCCGGACACCTGCCATGCGCCGGTTATTCCTGGGCGCACCGAAAGATACTCGACCTTGCTCTGACCGTATCGATCCAATTCGGGCAGTGTCACGGGGCGTGGTCCAACCACACTCATGTCACCCAAAAGAACGTTGATGAACTGTGGAATTTCGTCGAGACTAGTCTTTCTCAAGAAAGAACCGACGATCGGTATGACTCTAGGATCAGACGCCAGCTTTCTCTTCTCAAAAAATTCCTTTCGGGCGTGGGAATTGGCATTTAGAAACTTCGTTAGCCGTTCGTCTGCGTCAACGAACATCGTCCGAAACTTCCAGCAAGTAAACGTCTTTCCGTTTAAACCCACCCTAGAATGCCCATAAAACATAGGCCCGGAGCTAGACAATTTTACCAGCAGCCCGACCAAAACGAACACTAAAGACAAACTGATGATTGCCAAAAATGAAAATGAAAAGTCAAAAATACGCTTAATTAAAAGTTCGATCTTTGGTCGCGCAACAAAAGAAGAGCCATCATCAAACTTATCCACAAACATTCCACGCCCCCAACTTGTACACACACGCCCCCGACGTGTACGAAACACAAACTATCCGCGTCAGCCAAAGGCTAACCCCTTCCAAACAGTATGCGGCTTATTGATTTTTGCAACAAACATACATCACTTTGCCGATGATGGACCTGATCATCGCTACTGCGTTGAGCATAAACACGAGTTATCCACCATTAGCGACACTCTTAGGTTGTTTCTCTCTTATTAATACCACCCAAAGGGGATTGCCCTGTCTGCTTTCGCCGAATCGGGACGCGGATCTGCAATTCCGCGCTCCGCAACAAACAAGAAGGGAGAAGCTTTCCAGCTCTTGGATCGACCACTGAATGCACAACAGTTAGCGGCAATTTAAGCTAACAGAGGGCCATCAACGTCGCCGCAGAAATGCAGCGGCGAGGCAAGCCTACGCCCCCAAAAAAAAGAGCGGTTGTGAACAAGTTCTCTGACGACACTCAATCCCAATAAGAGGCAACTTATTAAGTCACATCGCGCTACTGTGACAGCCGTAGGTCGGCGAAATTTTGCCAGTCGAACAGCACACAGTGCTTCTATTCGATTTCCAGCCAATTCGGTCGAAAAAGCCTATCCTGGTTGCGCGAACCGGGTTATAAATATTGGTAACGGCTAGGCGGGTAAGCACACACCCTAAGAGAGAAGGCCGAGGAGCAGTCTGAAGTGCAAAATCTCTTGGTTGCAATTCCCATAGTGGCGTTCTGCTGCGCATTGATTGCTTGGTTTCTTGGGGCCTCGCTTCTCTGGTCATTTTTTATTTTGGTGATCGCACCGTTTGTATTCATCGGCTCGTCTTTGTTTTTGCGCTTTGTCTGTTCTGTTCGGATTAATTCTTCGAGAGCGGCAAAAAAACAACAAACCCAGAACTCAACACAATCCGGACCAAGCACGGGTAATCGGGCTGGCCGAATGGATGGGTCAGGTTCTCGATAGAATGCAGTGGTTGCTGCAATCTGAGGAGAACGAGAGGAATACTTTGTTGGTTTGGACGTATCTCTGCGGTCGGTCGCACTCTGTGTGATTGATGCTGATGGTCGATCGGTCTTGGAGCGCGCGGTCGCGTGCGAGATCGAAGATTTCAGCCGGTGTTTGGCTGACTTTCGCGGCTCTTAACTGAGAATAGGGTTTGAATCCGGCGCGATGAGCCAGCACCTGTTCTTTGGATTGCGGGAGGCAGGGTTCAGCGGCGTCTGCATGGAGGCGCGGCAAGTGAATGCAGCGCTTTCGGCCATGCGCAACAAGACTGACAAGACAGACGCACTCGGGATAGCCAATGTGCTTCGGTCTGGCTGGTTTAATCCAGTTCATATGAAGAGCCGGGAGGCTCACGCCGTGCGTGCGCTACTCAGTATCCGCAAAGCAGTTCAGCGAAAGTGCATTGATCTGGCAAACGAGATACGTGGTCTGTTCCGGATCTTTGGCCTGCGCCTGCCATCGCGGATCGACCAGGCGTCTTTTGATGAGAAGGTGCGTCCGATCATCGAAGCGGACCCGGATCTGTCACATGCACTGATGCCACTATTAGATGCTCGAGCGGTTCTCTTCTCCGCTTACCGGGAACTGGATCGGCGCGTGAAGCGTGTCGCCAGCCATGATGAGACGTGCTTGCGCTTCATGGCGATAGCTGGCGTGGGACCGATCGCAGCTCTGACCTTCAAGGCGGCAGTGGACGACCCCAATCGCTTCACCAGTTTTAGGACCGTTGCCGCCCACTTCGGCCTGAAACCACGACGCTATCAGTCAAGCGAGATGGACAACCCGGGCCGTATCTCGAAGGCTGGTGACGCCGACGTTCGCTCCGCGCTCTACGCCGCGGCGAACGCGATGATGATGCGATCCGTCGCCAGCTCGGAGATCAAGTGCTGGGGCCTGCGCTTGATGCGCCGCAAAGGCCCATCGGCGCGCTGTCGTTGCCGTCGCACGAAAGCTTGCTGTCGTCATGCACCGCATGTGAGCCGACAACACCGAGTACCGTCACAGACCTTTGGAGGCAGCCGCATGAACTGAACCTCTAAAGATCCATGACGGGATCGTCCCTCACCGGACGAGTTCAGTGGATGACGCCGAAAATGACTGCTGCGCCACTCGAAGCGCGAGACTAAGCTGGGCGCTCCACGACCGTTCCGACACATGCATGCAGCGGCCCAACCGAACAGGGCCAACAATGACTGCGAAGAGAAGCTCGACCCGCGTGAGAGACAGAATCCCGAAGGACGGAAACGAAACGACGAAACGAACTTGACCCAATCGCCCGATTAGAGAAGCCTTCGTTCGTTTTAGAGCGGCACCAAATGACTGTTTAATGGCAGCTCAGCGGACGAACTAATAATAAGTTCCTTCCCCAGAGAACTACTCAGCTATTCGCGCTGGAGTCGTGCCTTGCAGCATTTGCTGCACTCGCAAGGTTCAATGCAAAAATTGAGGAGTTCTCAGCATCGCAAAAATCATATACCCTTTGACAGTATGCGGCTTTCCTAACCAAAAAATCAGATTGGAACGCGATGAGTACCTATGACGCTGGAGGCGAACTTTGGTCTCAAACTATTGTTTCACTCGTTCTATTGGCTGATAAAGCGGGCTGGACAGATAATGATCTCAAACGCCTTTGGACTGCCTACGATCTGGCCATAGAATTGTTTTCTGGTCGCTGCCGTGGTTCAGGTCGGCCTTTCATTTGCCACCTCGTTGGAACTTCTGCATTGGCACTTCGATACGGCGGGAGTAAAGACGAGGTAATCGCGGCACTTCTTCATGCTGCCTATCCACAAGGAGATTTCGGCACAGCAATTAATGGATTCAATCACAAGAAGTCCACTGAGATGGAGCTTGCGGTGGGACATAAGGTTGAGCGCCTACTGAATCTCTATTCAACAACCGACGCCGGTAATTGGCTTTTGGAAATGATGCAGCGTCAGCCTAAGAGCATATCCGAGGAGGAACGAAGCGTAATCTTTATAAGGCTTGTCAACGAGCTAGAAGACGCCTTCGACCTTACAGTGTATCCGCCCGATCGAGCAAGAATCGTAAGGCGCGCCATAAGTACGGCCCTGCGGGCAGCAAATCATTTCAGCTTGGACGACGTCGCAGCCGGACTTCAAGAAATCGAACACATGAACGAAAGTACGCGGTTTGAGGCTGAAACCTCGTTTGTAAGGCGTTTTGAGTCATACACGGTCATACCCAGATCGGCAATGCGCCGACCAAGTGTAAGGCTTCGTTCACGATTGCGGCGGGCAAGTGCAAGGCTGCGTTCACGCTTGCGGCGCATTGTTTTTGAACGTCGCTAATCTAACGGTCCAAAATCATCTATTCGATAGCTAAGCGAATTGAAAAATTTAGTGAAAAATACGAATAGCCAATAGACCTTAATCATACTTTAGGACATTCAATTGAACGTTAGCGCGTTCGCTTCTGCTTTGTAAGGGATAGCGAAGTCTGTTCCAACTTTTATTAAACGGACGCAGTGCCTTTTGAAATTTCCCATGGACGCGCCTACCAAAGTTTCGCTTTATAAACGGAAATTGCAGCTGTGCTCTGGTGCGATGAAAATTGGCCCACCTCTCATAACCTGTAATTGCGTCTCGTTCAAGGTGATACTTTTCGGCAAGACGAGATACAGAATGGGCGTTCCAACTCTCAGACCACCTACAGGCAAAGTGGCTCCTATCTAGTGGATCTAGCCGAGCTGGTATTTGATAGGTAACAACCGACTTCGGCTCAATGTAGACTTTGAAACCTCGCTTTCGCGCCTGTATGCAGAGGTCGGAATGCTCCCCCAAACTCATCAATTCAGGATCGAGTTTTCCGATCGATTCGAAAATCCGAGTGTCGATCAACGCACAGTGAAACTCAATCAATTCGGACTCAAACGCCTCTCTATTTCGAATATCTTTGGTAACGGGCTGATGAGAATGGAAGTGACGCTCGATGAAGCAAGGTCTTCCGTCTTCGTCGGCGTCTCTGGCAACCCCACCGAACATGTGGACACGAACATTCCCGGCGACTTCCTCAAGATATAGAGGGCCAACAATGCCCGCTCCGGTCTGCACGGCACATGCGACGAGTGCCTCAATCCAGTTCGATGAGACGCTGCAATCATTGTCGATAAAGATGACGTACCGGCTGTTGATGCGATCAAGAACGATATTGCGCTGCTCGTTTGGTGTGAGTTGCTTCTCACTTCGAACCAAGGAGAACTCATGCTTTTTTGAGCGCGCCTTTATGCCGGTAGCGATCTCTGGTGGAGACGCGTTGTCGAAGCAAATCAGCGGCACCCCCGGCGGCAGAGTTGGAATGAGTGCATCCAAACACTCCAGCGTCTGGCTCACCCTTTCTCTGAATATGAAAGCAACAGTCACGTCCATGGCTAAACCGATTCGTTGTTCACTCATCGAAACATATGTCAGGACTTCGTAATCATTTGAGCAGAAACAGTCTATCCAAAGGATTGCGCTGCCCTTGCCTGGGGCGCAGGTCATACCCCACTTGAAGGCTCCTTTCCGCGGTTGGGCAGCCTCCTGGTCGTCCGGCATGCGGAGAGGGGCTTTTCAAAGTGACTCAAAGGTCTAGCGGACATGAAAATGAGAACCGAAAAAGAACGATTTACAAGACTTTCACGGTCGCCTTTGCATAGGTGCTCGCCAGGCGTCGTGAAACAGTTCCGCCCCGGCGGCTCCACGCGGTCAGCCTCCAACTCGCTAAGAACGCCACCCAACCCTTGACGCCCCGGTTCAGTCAGAAGAGACGACCAACATATTCGAAATCAATCGCTCAGAATCGTTTTTGCGTTATCGGCGGTCCGAGTCGAAACACGGCAGCCGATAATAACCTGCCACGCCCCTCCAAGTCATCCTTCGTGATTAAACCTGACGGGGCGTGCCGCTGTGGAGCCGGATTGGATATCGTGAATTCGACGATGAGGCGATCCGTCGTCCTCGGGCCCGAAAACTCGCGTAGCTGGCAGCAAGACGTGGGGTTCGTGCCGCGAGATATCTTCCTTGCCGATGCATCGATCGCATCAAATATTGCACTTGGACTTGACGAAGCTGAAATAGATCGCGAGTGCCTTCTATTCGCGTCCCTAGCGATCTGACGCCCGACTTCTCGATGCCGCCTCTACTCGCGAGAGCGCCCGGGAAAGCACCGTTGAAAAACCCCCTTCATTCTTGCCTTTCAACATGTCCAGGTGCGTACCCTTTACGTGCATGACCTCGATGTCCGGGAGAACTTTACCCCAGCCGTGATCTTCCAATGACAAAGGTCCAGTTCCACTCTCGCTGCGCAGAAGAACGGTGGGAGCGTCGTGGGCGGCCGGCACATAGGCTTGTCCGAGCTGTCGCTGGTGTATGCGGAGACCGGTGCGACGCCGACGCTCTTCCTGTTCATTGAAGTTTGCCGTCCGATCGGACGCGGTTCTGCGAAGATCCTGCGCGAGGTCCGCGAACCATTTTTTCCGCTGCCTCAGCTCGCTATAAAGACGGCGACTCACTGTCTGCAAATGGGGAGACCTGGTGTCGAGAAGCACAACACCGACACGCCGGCCCGAGGAGTGAAGCTGGTTCGCCATCTCGTGGGCCACGAGACCACCGAACGAGTAGCCTGCCAGAAAAACAGGCCCGTCCGGGTCTACGCTTTCAACGGCTTGTATCAGTCTTGCGGCCACGTCTTCGATCGTCGGCCTTGGCAATTCGCCGCCGATAGCGGGATCCAGAAGCCCGACGGCGGTCCACTCGTCCATGAGATTCCGTGCGATCCCCGCGAACGGCAGAACGTGCCCGCCCGCGCCGGACACGATGTAGAGCCGGCGGTCTTCAGAATCCGCTTCGCGCCGATAAACGAGCGGCACGACAAGTGGATCTCCGACGACGAGGCCCGGGCGCTCTACCTCGTGACCGTGGTCCTCTATCAACTTGGCGATGCCCGCGATCGACGGATCTCTGAAAAGCAGTGGAAGCGGCAACTCGACACCAAATTCCTCTACGATTTTAAAGGCCAGTTCCATGAGCAGAAGCGAATCTCCGCCAGCGTCGAAGAAAGAGACCTCCCGGTCGTAATCATCGTGCGAAAGGACTTCCTTCCAAAGAAGGCCGACGGTCGCCTCGATCAACGTTTGCGGGGTGCGCTTCACCGTCTCTTCTCGGGTCGACCGCGCCACCTCCAAAAGCTTCGCGCGATCGATCTTGCCATTCCGCGTTAATGGTAGATGCGAGACCTGAAACAGTCGTGAGGGAACAAGGTATGCGGGGAGCAATTCCTGCAAGCGCCGCCGAACCTCGTTGGGAGACGGGCCCGCGGCAACTGGGTCGGAAGGTGCAAAGAAGCCCAGAAGCCGCTTCTGACCATCATCTGCGTCCGTCGCGATGACATGGGCCTGCGCGATGTCTGGCTGGTCGCTGAGCGCAGCGACGATTTCCGCCGGTTCGACTAGGAACCCGCGTATCTTGACCTGTTGATCCAAACGCCCCCTGAACTCAATTTCGCCATTCTGACAAAGCCGAGCCCGATCCCCGGTCAGGTACATCCTGGCCCCTGGCCTGTCAGAGAAAGGGTCGGGCCGGAACTTCTGGGCCGTCAGATCGGGTGCGTTGAGATAGCCCAAGCCAACTCCAGGTCCGCCCACCGCAAGTTCGCCTTCGATCCCATGCGGTACGGGCGCGCCACGGGCGTCGAGGATATAGACCGATGTGTTTGCGATGGCGCGGCCGATTGGAATCGTGTGCCCCTTCGCGCTATCGCTCGTGACAACATGGGCCGTCGACCAGACCGAGTTCTCTGTGGGCCCGTAGGCATTGACGAGCCGCGTGGCCGGCGCGCTCGCGAGGAAGCGACGCGCGTGGTCGGGCGACATCGCATCGCCTCCGACGAGGACCTGGTGCAAGCCTGCGAACGCAGAGGCACGAACATCCACAAGTTTCTCGAAGAGCGGCGTGGTGATTTCGACCGACGTCACCTCTTCATTCTCAATTTGGCGTGCCAGCTCGGTCAATCCAGGCAGTGGCCAGGGAGCTTGGATGACGTGGCCGCCATTTAGCAGGCTGCCCCATATATCGAATGACGAGACGTCGAAAGTGGTGGGCGCGATCTGGAGGAATGCATGATCCGGACCAAGATCGGCAATGTCTGTATTGATCACCAGCCGCAGGATCCCGCCATGATGGATCGCAACGCCTTTCGGTCGACCGGTCGAACCTGAGGTGAACAAAACGTAGGCCACGTCGTCGTGACCAGCAGAATCTGGCAGTCCGCCTGCATCGGCCCTGGGGGCGATCGGATTTTGCGGTAGGTCAACTACGCGAAGCGGGGTATTCGCCACGTTCAGCAAGGACCCTGCCTGCAATAGCACATGTGTCGAGCCGGCATCCCTTATGATGTCCCTCAGCCGCGATTTCGGACCATCAGGGGCAATTGGCAGATATCCAGTGCCGGCCTTGAGGCAGCCGAGGATACCGGCAACGAAAGCCGGTCGACGCTCGGCACTGACGGCAACGAGCCCACCCCTGACACCGGCATCGCGCAACCGATGCGCGATAGCGTCCGACCAACTGTCGAGCGTACCGTAGTCGATCCGCGTCCCGTCTGGGCCCGTGACCGCCGGCCTTTCCGGCGCCCGTCGCGCCACGTCGCGAAAAACCGCGTGGATCGACCGGTCCACGGGATAGTCTGCCTCCTTCCCGCACATGCTGCGAACTAGCGCGGCCGCCTGCGCATCGCTGGTCAACGCGTGGGTTGAAATCGGGAGATCCGGGTTTTGCGTCATGGCGCCAACCAGCCGCTGGTACATGTCGATCAGCCTCGCAATGGTCGGTCGATCGAACAGATCTGTCCGGAACTCGACAAAACCACCGATGCCATCGACTTCCTCTACCAACATGAAGCTTAAGTCGAAGCGTGCGAAGCGCCGTCCGAGGTCCAGTGCTTCAAGATCATCTCCGCTTCCGATATCTGAACTTCGCCGCGGCATTAGCCCGAAAAAAGCCTGAACCAACGGATGACAGGCGAGGGTCCTCGGCGGGTTGACGGCCTGCACGATGCGCTCGAAGGGCACTTCAGCATGGCGCAGGCCATCCGAAAGCACTTTGCGCGATTGTGCCAACAGATCACCAAAGCTCATGTCTGGCACCAAACGCCCGCGGATAGGCAAGACGTTGACATACAATCCAATCGACCGACCGGACGTCCCTGGCGGGCGGCCATCGACCCCGGTGCCGACGATCAGATCGTCCTGCATTGAAGTGCGGAAAAGCAATGCCTGAAACGCCGCAAGTGCCGCCGCGAAAAGCGTCGTCTGATGCTCGGCGGCAGTATTGCGCAGCTGGTTGCAGAGGTCGCCCGACAGCGTTATCCGCATTCGGTCCCCGAAATAAGCTGCTCGCGCCGGACGCGGCCGGTCCGATGGCAGCGAAAGAACCGGTGGCGCGCCGTCGAGCGCGTCTTTCCAATAGGACAGCATCCGGTCCGCGCGGTCACCGCGCAGCCGGTCACGCTCCCAAAGCGCGTAGTCGCCGAATGGCACCGGCTGCGGCAAGGCCCTATCCTCACCGTGGTAGTGGGCGAGGATCTCTTTATCCATGACCTCCGAGGACACGCCATCCGTGACAATGTGATTCATTCCGAGAACAAGCACACCATCGTCCTCGGAAATCTTCAGGAACCGCGGGCGAAAAAGCGGCCCGGTTTCAATGTCATAGGATTGCGCGATGAAGTCCTGCGCGGCCAAGTTCATTTTCCGCTCAGCATCATCTTCCGACCGCACAGCAAGATCGGTGACTGGGATTTCGACCCGCTCGATTGCGTCGAAGAACTGTACGGGCCGACCATCTCTCCGTGGGAACCGTGCCCGTAAAATCTCGTGGCGATCTACAAGGCTCTGTACGGCGTCGCGCAGGCGCGTCATGTCGACAGCACCGTGGAAACGAATCCCGTGTCCCACGCTGTACCCAAGAGCCGAAGGATCAGCCTTCAAGACAAACCACAACCGCTCCTGCGCGAAGGTCAGCGGCACCTCTTTACCGGCTTCCCGGGTTGGTATTTCGACCCGGCGATGGCGATTGGCCGACACGTTTGTCCCGGCCCGCTTCAGCGCATCGATGGCTTCGGCCATGCCCCGGATCGTTGCGCCGCGGCCGTAGATCGTCTCTGTCGACAGCGTGACGCCGAAGGCATCCTCGATCTCGAGCACCAGGCGGAGAGCTTGAAGAGAGTCTCCGCCGCGCACGACGAAGCTGTCGCTGAGATTGAGTTCACTTATGTTCAGGATCGGCTTCCAGATTTCGGCCAGCCTTCGCTCCAATTCAGACCAAGTGCCGTCATGCTCGGTCTGAGGTGGTCGCCCGAGCCCCAGCGCTTCAAGCGCCTGGCCAGGCTGAAACTTGCCACCGTAGGATCGCGGAACCTTGTCCACGACGATGATCCGGTCGGGCAGCTTGTAGCGCGCGAGGCGCTTTGACAAGGCATCGACCACGGCTTCTTCGGTCAATCTGGTTTCATGCACCGGCGCCACCACGGCGGCAGGTATCTGTCCGAGCGTCGGGTGCGGCAACGCGAAGCAGGCGCAATCGCTGACGCCGTCAATTTCCGCGATCGCCGCCTCGACCTCAAGCGGAGAGATTTTCTGACCGCCTCGATTTATCACGAGCTTCTTGCGACCAGTCACATAGAGATAGCCGTCCGCGTCGAACCGACCCAGATCACCGGTATAGAACCAGCCGTTACGGAAGGCCGCGTCCGCTTCAGGATCATTGTAGTAGCCGGGCGCCATCTCGTCGTTCCTGACGACAATCTGACCTTCGCGCCCGGCCCTGAGCACGTCACCGATATCATCAACGATGCGGACCTCACATTGATAGGGTCGACCGACGGAATTGGCTCGGTGCGGGAGATCGACGGTTTCGCAGGCGATCATGCCAGCATCCGTCGAGCCGTACTTCACAATGCAGGTCAGTCCGAGTTCGCTCTCGAGACGTTCGCGGATGGTCTCCGGGAGCTGATAGCTTGCGGCCCGAACTATGCGCATGTCCCAACGGGCAATGATATCGCGGTGGTCTTCTGCGCGTTCGAGGATTGCCCTATGGTAAGCGGGACCACCAGAAAACCATGTGGTACGGAATGTGTCCGCGAGGCAGAAGAAGTCGTCTGGGTCAAAATCCTGGGAAACAACCACGGTCCCACCGGAATAGACTGCCGACTGAAAGCCGATGTTGATGCCGCCGCCCAAATGTGGCGGCCGGAAATTCAGGCCGATGTCCGCGGGAGTTAGACCAATCGATTGCGACGCGGATCTTGCCCTGCGTACGGCTAGCCAGTGCGGAATGCAGACCGCCTTGGGCCGTGATGTCGTGCCAGAGCTCATCAACAGGTAGGCCAGATCATCCGGACCGGCAGGCCCCGCCTGCGCGGTTGCCCCTATCCGGTCTGCATCAAGGCTGAACCGCCCTGCGGGAGCGTCGGGTTCTGGTTTGAGGGTGATCACCGGCAATCCGGCTTCGCGCGCTGCCTCGCGGGCCGGTGTATGGTCGGATGTCGCGATGACCGCATGCGCGCCGATATGGCCAAAGATACGTGCGTATTCCGACGTCGTGAGCCGGGCATCGATCATCGCCGCGGTGGCGGAGGGCGAAACAGTCTGTAGGGCGACATAGGCTTCCGGTCGCGCCTCGCAGACTATTGCGATACGGCAGCCGATGCCCAAACCAATATCGTTCAAAACCGACCGAACGTCAGTAATCGCAGCCGCTAAATCTGCGAACAGAAGCGGCGCACGATCGGGCGTTAAAAGGCAGGCCGAATCCTTGCGCGCCGCCACGTGAGAAAGCACGACGTCTTCAAATGTCTTCGCTTTTGTTTCCCTTGGAACCACCACCAAGTCAGAATACCGAAGGTATAGCAATTGTTACGAATTTTGGATGCTTGTTGGTGACACAAGCTAAGCGTGTTGTCCACGCCCAAGAAAATGGAGCAGTCAACGGACCTGTTCATCCAGCGTGGGGCGCCTCGGTTCATCCGATCCGACAATGGCCCCGAGTTCATCGCACAGAAAATTCGCGACTGGATCGCCGCCGTCGGTGCAACAACCGCCTACGTCGAACCAGGATGCCCGTAGGAGAACGGTTACTGCGAGAGATTCAACGCCAGATTCACGGACGAGCTACTGCACGGTCAAGTGTTCTATACGCTCAAAGAGGCGCAGATCCTGATCGAGCAATGGCGACATCACTACAATACGGCCAGACCGCACAGTTCCCTCGGCTACCGGCCCCCAGCTCCCGAAGTATTCATACCGATGGATCAGCGACCAACCATACATTAGCATTCAACCGGGATTACCCTAAGGTGGCAGCTCAGCGCGGGCGATCGTGTCGCCGATATTTGGCAAACGGATAAGTCCCTCAGGGCCCTCTCGCTCGAGATAGCATTGGTCATGACCGGGATCTTTTCCCCAGAATTTGCGACCTTGTGCTAGACAAATATGGCTTCACGCTCTCTTGGGGAAAAGTCGTGTTGCCGTGTTCGAATCTGTATTAGGGTGTAGCCTGGCTCGGGTGGTTTAACCACACTCGGCTGCCCTTGCCTGGGGGGGGAGCTGACTACCCCCACTTTAAGACTCCTTTCCGCGGTCGGGCGGCCTTCGGGTCGTCCGGCATGCGGAGAGGAGCCATTCGAAGTGCCTCAAGGACCGAATGGGCACGAAAACGCGAACCGAAGACAAACCTCTGACAAGGCTTTCATAGTCGTAATTACTTATGTACTCACCGAGCGTCGCGAGACCAAGCCGTCTCGGTGGTTCGACGCGGTCAGCCATCAGCTCGCGTAGAACGCCACCTAACCCTTGATACCACCCTTCAGTGAGGCGAAGCGGTCTCCATACTCTGCGTTATCGGCAGGTCGAGTCGGGCACGGTACGCGTTATCGCCAATCCGGCTCAGCATTCCAGGACTGATACCCATATCAGGGGCCGACCGAGGCGCATCATCGATGCAGTGTTCCGGTCATCGAAGACATGGAGTAGAGACAACCATCCACGGCGACATGGTCAGACGTATGCACACCTATTCTGCACTCCGACGTGAGAGACGGCCCACAGGGCTTTGTCTCCTTCTCGCGATCTTTGCGATCGTCATTGGTCTCACGCTGGGACCTCTCCATGCGCAGGAGGCTGTCCCCTCTGAACCGCCCGCCGGCGTAACGGAGACGGCAACGACGGACGCTGGAGGGACAGAGCCCGATGCGGCGCCCATATATCCGGCCGGACTTGCGGATCCGAGCATTCCGCTTGAAGAGCTGGAACTGCGATTGTTGCCTCTGAATGTCGAGCAGTTGAGTGCGCTTGCGACCGCCTGGCAGGAAATCGTCGCCCATCAGACATTGGGTGTCGTCGAGGCAACGCTTGAAGCTGAGCGCCTCGAGGATGACCGGCGCGACACCGCCCGGGAAAGGATCGTTGCCTTGGCGGAGATTCGCGATCTGGGGTTCGCGCATTTCACGGCTGTCGTGAACGAACTCGACAGAAAGGGCGGCGACGAGGCGGTTGTCGCGACATTCCGGAGCTATCGATCCTCAATCATTGTCGAGGAGAAGCAACGGGCAGACTGGCGCACCCTCTTTTCGCAGGCGCTCAACTGGCTTGCATCACCGGACGGTGGTGTGGAGCTAGGGATCAGAGGCATTGTCATCCTCGCGACGTTTGTGGGCCTCCTCATCACCGCGAAAATCATTCGTGCGTACGCAAGGAGGCTGCTTGCGCGCATTCCCACTATTTCCAAGCTCCTGCAAAGTTTCTTCGCCATGGTGATCTACTGGCTGACGATTGTCGTCGGCCTGATGATCGCGCTCTCCGCTCTGGGGGTCGACATCACACCGGTGTTCGCCCTGTTTGGTGGCGGTGCGTTCATTCTTGCCTTTGCCATGCAGGAGACGCTTGGCAATCTCGCCGCCGGGCTGATGATCATGATCAATCGCCCCTTTGACGAGGGCGACTACGTCGATGTCGCCGGGGTGTCGGGAACCGTCAACAGTGTCTCGATCGTATCAACAACCGTAACGACCCCGGACAACCAGGTGATCGTCATTCCGAACTCCAAGGTCTGGGGTGACATCATCACGAACGTCACGGCATCCAAGACACGCCGTGTCGACCTCGTCTTTGGCATTGGATACGGCGACTCGATCGAAGAGGCGCAGAGGGTCCTCGAGGACGTGGTTGCAGCGAACCCGCTTGTTCTTGACGAGCCTGCACCCGTGATCCGTGTCAGTGAGCTGGCCGACAGCTCGGTCAACTTCATCGTGCGCCCCTGGGCAAAGACCGAAGACTACTGGGCGCTCTACTGGGATCTCCAGCGGGCCGTGAAAGAAGCCTTTGACCAGGCCGGGATTTCCATTCCATTTCCCCAAACCGATATGCATCTCCACGTTGCCAACCGCGATGCGACCCAAGTCGAGCCAGTCGGCGAGGACGACCTGGCCCTGGCGGGCGAAACCCGCACCAAGGCGGGCTCAAGCTATGCGCAGGATGACGGCGAGCGTGACGTCGAGAACGATGAGGAGCGCACGAACAACTGACGCTCCGGTCTATTCTTCCGCGCAAGGTCGCAAGGGTATGCACACAAAGATAACGGGGATCCGTGGTTGAGTGCGAGGCTTGCGTTCACGGCATCATGAATTGAGCGGGCAAAGAAGTGATCTCACTTGTCCCCACCTGCGAAGGGCTCCCGGCCCAGAGCGATCGCGACTTTGTGGACGGCACCAGGGAGGGCACCGTTGCGTAGCACGGGATGACCAACCGAAACTTATCTCGCGCAGACCAATAAACCGGTGGTTGGAGGGACGTTCGCCCCTCCTGCCCCGGCTGGCCACCGTCTCTCATCTTACTTTCGCGTCGTACCAAATCCGATCACGTCAAAACGGTCCGCATCCAACCTCAACCGTATTTTCCGACCGGACCACTGGATCTCACGGACATCGTGGCGTCGCGGATCTATGTCCAATCCAAATCTGATCATGAATGCGTTCATTTTCTTCTTTTCCAAATCTCTAAATGAATTTCGGTGTCATCTTTCAGATCCCGGCACGCATCAGCATGCGGCCGAAGACCCCTGCATTGGACCAGCGCTCGGCGATAAGGGCCTGCCGGTAGATGTCTTTCCGAGCTTGTGAACGAACATCTCTGCGGGCGATGGTGGTGTAGATCCTAGCAGGCCTCCCTATGTTCACTTTGACGTGCCTCAACCGGGCTTCAGTCAATAAACGCCCCTGCCCCTCCAACTGCATCGGAAGCAGACATTCGTCCGGCACTGACCAGGCGAACCTCCCGCCTTACCTCCCCCGGGGCACTGGAGAGGTCAAAAGTCGGATCGCAACAACGTGAGACATCGCGCGTCGACGCGGCACGAAAACCAGAGCGGGCCAGACGTCCGGAGACTTCGCCCGGAGCGGATGATCACAGCGGCTACGGGTCCTACCCGAGGAGCGGCCCAACGCAAACGAGAAAGGCGCCAGATATTCCTCTGACGCCTTTCCAAGCTGCCCTTAGGTTCTTCCCTATGGGTGAGCGTTACACCGGCGGCTACTTGTTCTTGCCCTTTGCCTTGCCGCCCTTCTTACTCTTTGAGCTGGCGCTCGCGCTCTTGCTCGACTTGCTTCCAGCATTGGCCTTGTTGTCCTCGGCCTGCTGCTTGTTGGCATAGGCGCCGGCCTTGCCTGCGTTTGACCGCTCAAAGCCGCGCTCGGACCGGCGGATTTCGTCCACGGTCACCCCCTCGATCTCGACGTCCACTGTTTCGGTTGTCATGATTGGCTCGCCTTTTTCGTAGAGCGGATCACCTGTGTCAGGGTCCGTCGCCTGAACCATGGCAGGCTCGCCGTTAGCGTCGATGCCCTCGACCATGATCGGCGCGCCTTGTTCGTAGAGCAGTTCGCCGGTTTCGGGATCGGTTGCCTGCACCTCTTGCTCAACCTCTACGGTGACCGGCTCCGGGTTCGTATTGTACTGGCGGTAGGCAATGGCGCCGTGGTGCGGTCCAAGGACCTCGACGAACTCCTCTTCGGTGAGGACCTCATCGCCATTGGTGTCGAGCTCCGAAAATGTCGCAGCAAAACCAGTTGAGGTCGTCATCGCCAGGATAAATGCGGTGGCGGTTCCAAGTCTCAGAAAATTGGGGGTCATTGTCCCGTGCCTTCCCTCTCGTTTGTGCTGCCCCCGAAAAGCCGAGATCGCCCTCAACCAAGGCAAAAGCGTGGCGGCGATTGGGATAATTGGCGGCGGAAACCTGTTCGTCTTTCCCGAGATCGATGGTAATGTAGTCACCGGCACGGGCTGTTTGGGCACACCTGCCTGCCCTTGTCTGGGGGGAGAACTGTCCTTCCCACGACAATGCTCCTTTCCACGGTCGGGCGGCCTCCGGGTCGTCCGACTTGCGGAGCGAGCCTACCCAATCTGCGCCCAATAAGACCGGTTTGATCTCGCCTTGAGGCGTCTAACTGACATCTCCCGAGGAAGATTGAAGACTTGTCGCAGGGCCCGACGGGGAGAGTGCACCCGGATATCCCCTTCAGCGGAAAACAAAAAACGGCGCCCCGGATCGGCCTCGGGACAGAGCCGGATCCAAGACGCCGCTTTATTGGACCCGTGGGAGCATTAGGTCCAGAATTCGTCGGCGAGGCCCAAATACAAACACGGGCGTCAACTCACTACGACACACTCACACTCACTCGCACACACACTAAACATCAACTCGCTACTGAAATTACATTAGCAAACCTAATGATGTATAAGTGTAATCAAATTCACATTCAGGGATGAATTCCAACCCATAGCGGGAAACAAACTGTTTCTGGTCGCGGTACTGGCCGACCAAGCCGGTACACGACGTCCGCACTCGGCCACCCAAAGTCCAGGAGCGCCTAGTTCGTGTAGTAACTCGTGTACTTCTCTTTGTACGAGTAATAGCCGCTATAGGCATATTTCGCCGCCTTGCCCGTGTTCACCTGCGTCATGGCAACACCGGCAATGGGTGCACCGACTGAGCGCAGCTCTTTCAGTCCTTCGAGTACCGCCCCGCGATAAAAAGAAAAGGAGAGGCCGAAGCCCCTCCCTACCCGACCGGTCCCTGTCCCTCGACTTATTTCGGTGTCCAGTCCAACGGCGACCGTGTTCTCCGGTCTGCCAGCTTATGTTCCGCGCGCTTGTCGCGATTCAGATCAATTCCGATCCCGAAATTTATATTGAAAGCATCCATCGTTAATTCCCTCCTCGTCAAACCTTGAACGCGTTGCCTGGGTCAGATCCCCGCGCGCATCATGAGGCGTCCAATCAGACCTGCATTGGCCCAACGCTCCGCGACCAGGGCCTGGTGGTAGATCTCTTTCCGAGCGGCGCTGCGGACATCTGTTCTGGTGCGGGTTGCGTAGAGTTGCATGGGGCTATCTCCGATCTCTCGATTCAATCTATCCAGATCGCAACCTCCGTTCTGTGATCTGCGCCACATTTTCGCCATAATTCTGATGCCTTGAGCGCGTTTACAGCCTAACTAATTGTTAACGATGTAAAAAATCAAGGAGCAATTGGTGATGTCAGATATCTTGAGGGTCCCCAAGGACCATATCGCTCTGACCTGCGCCCCTCGAAGAGCCACCTTGCTGGTCAACGAAGGCCGAATCGTAAATCCGAGGCTTAGAATTCAAGACCGTCTCAATGCGGATCAGGAGACCGAGGAAAGAAGGATTAAAGATCTGCCCGGTCGACGGTTTCAGGCAAAGCGCGCTGCCAAATGCGCGGCGGCGCCAAAGGATCGGGCGCGCCCCTCGGCAATCAGACCGCGCTCAAGACGGGCCTCCACTCGGCGGAGGCGAGAATGCGTCGCCTCATTCGCGAGCTCTCTCGACATCATCGACGAGATCTCCTGGACACGTTGTAGGCCGCCGCCTGGCGGTGGACGTTCGACGGGGAGCAGACTTTGGGCACATTCAGGATCGCTCTTTTGGATTGGAAATCGCGTCTATACGCAGTAATTTATCCATTGGTCGGGTTCATGAGGTGAATTCCGAGCAATTCTGCACCGCGTGCTCGACAGAGGCGCGGTGGTTTACGAGTGCCCAAGAACCGACCGAATTGGAACCGCTCGCGCAGGACAAGGACTTAATGATTTTCAACTCCAAGCGCACGAAGAACGGTGCCGGTTCTGCACCGGCCCCCGAGGCCGACGCCAGGTCGAGCGGGGCGAGGTCCGCGATCCGGATCATAAGAAACAGCCACGATCGCCCCGCGGATGAAATTTCCAAAGACGGCACGAGATATACGCCGGACCTCATGGCCGCGATCCGGTCCGGCCAGGTGATTGATGAAGATGACTGGGGCCTACGAGAGCCGGATCATAGCCCGCAGGATGACCTTACCCTAGACCTGATGCCGCATATGCGTGTGGATCCTCAAAGGCGTGGTTAGTCCGCCAGAGGGCAATGTCGCCAACCGGATGGCGCGGGGGCAGCACTGACCGACGCCAGATATTATGGACCGGGCTGCTGCGCACGGCCGCTCCAGCGATAAGCCCACAAACTCACCCATTCTTTGATGCCGCGGTGCAAGGTGTAGTGGATCGATACGGCCAGGAAGCGCCAAAAGAAGTCTGTCGATTTCTTCTTGGTCCTTCGCAATCGGCCGGTGCGTTATCGGCAGTTCGAGTCGGGCATGGGGCACGTTATCAGCAGTTCGAGTCGGAACAAGACTTCTAGGCACACCACGCAAACTTCCAGGACCACCTAGTTCGTATAGTAGCTCGTGTACTTCTCTTTGTACGAGTAATACCCGCTGTAGGCATATTTCGCCGCCTTGCCCGTGTTCACCTGGGTCATCGCGACCCCGGCGATCGGCGCGCCGACCGAGCGGAGTTCCTTCAGTCCCTCGAGCACCGCGCCACGGGGGGTTTCGTTCCAATGGACAAGATAGACGACCGCATCGGCCTGCTTCGAAATGATCCTGGCATCGGACACGACGAGCGTGGGCGGCGTGTCGAGGATCACCAAATCATATCTTTCGGACAGATCCTCAATGAGTTGCGCGAACTTCCGCGACGAGAGGATGTCTGCGGCGTTCACGCCGCTGCTTTGTTCTTCTTTCACAGTGGTCAGGATGTGAAGGCCGGTCTCAGCGTCCTTGTAGACCGCCTCATCGATCGTCGCCTCGCCCTCGAGAACCGACATCAGCCCGTATTGATGCGCTTCTGCGCCGATAAGACCTGCCAGCTGAGGCAGCCGCAGGTCGCAATCGAGAATGATGGCCGATTTGCCCATCTGCTGGCTTGTCAGCGCCACGAGCATCGAGGTTGTCGACTTGCCCTCGCGCGGCAGAGACGAGGTGAACATCACGACCTTTGGCGGGTCGTCGATGTTAGAGAACAGGATACTCGTTCTGAGATTGCGGACGGACTCGACCAGCGAGGATTTTGGCCTCTCCCGGACATACTGGATGATCCGCGCACGTCGCATGCGGCGGCCAGCGGTCGGAAGAACGCCGAGAACGGTTTCCCGAGTCATTTCCTCGAGTTCACCGCTGGAACGGAAGCAGTTATTGAGGCGGTCGAGGAGGAAGACAAAACCGACACCCACGATTGCGCCAATCACGGTCGCGATGAGTTGGGTGCGACGCTCTGAAACCCGCTCCGGCGACAGGGGGCGCTCCGCCGGCGAGAGAATATGCGCATCGGCCTCGAGAAGATCGAGTTGGACATTGGCCTCTTCCAGGCGGCCCAGGAAGTTTTCGTAGATGACGCGGCTGGCCTCGGCCTCTCGGTTCAGTTGCCGCAGCTCCAGCTGTTGTGCGGATTGCTCGGCGAGAACGCCCTCGAGGACAGAAAGTTCCTCTCTCAAGGCTTTCTGTTGCGCCTCGGCCGCGCGGAGGTCCAGTTCCGCCGCCTCGACGATCACGGCGACCTCGTCTTGAATTCTTTCGCGGACCCGCTCAAGCCTCTGATCGATGAGTTGCATCGCGCGATTGTCGACCGCGAAGGTGAACTCGAGCTCAGCTCTCTGATTGAGCAGTTCAACCTCTTCCCGTCTATACCCCTGGATCAACGGCGACGCCCTGAACTGCGAGATCGCGCCGAGATCGGACCCCTCTTCGAGCGCCTGTGTCAGACGCGAATAAACGGCCTCGGCCCGCGACCCCTCCACGCGGGCCTGTGACAGCGCCCCATTAAGAGCACTTAACTGGCTGCGGGTGATCTCCGACGACTGCCCGACTTGCAGCGACATTTCGAACTCAAGCTGCTCCACGGCCTTTTCTGCGGCCTGAACTTTCACGCGAAGCTCGTCCACGCGATTGGTGAGCCAGTCCGTGGCCGACCGGGCGCGGTCAATCTTGGAAGCGACCTGGTCCTCGATATATTGCTGCGCAAACGCGTTGGCGACCCGCTCCGCCGTTACCGGGTTCGTCGACCGGAAGGAGATGTCGATCACGCGGCTCAGGTCCACCTGGGTCAGGATGATCCGAGCGTTCACATTCCGAATAACCGCCAGCCGCTCCCGCCGCCCAAGTTCGACCGGATCGCGGTCGGGCGGCGGTGGGCTGACGAGCCCCATGTTCTCCGCGATTTCCATGATTTCCGGTGGGAGGGTGACCCACTCTCCGAACCGATCGAGCAGCTTCGGCTCTGGCACCCTGAGATAGGGATTGAACTCGGGGTTCCGATCGAGATTCAGCTGATCGATCACCCGCTCGATCAGAACCGTTGAACGCAGGACCTGCATCTGGTCCTGCAAGCTTCCTCGAGCTTGCCGGTCGGGTGTGATCTGCTGTAGGTTGCCGATATTGGTCCGGTCCGGATCGAACATCACCGTTGCCGTCGCGCGGTAGATCGGCGTCGTCTGCGTCGAGGCGAAAAAGCCAAGCGTGGCCCCGATAAGCGTGCAGACAAGGATGATCCATTTGCCGTGCCAGACCGTCAGCAGAAGGGCACGGATGTCGATCGTGTCTGCATCGTCATCCTGCACTGCATCTGTCACATAAAGGCGCTGGGCGTGATAGCCCTCCGGCTGTTTTGGCTGCAGCTTGTTCATGCTCTCTCAAATATACCCAAAGACTTTATTTTGAAACTGTGCATCGCCTATAAACAGATGCCATCTTCGCGGGGTTTCGGTGAAATGCAAGCATAGCACGTACCGCTGGGTTTGTGGCTCTGGATCTCGGCATGCGTGACGATCATTACGAAGGCACCCTGCCACACAATTTGCGCCAGAGACGCCTGATGTGGTTTGCCATGGAAGCGATGGGCACGACATGACATGTCCATCACATATGTCTGTTATTATTTGTAATTTTTTAAATCATTCCGATTTGTAGAAGTATCGAGCTAGGTTGGAAATGACACATCCGCTGAGCGAAGAAGACGCATTGAGAATTGCGCAACGCATAATGAAACAGCTCATCTCAGACAACGACGCGCTTGTGCGACGTCCTCGCGAAATGGCCCGGTTGGCGTCCCGTCACTGAGTTCGTCGCGCAGGCCGTGAGAGACGGGATTGCCGCTGTCGGTGCCAGGACCGCGTACATAGAACCGGGATCACCCCGGAGGAATGGCTATGTCGAGAGCTTCAACGCCCGGTTAAGCGACGAGCTGCTGAATGGAGATCTTCTGCTCGCTCCGAGAGGCCCAGATCATCATTGAGACATGTCGTCGGCACTACAACACGGCCAGTCCGCATAGTGCACTCGGCTACCGACCGCCGGCCCCCGAACAATCATTCCGATGGTTGAGAGGCCAGCCATGCACCAACACTCAACTTGGGCCAGTCAAATCGGGCTGCTCAGCGAGGCGCAGGCTTCGTGGGCACATCCAAGATGGCTCTTTTGGATTGGACATCGCGTCAATACGAAGTAATTTCAAACCTGATCGAGTTAATGAGTTGAATTCCGAGCTGTTAGGTGGCGCCTGCTCGACACAGGGGCGGTGGTTTACGAGTTCCCCAAAGCCGGCCAAATTCCATCCGCTTGCGCAGGACAGGACTTCATCATTTTCAACTCCAAGCGAACAAAGAAGGCTGCCAGTGCTGCGCCGGACCCCGGGCACAACGCGAGGACGACCAAAGCCCGGCCCGCGATCCGGATCGTGAGGAACAGCTCTGATCGCGCGTCGGATGAAATTTCAAAGGACGGCACGAGATATACGCCAGAGCTCATGGCGGCGATCCGGTCCGGTCAGGTGATTGACGAAGAAGACTGGGCCTCAGGGAGCCGGATCCTAGCCCGCAGAGTGACCAGACCCTTGGACTGATGCCGCATATGCGTCTGGATACCCAAAGGGTTAGCTAGTCCGCCAACGGGCAATGTCGCCAACCGGATGGCGCGGGAGAAGCCCTCTTCGAGGCCTTGTTGCACAGATCGGGGCCTGACCGAAGTTCCCCTTTCCCCGAACGGATTTACTCTACGGACACTGTCACAGGTCTGCCAAGCGTGGTGTAGCCGTTCAGGACGGCGATACGGACCCTGCAGTTCCGCGACCTGGCGATCGAAGTCTCGGGCCATCAGGGATTGGCCGAGCAGCTTGATGCAGTTCATCTTTGACTCGACCCGGCTCCGGCGGTGATATCCGCTCCACCGTCGCCAGATGGCGCGGCCCAAGTACTTCGCGGTTCGCAGCGCTTCGTTGCGAGCGACTGCACCAGGGCTTGTCGGTTTCCAAGGCTTTGCGTTCTTGCGTGGCGAGATGGCAGCGGCGGCGCCGCGGGCCGCGATCGCCTCGTGGCGTTTGCGGATGTCATAGGCACCGTCGGCAGTCATCGAACCGATCTGCTCCCCTGGCGGGATCTGGTCGAGCAGGTCAGGTAGGACAGGCGCATCACCTATGTTGCATCCGGTGACCTCGACGGCCCCGATCTCTAGCGTTTCCTCGTCAATTCCGATGTGTATCTTGCGCCAGATGCGCCGCTTGGAGCTACCGTGCTTGCGGGCGTTCCATTCGCCTTCACCCTCGGCCTTGATGCCGGTGCTGTCGATCGGCAAGTTCAGCGGGCCTTTCCCTCCACGGTAGGGGATAGCCACGTTCAGCGTCCGCTGGCGTCGGCACAGGGTGCTGAAGTCCAGCACCGTCCAGTCCAACCCGACGAGCCGAAGGAGACTTTCGACGAATCCAGTCGTCTTTCGCGTCGTCATTGGCGCTCAGACCAATGGCGCTCCTAATGACGACCATGCCAAACAGAACCTTCATCGTCAGGCATGTCTGAATCGCCGCATCGCTGAAGCTCGGCTGCCGCCCACGCTTTCCGGTTGGAGGTGGTCTCCACATCATGTCGGGATCAAACCAAACCGTCAGCGAACCACGCCGCCTCAGCGCCTCATTGTAAGCCGACCAGTTCGTGGTCTTATACTTCGTAGGGGCCCAACTGCTCATGCCTCCCAGCTATCATTCTGGATTCATGCAGTGAATCCCTCGAACGATTTGTGCAACAAGGCCGCGCGGAACACAGGTCACGATGATCTAATTGCGGTCGCTCACTGCGCGCGCAGTCAATCGACGCCGTTCTTACAGTGGAGGATTTGCTTTGGGGGAGTGCACTCAGGGGCACGGAAATGCCCCTATCCCGAATGTCGACTGGGAGAATTGCTGGCTCAGACGGGCCGATGTCTTGTGTCTAGAGTGGACTGGAACGAGTAAAATCTCGGATCAAGGGGCATTGACTGATTGAAGGAGGTCAATCGCTCATTTTCGAACCCGCGCTACAAAGTCTCCTCTGTTCCAGTTAAAACATTCAGAACCGGAAGCCCTTTTATTTCATTCAGGCGATCTTCACCGCGGAGAAAATTGAGCTTACCATCTTTATCTCTGCTCTCTCGGCAGAACCCATTGAAATTAATAGTATTTCTAGTGAGTTGAGAAAGCTTGTCTGTTATCAAATCATTTCGTACAAAATATGCATTGTTACCAGTCATTCCCGTGCCAACTAACGTGTAGCCCTTCTCGCTTAGGACGTGTTCAATTGCTTTTATAGATGCTCCAAAATATAGATTCGAATGATGCTTTTCTGTTCTGTAAAATCCAGGATCATAAGGCACTGATATTGCTCTATCTGTTCCAAAGTATGGGTTGAACTCACTGATTATTATTCTGGGTTCAAACACATTAATTGCTTTTAGAATGTGGTAATCGTTCCCATCAATATCAATTGAAAGGATTCCTAAGTCCCGATCAAAATTTGATTGTGAAAGAAGCTCATTAATATTTTCTTTATCAACAAATGCAGCTACAGATTGTAAGTCGTGCTTCCAGTAAAAATAACTATTTTTTAGTCGCAGCATGTTTTCACCTGAACCATCAATTACAAATCCCTGCCAGTCCGACGACATTAAGAGATAACGACAGTTACTTTCAAAGAAATCTTCAACTCCAAACTCGACAAACGTTTTGTTTTGGATCTCAACTTCGCGGATAAGAAACTGTATGATTCCATCTTCGCCCCATTGAGAAAAAACTCTCCACTCATAGTCACTTAAATTTCCGGCTTTTTTTGTTGAGTACAATTCTTCTAGAATTTTGCCCTGGTTCATCAAAATAGTTTCAGCGACTTTTTCATCCTGTAAATAAGGACGTACTTTTTTTAGCATGTTTAAAACAATTTTTTTCATTGTTTTTTCCGCCCTTCAGCCAGCGAACCTTTCAGCATCCCAGCAGTAAAGCCAAACTCTTTGCAAAGACGCTTTTCTTCTTTCAATGCGTTAGCACGTTCGTTCTTCTTAGCTTCAACCATCTTCCGCTGAATTGCTTCCATTTTCAGCTTTCAGTTCGTCATAACATTTCACCTCACACCTCCACCAGTTAAGTATCAATCTGATATTATAGATTTTTTAAGCGGATAAACAGAACCTTTTTCCTTGTCTTGGAAATTGGGGTGGATACTGTACAGATGCGAATCGTTCGCAAGTAGTCTGGAGGGTCCCATCCTCCATGGTAAGAAACGAAAAGGGCTACCCGGAAGAGCAGCCCCATGTAGTCATCAGGTTGGTTTGGATCTCTACGCCATTTCCCGCTGAAGGATGTTCCTGACAGTAGTTGGATGCCAGTTGCTTTTCTTTGCCGTTCTTACTCCCATTCGATTCAGCTGACCCGCAATCTGTTGATGCGACATTCCTGAGTCCCGCATAGGTGCAATGGTATTGATGACTTTGAGAGCATGGTTATCTGCAGCCAGACGGAGGGATTCATTCCTGGCAGTAAGTCCATCTCTGTTACCACCAAGTTTCACACCACGCTTCTTTGCTTCAGCCAATGCGTGCTTGGTTCTCATCGATATGAACTCTCTTTCCTGCTCTGCCAAAGCCGCGTAGAGATGTAGCTGGAGTTTATCGGCATATGGCATCGTAGCTACTGTAAAGTTGAGTCGCCTGCGTTCCATAAAGGTGGCAATGAAAGAGACCCGGCTACTTAGTCGATCCAACTTACTACAGAGAAAAGTTCCATTCTTCTTCTCAGCCAGGTCGATAGCTTCCCATAACTCTGGGATGTCTGTTTTTCTACCCGACTGAATGCCAGTATAGGTTCCGATTACCTCGAATGGCTGATGCACATAGTTGTTTAGGTACAGATCAATGTCACGCTGTTGAGCATCAAGTCCTAAACCTGAGTCCCCTTTCTGTTGGGTGCTGACTCGACGCCACAAAACATACTTTTTCACAATGAGTCCATCAGGTTGGCCCACTTTAATATATTACCATATGGACCTATATTTGCAAATACTCAAGGGCCGTTGTGCTTAATATGTATTATTGATTTGGTAGTTCAAAATTATATTCAACTTTTGAAATTGAGTGGGGGAGGACAGGTGACGTGATATTTAGGGGGGATTTTTTATTAAATCTGCGTACTGGGCTACGTGATGTCGAGTTAATAGAGCGGACCTACAGTGGAAAATGAATCCTCCAGTGGAAAACGACTTGCTTTTTATAAGGCAATATTTTTGCGAGACAAAGAGCTCCTACCAGGGACTAATGAAGCTCCCGCAATAATAAAAGATTGATTTATTTGACAAAACAAGTTGTTGGAAATCTCAGCGAGTCGGCATATAAAATGGATATTTTATACAGATTTAATAGTGAGCTTAACCTTAATTAGGTGTAACTACTTGGTTATAAAGGTGCGTTTATTTCGCACCCCAAGAAATAGTATAATAAGTCAAAAGATTCAGGTTCAATTACCCCATGCGCTTTAGGGCAGATACGGGTGCTGCACCTTCATCATGTTCTCATATCTGACCTTCAGGCTGGGTCCCTGCCCATATGAACCGGCGATATCACCCTGCTTGTGACCTGTGATGTAGTCTTGGATCTCTTTGGCAATGCCAGGATCCCTAGCACGGTCCTTGAAGCTGTGGCGTAGGCTATGGAGCGACACTTCAGGAGCATCGTTCACCTTGTCGATGTAGGCGTTGAGGGCGTCCTGTGTGACCTTCAGAGGCAGCTTGCCAGAGAGGTCTGGAACTGCCTCAAGGAGGGGGACCATTGCCTTGGTGCCCTTGGTCTTGGTGTCCATGAACCGGATATCCAGATGCTGTATGCCGTCTTCTGACGTGCGATAGTGTTCAGGCTTGAGGTTGAGGACATTACCGCTGCGCATCCCTGTGGTAGCCAAGATGGTGAAGGCCAAGCGTACGTTCTCAGGCATGTCGAGCTTGAAGAGGGAGTCCATTTCCTCGGGATACAGGGGGCGCTTCTGAATTCCATCCCTGCCGAGACCCTTGGTAGGGACCTGCAGGAAGGGGTTTTCACTTATGCCAAGGTCCCTCTTGGTGCAGGCCCAATTGAAAACACCGCTCAGCGCAGCCTTCAGGACCTTGACGCTGCTATTGGACAGATCCTCTCCCTGTTCTTCCAAGAACTCGTAAGCGTCGTACCGATCTACTTCAGCGAGGGGCTTCTTTCCGAATGGATGCTCCAGCCACTTCTTCAACTGCTTTCGGTCGTGCTTCCGCTGCTTCTCCGTTCTTGTGGCGAGATAGGCAGCAATGACGTGGGCGAGGGTGGGGGCATCTGAATCGTCGGATAGATCAGGGGTTCCTTCTTCGGAATGCAGGTGAATGACGGGGACATGCTTTGCGAATGTTAGGCACTTCTCCCCAAGCCCCTTCTGTTTCTGCTCCATAGCGGCGAGTGCCATGGTTTGCTCAATGGAGAAGGTTATTGGGCTTTGCGGCCTCTAGGATCGCTTCTCGGTCGCTGTCGGACACCATAGAGAGAACACGGCTGCTAATGGTCTTTCCTTGGAACATGCCGAGCATCGAAGCCAGCCTCCGCAACTGAACGTGGTTCGTAACATTCCAGGTATGCTCTTTGCCCCGATAAAGCATCCGACTGAAAACCTGAATCGCGGGGATTCCTGTTGGAGCTGATTTGTGATTCATCCTGTCTGGGAGGAT
>NZ_JAWHTE010000021.1:0-82820 GCF_032586175.1 Ovoidimarina sediminis
ATAAGCTGGAACCACAACGAGCCAGGGCCTCCGTTACAGATCAAGCCACCCTGTCCCAAATCATCTGACGACGGACAGTATAGACTAGCGCGCCAAAGACACGGTAGCCCGCATCAACTTATAGCACCCCTAGGCGTCCCTTGCAACACTATCTTGTGCCTCATTCCGAAAATTCACCACTGAAGTTCCATACGGCTTACCTAGCAGTTTAGCCCACCGCTCCATCAAAACGCGCCGCTGCTCCAGAAAATCCGTCCGCCGATAAGCCCGCTCGACCGCTGCCCCCGTGACGTGACCCAAAGCCGTCTCGGCCACATCACGCGGTGTGTTCGTCGCTTCCGCGCACCAGTCCCGAAATGACGACCGGAACCCATGGGGCCGCGCCTCCATCCCGCGCCGTTTCATGAAAGAACTCATCGTCATGTCGGATGTCACGCCTTTGCGGACACCTGGGAACAGAAAGCCGTTTCGGGCGAACTTCCGCGCCTCCTGAATGACCTCCTGCGCTTCGGTCGATAGCGGCACCCGGAACTCGGACGTAGCCCCCACGCGGCCTTTCATCGCCTCTGCAGGGATGGTCCAGACATCGCCATCAATCTGGTCTTCGTGGATGTGGCGCAAGGGGTAAGACCGGACCGCTGTCAGGATGAGAAGACGCAAAGCCAGTTCGGTCACTGAACCGCCAAGGCTCTGGTAGAAAGCGGGAACCTTCTGCCATTTCAGGGCAGGGACGTGCTTTGGCGTGTGGCGCTGTTTGCCCAGAAGGGCGCGTGCCTTGTCTGTCGCCTGAAGGTCCACGTCGAGACCCAGAGCTGCCGCGTGACGTAAACAGATGCTCAGCCGGTTCATCGCCTTTCGAGCGGTATCGGCTTTGGTGTGCCAAATCGGAGCGAGCGTGTCGCGGATATCGCGCTGGTCGATTTCAGCTATCGGCATTCTGCCAAGCTTCGGCAGAACATGCAGTTCCAGTGGCGTAAACCAGCGGCCCGCTTTGCCGTCGCCCTTCAGCTCGGCCTTTCGGCTTTCGAATGCATCGAGCGCGATCTCACTAAGAATGTGCATGTTGCGCTCCGCCTCTCGGCGCTGGCGCTCCCGCTCCTTGATGGCATCCTTTCCCTGCCGCACCACCGCGCGCCACTTCTCGGCCTCTGTACGTGCGTCCTTTAGGCCAACATCGGGGAACCGCCCCAAGCCCATTTCATGGCGCCGCCCATGAATGGTGTATCGCAATACCCACTGCGCCCCGCCATCGGCGCGTTTATAGAGCCAGAGGCCCCCGCCGTCGGAGTGCTTCCCTTGAGGAGCGGCCTTCACGGTCGCGGCGCTGAGCTTGTGCAGGGCACGGGCCATTTCAATCCCCCTAGCAATCCCCCCACAACATATGGGGTATAGTGGGGTAGAATGGGACGGGGTGAAACGACTAAGTCACTATATGACTATATTTTACAGAATTGGTGGGTCAGGTTGGGGCATCAAGATATAGTTCTTTGATGCCGTGTGGGGGCACCACCACAGACAGAAAACCCGCCGTCCATCGGCAGTTTGCCCGGCTATGCGCCCTTGAGTGCATTGCGAACAAAGGCGACCCGCTCCGCCACGGGCGCCTTGGGCAGGCGCAGCACCCGGTGTCCCGGCGCGTCCAGTGCCCGCTCGATCCGCGCGCATTCCGCGGCGGCTGCGGCGAAGCCGTGCGGACGATCGTCATCGGTGGCAAAGATCTCGGGCCAGGGCGGCGCCAGGAACACAGGGTCGGCATAGGGCGACCCATCCAACAACGTATCGGCCAGGCACGCGCCCCCCGCGTGCTCCAGTGCCACCGCCGCATCGATCGGCCCCCGGTCGAAGAACACCCGGCCCGCCATCCGGTGCGTGGCCTCCAGATCCGCCCGAGACACCTCCACCGCCCGCCGCGCGAAAGCCAGCGGGTCGACCCAAGCCAGGGCCGCGCCGGTGCCCGCACGCGCCTCGGCCACGATCCGGCGGCCGGGCTCGTCGTCGCAGCGCTCTCCCGCTTCGCGAAGCGCTGCAAGCAAGGTCGACTTGCCGCCCCCGGAGCAGCCGGTGATAAGAACGCATGTCGTCACGCCGTTATTGCGTCACGCCCCCGGCGCGCCGCGTCGCTTCACGCCGGGCAGGGCACAAAGCATCTCGAACAACAGGTTTGCGGCGATCAGCGCCGTGTTCCCCGACGGATCATAAGGCGGTGACACTTCCACAAGATCCCCGCCGACGAGGTCCAGCCCCATGCATCCCCGCACGATCTCAAGCCCCTGCCACGACGAAAGCCCGCCCGATTCCACCGTCCCCGTGCCCGGCGCGAAGGCCGGGTCGAGCGCGTCGATGTCGAAGCTTAGGTAAACGGGCGCATCGCCGATTTTCTCCCGCACCTCCTCCATCAGAGGCGCGAGAGAGCGGTACCAGCACGCCTCCGCCGGCACCACGGTCCAGCCTTTCTCGCGGCCCCAGTCGTGATCCTCGGGCGTATAACCCGTGCCCCGCAACCCGATCTGCCAGACCTTGTCGTTGATCAGGCATCCGTCCTCCCAGGCCCTGCGGAACGGCGTGCCATGGGCCACTGCCTCGCCGAACATATCGGGGCTCGTATCGGCATGGGCATCGACATGGATCAGCGCCACCGGCCCGTGCCGTTCCTTGATCGCGCGCAGGATCGGCCAAGTCAGGGTGTGATCGCCGCCAAGCGTAAGGGGTACCGCCCCGTGGCGCAGGACCTCGCGGTAATGCTCCGTGATGATGTCCGCCGTGGCCGGCAGGTTGAAGGTGTTGATCGGCACATCCCCGATATCGGCCACCTGCAGGCTTTCGAAAGGGGCGGCGCCTGTCGCCATGTTGTAGGGCCGCATCATCCGGCTTTCGTCGCGGATCTGCCTTGGCCCCAGCCGCGTGCCCGCCCGGTTCGACGCCCCGATATCCATCGGGATTCCGATGAAGCAGGCATCAAGCCCTTCGGCCGTCGCCTGTGCGGGCAGCCGCATCATCGTCGCCGGCCCGCCGAAGCGCGGCATCTCGTTGCCCCCAAGCGGCTGGTTCAGATCAGGCATGGCAAATCTCCCTTCTTCATCTTGCCGCCAGTGATGAAGAGAAAGGCCGCCCGGTGCAAACCTTTCCGCCCCGCACTTCCGGCCCTATGACTGGCCGGGCGCCCGCAGATCGGTTCGGGCGGCAGGCAGTTGGAACGTCTCATGCATCTCGGCATCATCGGCTATGGCAACATCACCGAAACGCTTCTCGGGCTTCTCGAAGCCGAACCGGTTGAAGCCCTCACGGTCCTCGTCCGCCCGGGACGGGAGGCGCGCGCCCGGTCGGCGCTTGCGGCCTCGGCCGCTGCGCCTTTTGTCACGGTAGTCGACACACCCGACGCCCTCGCCGACGCCCGCCCCGATATCGTGGCGGAATGCGCGGGTCAGGGGGCTGTCGCCGATCTCGTGCCGCCGCTCCTCGATGCCGGTCTTCCGGTGATCGTGGCCTCGGTCGGCGCGCTGGCCGACGATGCGCTCGCCGCCCGCCTCAACGCGGCCGCACATGCAGGGGGCACCCGGATCATCCTGCCCGCGGGCGCCGTCGGCGGTGTCGATCTCCTCGCGGCCCTCGCGCCGGCAGGCGGCCTCAGCGTCAGCTATCGCGGGACAAAACCGCCGGCGGCGTGGAAGGGCACCGCCGCGGAGGCGTTCCTCGATCTGTCCGCCCTCACCGAGCCAGCCGTTTTCTTCCGGGGCAACGCCCGCGAGGCGGCGCAGACCTATCGCAAGAACGCCAATGTGGCCGCGACGCTGGCCCTCGCCGGTCCCGGCTTCGCGGCGACGTCTGTCGAACTCGTCGCCGATCCGGCGGCCCGCGCAAATATCCACCATTACGTCGTGACCTCTGCGCTCGGGCGCTTTGCGGTCGAAATCGAAAATGCTCCGTCGCCGGGGAACGCGAAAACCTCCGTCGCCACGGTCTATTCCATCCTGAGAGAGATCAACCGCATGCGCCGGGCGGTTGTCATCTGACGGGCACCACGCCATCGTCCCCGGCAACGGATCGCCGGATCACGAAGCAGGGGTGGCATATGGCCGACAACGTCACATTCGAAATCGACGCCAGCGTGATCGCGGCCTTCCCCGAGGTCGAGGTTCTGGCCCTGCGCGCCGTCATCCCCGATCAGGCGGCACTCGCCCCTGTGGTGGCCGGACAGGCCGCGCGGATCGAGGCCGCCATGGCCGAGATCGCAGCGGTCGATCCGATCACGGCCCTCCCCGAAATCGCGCGCTGGCGCAGGGCTTACGGCGCGCTTGGCGTGAAGCCGTCGAAATTCGCCTCCAGCATCGAGGCGCTTCTCCGCCGCGCCCGCAAGGGGCAGATGGCGGACACCGGAATTCCGGCGGTCGATCTCTACAACACGGTTTCGGTGATCCACCGCGCGCCCATGGGCGCCTATGACGCGGCGCGTCTGTCGTCAGACCCCCTGCGGCTTCGCCAGGCCGATCCCGCGGCCGACAGCTTCGCGCCGCTGGGCGGTGATCCCGCCTCCTTTCCGCTCAACCCCGAACTCGTGGTTTACGCGCAGGGGGCAGGGATCTTGTGCTGGGGCTTCAACACCCGCGACAGCGCGGCCACGGCCGTGCACGAAGGCTCCTCGGATATCGTGTTCTTTTCCGAGACGGCGGCTGCGGACGGTGCCGCCGCGGCGGGCGCCGCGCTCGAGTCTCTTGCTGTGTTGATCGGGGCGGGCGGGGGAACGGCCGGCCCGATCTGCCGGTTTTCGGCGGCCCGGCAGGCGGGGGACATTTCGCGTCCCTGACGCGGTTCTCTCAAGAAAAAAAGCAGGTTAGTGCGTCGTGATCCTCGGGATTCCGTCATATCCGGGTGTATTCGGCACGCCAGCGGGACACCTGAAATATGTAAAGAAAAATTTACACTATTATTGTCTACAAATTATGACATAGTAGCGACATGGTGACGCAGGCGGCGAAATGGCTCAATCGGCCCGATCGCAGCGGGGGCGGGGCAAGTGCTCACCCGGCGGGCACCGCGGGAACGAAAAATCTTAGAAGGAAAACGGCATGTCCGATGATCCAGACAAAGTATGGCCAACCGGCCTTACGCTGAAAGAAGCCGAGGAAGTCCACAGCTACATCATTGATGGCACACGGGTCTTCGGTGCGATTGCGCTTCTGGCGCATATCCTCGTCGCATTCACCACGCCCTGGCTCGGGTAAGGGAGGCCTCTCATGAACAATGCGAAAATGTGGCTGGTCGTAAAGCCGACCGTGGGCATTCCCCTCTTCCTCGGCGGTGTCGCCGTTGCGTCCTTCGCCGTGCACGTTGCCGTGCTCTCGAAAACCAACTGGTACGAAGATTACCTGATCGGCGCCGAGCTTGGCTCTGGCGAAGGCATGGCGTTCTTCAACAGCACCGATACGGATGACACCGTGAAGCCGGCCTCCTATGCAACGCAGCTTCAAAGCGGCGCGCAGGAACTGACCGTCATTCTTCCCGACGGCACCACGACCAAGGCTGTTCTGGCTCCGGATGTCATTGCGGCATCGGCACCACTCAGTGTGGCCAACTAGAGCAAGCTGACACCTGCCGGAACTGCTTCCGGCAGGCGTGTTATCCCAAAGCCATCGGCCGTCCCGTCCGCAGGACGGCCGGGCCCATGGTGGATTTATGGCCTTCGACTACAAAGCATTCGCGCTCGGCAAGCTGACCCGGATCGGGCCGCAATACATGCCGTTCGCGGATGTGGCGACAGACGACGTGCCGCTGTCGCGCCTCCTTCGGCTTTCGCTCTTTCAGGTCACGGTGGGGATGGCGCTCGTCCTGCTCGTCGGTACCCTGAACCGGGTGATGATCGTCGAACTCAAGGTGCCGGCCACTCTGGTGGCGGGCATGCTGGCGCTTCCGCTTCTCTTCGCGCCGCTGCGCGCGCTCATCGGCTTCAAATCCGATTCCCACGTTTCCGCCCTTGGCTGGCGGCGTGTGCCCTACATCTGGAAGGGCACGCTCTATCAGTTCGGCGGCTTCGCGATCATGCCCTTCGCGCTTCTGGTCCTGTCCGGTTTCGGCGAGGCCGTCGATGCGCCGCGCTGGGTCGGGCTTTCCTCCGCCGCGCTCGCGTTCCTGCTGGTGGGGGCAGGGGTCCACATGGTACAGACGGTGGGCCTCGCCCTCGCGACCGATCTCGTCCGGGAAGAGGATCATCCCAAGGTCGTCGGGCTGATGTACGTCATGCTCCTGTTCGGCATGGTCGCAAGCGCGCTCGTCTACGGGCTTCTTCTCGAACCCTACACGCCTGGCCGCCTGGTGCAGGTCATCCAGGGCACGGCGGTCGTGACCGTGGGCCTGAACCTCTGCGCCCTCTGGAAGCAGGAGGCGCGTGACAGGATCCGTGCCCGCGATATGGAAACGGCGCCCCGGCAAAGCTTCGGCGCGGCCTGGGGCCGCCTCGTGTCGACACCGGGAACGATCCGGCTGCTGGTCGTGATCGGTCTCGGGACCTTCGGGTTCGGCATGGCCGACGTGCTTCTCGAACCCTACGGGGCCGAAGCGCTCGGTCTCTCCGTCGCAAGCACAACCAAGCTGACGGCGCTCTTCGCCACCGGCACGCTGATCGGCTTCGGCATCGCCTCGCGCGTGCTCGGACGCGGGTATCCGGCAGTGATGCTGGGGCGCATCGGCGCGGCGATCGGCGTCCCGGGCTTCGCGGCCATCGTCGTGTCGTCCTCCGGCGGCGGCGTGCCGCTCTTCCTTGCGGGAACGTTCGCCACCGGTCTCGGCGCGGGGCTGTTCGGCCATGCCACCCTCACCGCGGCGATCCGCCGGGCGCCCAAGGGCCAGATCGGCCTCGCGCTCGGTGCATGGGGCGCGGTTCAGGCCACCTGCGCCGGGCTCGGCATCGCGCTTGCCGGCGGCGTGCGCGATTTTCTCGTCGCAACGGGCGGTCTTGCCGGACTTCCGGCGCACGCGCCCTATAATACAGTATTCGGGATCGACATCGTCTTCCTGGCCCTGGCCGTCATCGCCGCGATCCCGCTCGGCGCGGCCCTGTCCAGGAATGGCGAAACACCACAGTCGCTGCGGTCGCCCGCAGACGCGCACCCCAACCCGGTGGAGGCATCATGACAGTCGTCATTACTCGGTACTTCGACAGCGCAGCGCAGGCCCGGTCCGTCAAGCACGAACTCGTGCACTGGCGCCGCTTCTCCCTCAAGATCCTCGATCTCTTCGAAAGCCCAAGGGGCCTTGCGGCAGCCCTGCAAGCCGACCACGTCGAACCCGAAACGATCCGCGCCTATGAAGAGAGGCTGGCGAATGGCGGCGCCGTCCTACTCGTCCGCGCCGGATACAAGCCGCTCGGCGTCGCCCAGATCACCCGCGATGTCGCGGCCGAGATGGGCGCGGCGGATATGGGCGATCTCGTGGAAGAGGTCTACGTCAAGGACGAGGTGCGCACCGCGACCCTCAGCCTGCTGGAAGATCATCCGCTTCTTCTCTCCCGTCCGCGCGATCACAAGAAGACGGCCTATTACATGGCCGACTGGCCCATCGCCCTGATCAGCCGGCGCAAGCCGCTTCAGGGTTCGGTGATGACGAGCCATCCGCATTTCACGAAGGAGTTCTTTCCCCTTCTCGACGAGCGCAAGCCCTATACCGGCTCGATCATCAAGCCGCACGCGCATATGGCGAATTTCCCGATCCCGCTGATCAGCCGCCGCAAGCCGTCGACGGCCTCGATCATCCCGCGCCACGCCCACATGGCGAATTTCCCGATCCCGCTGATCAGCCGGCGGCGGCCCTCGGGGCGTTCGATCTTCCCGCGGCATCAGCGCATGGCCACCGTGCCCTTCCCGCTGTTGATCAACGAAGAGACGGGGAAAAACGCCCTGATCCCGGGTCAGCCCCACATGGCGAACTTCCCGATCCCCCTGATCAGCAAGCGAAAGCCATCGACGGCCTCGATCTTCCCGCGCCACGCGCATATGGCGAACTTCCCGATCCCGCTGATCAGCCGGCGCAAGCCATCCACGGCGTCGATCATCCCGCGCCACGGGCACATGGCCGAATTCCCCTGGCCGCTCGTCATCCGCCGCTCGAACACCGCGGCCCCCGACGGCGGCTCGGGCTTCTCGTTCTCGAAGATGCTGGGAATGCGGACGATCACCCGCAAATAGAAACGATCTGCCGGTGTCCCGGGCGCAGCCCCGGGACATCCGCGCCCCGAAAAGCGCCTACTGCCGCTTCAGAAAGCTCGAAAGCGATCGCTGCTCGGCCCCGTTCCGGAAACTGCTGAATTCAAGCTGCAGCCCGCCCTCGGCAAGGGTCCGGTCGTATTGCTGGATCTCATAGCCCCCGGTCGCATCGACGAACAGCGCATAGACGGTCAGCGTATCGCCGTTCAGCTGCCCCCAGACATAGGGTTCACCCTTCATCGGGTCGAGCTGCACGTCATGCCCGAACAGATCCTTCTTCATCGCGGCCGCGAAAAGCCCGTCTTCCTTGCTCGGCACGAACCCGATCTTGTAGGAGCGTTCCTTTGTGCGCCCGTCGGGCCGGAAGGTGATCGTGCCCCAGGCGACCGAGAACCCGGCGTCGCTTTGTGCGATCTCCACATTCAGATCGCGGTTCTGCTTTGTGCCGTCCGCGAGAACAAGCTCGGCAGATCCGGAATACGTGCCCACGAAGGGCTCGATCCCGGGCACCTCCGCCAGCGCGGCCACCGCCGCGGACAGGGAAAGAACCAGGCCGGCGGCCAGGCCCAGGATGGCTCGGCTCAGGAAAATATCACGTGCTGTCATAACAGGCCCTCATCTGGCATCGGAAACGCATGCCCTCGAAATACCGGCATGCCGATCAACCTTAGCCTATGAGCGCGCCCCGTCAAAAGCCAGTCACGTCTCCGCGCTTGCCAGGTGAACTTGCGTCCCCGGCCGGAGCCCAGCAAGGACGCGACGAAAACTGGAGGAGAATGTGGCAGCCCGTAGGGGAATCGAACCCCTCTTTCCAGGTTGAAAACCTGGCGTCCTAACCGATAGACGAACGGGCCTTACCGGTGGTGAGGGGCTATCTAGGGAAACCCGCGTGGGGAGGCAAGCGGAATTTTCAGCCAAGCCCCGTTCCCGGTTCGGCTGAATCCGGAAGGGCCCTGATCAGCGCCGCAAGGCTCTCCTCTGGCGGCATGCCGCAGGTCTCGATGCGAATGTCGGCGTGCTCCACCGGATCCATCCCCAGCGCGCCAACCTTCCGCCAGCTCTTCCTCCCCGACTGCGCTCGCGCTTCGATCCGGGCCTGCCGGATGGCAGGGTCCGAGCACAGGGTTTCGATCCACAGAAGCTGCGCTCGGGCCCGCGCCGCCACGTCCGTCCAGGGATGCCGCAACGCCGCTGTCCAGTGCACCGCGTCCGCCACCACCGGGCGACCGAGCGCCAGGTTCTCCGCCGCCAGACTCCGCGCCGCACAATAGGTCCCGTCCTTCGCATCGCCCAGCCGAAGCTCTGACTGGAAAAGCCCGTCGCGAATCGCGTCAACCCTCAGGTAGGCCGCTCCCAGATGGCGCGCCAGCCCGGCGGCCAGCGTCGATTTCCCGGTTCCGGGAAGGCCGCAGAACACGCAAAGGCGCGGCCCCGCCAGTTGCTCACCCGGCGGGCGCGGCATCCGACAGCTTCACTTGGGCCCGCGCGCGCCCGTTCCAGTGATTGATCTCCAGGTGGCCGGCAAGGTGAAACCGCGCCCCGCCATGGGCCAGAAGCGCGGGGCCGAGCGGCCCCTCGAACGCCCCGAAGACGATCGCCTCGGCCTGCGGCCCGCCCGTGTCGCCGAACCGGATCTTCAGATGCGTCTCGCCCACGCGGCGCGCATCGGTGATCCGCTGGTCGGGAAAGGCGAAGCGCGGGGCAGGGGCCGCCTGCCCGAAGGGGCCCGCCGCCTCGATCTGTTCGACAAGCTCCGGCGTGGCGGCCCCGGCCATCATCAAACCGTCGATCCTCAGGCTCCGCGGTCCGTCCGCCCCCGCGCCCTGCCGCGCCAGAAGCTCCGACAACCGTGCCATCGCCGCCTCGATCTTCGCCTCCGCCACGGTCAGTCCGGCGGCCATCCGGTGCCCGCCGCCCTTCTCCAGAAGCCCCTCCGCCGCAAGCCTTTGCACCGCCGCGCCCAGATCGATGCCGGGGACCGACCGGCCCGATCCCTTGCCCATGCCGTCTTCCAGCCCGATCACCACCGCCGGTCGCCCCAGCGCTTCCTTCAGGCGCGCCGCCACGATGCCCACGACCCCGGGGTGCCAGCCCGCGCCGGCGGCCCAGGCAAGCGATGCCTCCGTCCCCCGGTCTTCCGCCTGCGCCAGGGCGGCCTCGCGCACCGCGGCCTCAATTTCCCGCCGCTCGGTGTTCAGCTGGTCGAGCCGTTCGGCCAGCGCCGCCGCCTCGTGGGGGTCCGCCGTCGCAAGACAACGCGCGCCCAGATCGGCCGCCCCGATCCGTCCGCCGGCATTCACCCTGGGGCCGATCACATAGCCCAGGTGATAGGCCGCGGGCGGCACATCGAGCCGCGCGACATCCGCAAGCGCCCGAAGCCCGGGGCGCGCCCGCCGCCCCATCGCCGTCAGCCCCTGCCGCACGAAGGCCCGGTTCACCCCCGTCAGCGGCGCCACATCCGCCACCGTCGCCAGCGCCACGAGGTCGAGAAGGGCCATCAGGTCGGGCGTCGGCGCGCCCGCCGCCCGCCGCTGCCGGTTCGCCTCCACAAGCATCAGGAACACCACGCCCGCCGCGCAAAGATGGCCAAGCGCGCCATCCTCGTCCTGCCGGTTCGGGTTCACCACTGCGAGCGCCGGGGGCAGGGTCTCGCCGCCAAGGTGGTGGTCGAGCACGATCACGTCCGTGTCCCCCGCCGCCGCCAGCGCCTCGTGCGACAGCGTCCCGCAATCGACACAGACGATCAGGTCATGGTTGCGCGCAAGCTCGGCGATCGCGGGCGCATTCGGCCCGTATCCCTCGTCGATCCGGTCCGGGATATAAAGCGTCGCCACCCGTCCCAACGCCCTCAGCCAGTCGATCAGAAGCGCGGCCGATGCCCCGCCATCCACGTCGTAATCGGCGAAGATCGCGATTTTCTCGCCCCGGCCGGCGGCGGCCACGAACCGCTCCGCTGCCGGCCCCATATCCTTCAGCGTCATGGGGTCGGGCAGCAGATCCTTGAGCTTCGGCGCCAGAAACGCCTCCGCCTCCGCGCTGTCGATGCCGCGATCGGCCAGCACGGCGCAGACGGGGTCGGGCAATCCGGTATCCTGCCGCAGCCGCTCTGCCTGCCGCGCGGTTTCAGGCTCGGGGCCGGTCCACCGACGGCCGGTCAGTGACGCGGCGACACCAAGAAAATCCGGCACGGTGTGATCCTTCGGCATATCCCGAGATGTGGTGTTAGGGGCGGTTTTGACCACTATATCTTACGATGCTTCCGGGCGAAAGGCCGGCGTCTTCACTTGGAGGCGCAGAGGCCGGAACGGTGGCAGTCCACCACCGCCTGCTCCCCCGCCGCATCCAGTGGCAGGGCGTTCGACGGGCAGGGCCCCAACGACACGATCTGCCGCTGGCCGTCCTCGCGCACCGCGACCAGAAGGTCGTGCCCCGCTTCCGGGGGCGGTGCGCACCAGACCGACAGGCAGGTCAGTTCAACGGCAACCACGCTGTCGAAAGGGGCGGAAAATCCCAGCCGGCCAAGCGATCTGCCCTTGAGCCGCGCCTCGAACGTGACCGGCGCGTCTTCGGCTTTGGCGCCCGCATCCGGCACCCTGTCGAACCGGCCCGACACGATCCGGTAGGGATCGGCACTGTCCCGCGCCTCGGTGTAAAGCCGCACCGGATCGGGCGGCAGGCAGGACAGCGCCAGGGCAGGGCCCGCCAGACCGGCGAGAACCGCCGCGACGGCCAGCCTGCCGCCGCGCCACATCACGTCGGGTTGCGATAGGTCATCCGCCGGATCGACCCGGTCTTTGACCGCATCAGCATCGTTTCGGCGGTCAGGAACCCTGGCTCCCGCTTGATCCCCGGCAAAAGCGAGCCGTCGGTCACGCCCGTCGCGGCGAAGATCACGTCGCTCGTCACCATGTCGTCCCGGGTATAGACGCGGTTGAGGTTCTTGATCCCGGCCTTCTCGGCCCGCCCCTTCTCGTCGTCGTTGCGAAACAGAAGCTTGCCGAACATCTGACCGCCCATGCATTTCAGGGCGGCGGCTCCCAGAACGCCCTCCGGCGCGCCGCCCGATCCCATATACATGTCGATCCCGGTGATATCGGGCTCCGCGCAATGGATGACACCCGCCACGTCACCATCGGTGATCAGCCGGATCGCCGCGCCCGTGGTGCGCAGTTCCGCGATCATCTCCTCGTGCCGCGGGCGGTCGAGGACACAGACGGTGATGTCTTCGGTCGAACAGCCCTTCGCGGCAGCGAGCGCCGACACCCGTTCCGACGGCGACATGTCCATCGTCACGATCCCACGCCGGAACCCGGGGCCGATCGCCAGCTTTTCCATATAGACATCGGGCGCGTGCAGCAGCGTGCCCCGCGGCGCCATCGCAATCACCGTCAGCGCGTTGGGCATGTCCTTCGCCGTCAGCGTCGTCCCTTCCAGCGGGTCAAGCGCGATATCCACCTCCGGCCCGTTTCCCGAGCCGACTTCCTCGCCGATATAAAGCATCGGCGCTTCGTCACGCTCGCCTTCCCCGATCACCACGGTGCCCCGGATGTCGAGGCGGTTGAGCTGATCGCGCATCGCGTTGACGGCGGCCTGGTCGGCGGCCTTCTCGTCGCCGCGTCCGATCAGACGGGCCGAGGCCATCGCGGCGGCTTCTGAGACCCGCGCAAGGCCAAGCGACAGCAGGCGGTCATGAAATTCGGGCATCTTCAGCTCCGGTGGTTGGGATTGGGTCCTGGTCATCCCCTACCGTCGCAGCGGCAGCGGGGCAAGATCGGTCTCTCCTGTGCACGTCTGCCCGGCTCATGACATCAGCGCTCGATCACCGCGTCGAGGTTCCGCCGCGGCGTGGGGTCGGAAGGCGCCTCGGGGTAGCCAAGGCACATCAGACTCTGCGGAACGCCCCCACGATCACAGAGGTCCGAAAGCCGGGGGCGAAGATAGGCCACCTGTACCGGCTGGTTGAGGTATCTCGCCTGAAGCCCCGACGCCGCCGCGATCAACAGCACACGCTGCATCGCCTGACCCGCGGCAATCCGGTCCCTGGGCCCATCCGCACCGGTGCCGATGACGGCAAGCACAGGTGCAGTTTCCGCAAGCGCTGCGTCCTTCGTGGCGATCCGGTCGCCCATGTCGATCGCCCGCACCACGGTGCGCGCCACCGGAGCGAGGACACCGGGCAGGGCCAGCCCGTCACCCTGCCGGCGCGGGTGCATCCATTGCGCCAGCTCCCGCCTCCAGTGCGGATTGGCCCATTGCGCCGCGTCGCCCTCCGCGACAAGCGTTGCAGCGGCACGGCGCCGCTTCGGATCGTCCAGAAACTCCGCCCACGCGCCCTCGGCCTCCGCCGCCGCGGCCAGCGATGCGATCTGCCGGTCATCGGGACGATCCGCCTTGAAGCTGCCGTGGCATGTCCGGCGCAGGCCGATCGCACCGGCCCACGTGCGCAGGGCGGCGTCCTCGCCGGGCGTCAGCTCCACCAGGGCCAGAAGATCCTCGTCATCCGCCTCGGGCAGCACGTTAACCGATGCTTGAAATCCGCGATCCGCAGCCGCGACGCGCAGGTTGAACAGCGCGCAGCCACAACTGATCAGCAGCTCCCGGTCGTCGGGGTCGTTGACCGGCAGGGCGCGGGTGCGGTCCGCGTAAAGCGCGATACCGTCCGGGCGCGGGGCAAAGATCCATGGTTGCGTGTTGTGGCTCGACGGGGCCAGAACCGCGTGGCCGATCAGCGCCTCGAACAGCCCGTCTTCTGTCATATGCCTGTGTCCCCAGGTCCGAGTGGCGGGCCGGAACCGGCCCTCGACGCCACTCTGGACGACAGACCGCGCCGCGTATTGACCCGGGTCAAGCAGAACGGCGGGCGTTCAGACCTCTTCGATCCGGATCGCCACCGGATCGCCGCTCAGAACCCCGGTCTTGCCCATCGCGGCAATCGCCTCGTCCAGCGCGGTCTTCGTCGTCTTGTGCGTCACGATCAGAACCGGGGCGGTCGGCTCGTCATGGCCGTATTGCCGCATCCGGTCGATCGAAATGCCCGCATCCCCCAGAACCGCCGCGATCTTCGCCAGCGCGCCGGGTTTGTCGACCAGCGCCATCCGCAGGTAATAGGGCGCCGAGACCGAGGCTTCCGCCCCGCGCGCCGGGCGCAGCGCGGTGGCCGGCTGTCCGAAGGTCGACAGCCGCGTGCCGCGCGCGATGTCGATCACGTCCGCCATCACCGCGCTCGCGGTCGGGCCCGCCCCGGCGCCCGCGCCCCGCAGCACGATCTGGCCCACCGCGTCGCCCTCGAGGACGACCATGTTCGTTCCGCCCTCGAGCTGCCCGAGCGGAGAGGTCGCGGGCACGAGGCACGGGCTCATCCGCTGCTCGAGCCCCCGTCCGGTCATCTGCGCCACGCCCAGAAGCTTGATCCTGTAGCCCATGTCGGCGGCCTGCCGGATATCCTCGATCGAGATCCGTTCGATGCCTTCAAGATCCATTGCCCCGAAATTCACCTTCGTCCCGTAAGCGATTGACGCGAGGAGGGAAAGCTTGTGCCCCGCATCGATCCCGCCCACGTCGAGCGTGGGATCGGCCTCAAGATACCCCAGCGCCTCGGCCTCTGCGAAGACCTCGTCATAGGGCAGGCCGGCCGATTCCATCCGCGTCAGGATGTAGTTGCAGGTGCCGTTCATCACCCCCATCACGCGGGTGATCTCGTTGCCCGCCAGCCCCTCGGTCAGCGCCTTGACGACGGGGATGCCGCCCGCCACCGCGGCTTCGAAGCGGATCACGTGATCGCGGGCTTCGGCCGCCTCGGCCAGTTCCTGCCCGTGCAGCGCCAGCATCGCCTTGTTCGCGGTCACCACGTCTTTTCCGGCGGCGATCGCGGCCTCGACCGAGGCTTTCGCAGGGCCGTCCGAGCCCCCCATGAGCTCGATGTAGAGATCCACGTCATCCCGCGTGGCGAGCTTCACGGGATCGTCTTCCCAGGCGAAGCCCGCAAGCGACACGCCCCGGTCCTTGTCCCGCGACCGGGCGGAGACGGCCGTGATCTCGATCGGGCGGCCGGCCCGGGTGGCGATCAGGTCGGGATGGGTCTTGAGGATCCGGACAACGCCGGCCCCCACGGTGCCGAGACCGGCGATGCCAAGGCGAAGGGGCGCAGTCATGGGTCGTCCTCTCTCAGGGGCTGTTCTGCGAGACTTCGCTTAGCGCAAGGCGCTCGGGGCGGCAATCCGTTGGAGGGGACGGAGGGGGCGCTGCCCCCGCCGCGCGTGCCGCGCGGCCCCCCGGGATATTTCCGGCCACATGAAGGGGCGGGTCAGTCTGGTGCGTCGCCGTTGGCAAGGGCCGCGGCGCGGCCGCGCAGCGCATCGCCGCGGGCCTCGAGCGCGGCATTGGCGGCGAGCTCCTCTTCCCGGACGTCTGCATCGAGCGCGAGGATTTCGGCCGTGGAGACAAGGTCCGGATACTCCGTGCCGGGCGGCGGCGGCCCAAGCGCCGCGTCCACCTCGGGCCGCCGGTCGCAGGCGGCCAGAAGGGCCGTGGCCAGGCAGGCGAGGATCAGGGTCTGGCGCGCTTCATCCATGGCCGCGACGCTAGGCGCGCCGGCCGCGCGGCGCAAGCTCCGCTTGATATGAACGCCCGTTCATATAGCATTGCCCCCATGGCGCGCAAATCAGGCTCCCATTCCGAAATCACGCGGCCCCGCATCCGCGATGCCGCCCTGCGGCTTTTCGCCCGGCATGGCTTTGCCGCCGTCTCGATGCGCCAGATCGCCGCCGAAGTCGGCGTGCAGGCCGGGGCGATCTATCTTTATTTCGAAGACAAGCAGGCGCTTCTTTTCGAACTGATGGACACCCATATGGACGATCTGCTTGCGGCCTGGGAGGCGGTCGTTCTGCCCGAGGATGCGCTCGGCCGGCTGCGGGCCTTCACGCGCTTTCACATCGCCTATCATGTCGAGCGGCCCGACGACGTCTTCATCGCCTACATGGAGCTGCGCAGCCTGACGCCCGGGAATTTCGCCGTCATCGAGACCAAGCGCCGCGCCTATGAGCGGATCCTCGAAGACCTGCTCGAAGCGGGCCGGGCCGACGGCGTGATCGATGTCGAGGATGTGCGGATCACCACCATGGCGCTCATCGCCATGCTCACCGGCGTCAACACCTGGTACCGCGAAGGCGGGCGGCTGGCGCGCGAACGGCTGGAGCGGATCTACTGGGGCATGGTCGAGCGCATGATCACCGGCGCCCGCGTCCCCGCCTGAGGGCGGCGGCGACAAAGGCCCTTTTCGCCCCCCGCGATCCGTGTAATAGCAACCTGCCAACCGATCTTCCCGAGGAGAGGACCTGATGGAGATTCGCGAGGCGCTTACCTTCGACGATGTGCTGCTTGTGCCGGGGGCGTCATCCGTCCTGCCGTCCGAGGCCGATACCCGCACACGTGTCACCCGCGACATCGCGATGAACATCCCGCTCCTGAGCTCTGCGATGGATACGGTGACGGAATCGCGCATGGCCATCGCGATGGCCCAGGCCGGCGGCATCGGGGTGATCCACCGCAATCTCGATATCGAGGAACAGGCCCGCGAGGTGCGCCGCGTCAAACGGTTCGAATCGGGCATCGTCTATAACCCGATCACGCTGACGCCCGACCAGACGCTTGCAGACGCCAAGGCCCTGCAGGAACGCTACAACGTCACCGGCTTCCCGGTGGTGGGCGAAGGCGGGCGGCTCGTCGGCATCGTCACGAACCGCGACATGCGCTTCGCCACTTCCCACGACACGCCCGTCCGCGTGATGATGACCTCCGACAATCTCGCCGTCCTGACCGAACCCGCCGATCTCGACGAGGCGAAATCGCTGATGAAGGCGCGGCGGATCGAGAAACTTCTGGTCACCGACGGCGCGGGCAAGCTTACGGGGCTTCTGACGCTGAAGGATACCGAACAGGCGGTGCTGAACCCGCAGGCCTGCAAGGACAGGCTCGGGCGGCTGCGCGTCGCGGCGGCTACCACCGTGGGCGACAAGGGCTTTGAACGCTCCGAGGCGCTGGTGGATGCCGGCTGCGACGTGATCGTGATCGATACCGCGCACGGCCATTCGAAGGGCGTGGCGATCGCCGTAGAGCGGGCCAAGCGGCTCTCGAACGAGGTTCAGATCGTGGCGGGCAACGTCGCGACGGCAGAGGCCACGCGTGCGCTCATCGCCGCGGGCGCGGACGCGATCAAGGTGGGCATCGGCCCCGGCTCCATCTGCACCACGCGGATGGTGGCGGGCGTCGGCGTGCCCCAGCTTACGGCGATCATGGATGCCGCATCGGGCGCGGGCGACGTGCCCGTGATCGCCGATGGCGGCATCAAGTTTTCCGGCGATTTCGCCAAGGCGATCGCCGCCGGGGCCTCCTGCGCGATGGTCGGCTCGATGATCGCGGGCACCGATGAAAGCCCCGGCGAGGTGATCCTCTACCAGGGGCGCAGCTTCAAGAGTTACCGCGGCATGGGCTCTCTCGGCGCGATGGCGCGGGGCTCGGCAGACCGGTATTTCCAGTCGGACGCCGCCTCGGACAAACTCGTGCCGGAAGGGATCGAGGGGCAGGTGCCCTACAAGGGGCCGGCCGGCACGGTGATTCATCAGCTCGTGGGCGGGCTTCGCGCCGCAATGGGATACACCGGCTGCGCCACCATCGAAGAGATGCGCACCAACTGCCAGTTCGTGAAGATCACCAATGCCGGGCTCAGCGAAAGTCACGTCCATGACGTGACGATCACGCGCGAGTCGCCGAACTACTCTCGCTGACGCCGAATGCTGCCGCATGGGCGGCATCGTGCACGGATCGGCAACGGTTCGCGCCCCGGCCGGGTGCGCCCGGGGCATCTCATGGCAAATCTGCGCCTTATGAGGTAAACCTAAGACGGATCTGACCGAAGTGTTCCCATGTGGGGGGGCGTCAGAATGGCCAATGGCGGGCCAGAGAACGGCACGGCGAAGCGCCGCCCGATACGGCGGCTGCCTCCGAACAAGCGGCAGGGCCGGTGGGATCTGCGGCTTGAGGAGGCGCGCGCCCGGCGCGAGGCCGCTCTTGCGGGGCAGGGAGAGCCCGCAGACGACGCGTCGTCCGCAACGCCCCCTGCGTCCCCCGTCGATCTGCCGGACGAGCGCGACTTGCGGCGCACCCCCGCTGCGCCCCGGCACCGCGATCCCTTCACCGCGCCTGCCGAAGCGCCCGGGGTGCCGCCTGCGTTGGTGCCGGAAGACGAGGGCGACGCCCCTGCGGGCGCACCGGTAAAACCCGCTTCCGAACCGCGCAGCAGGCAAAAGAAGACGGCCGGTCTTTCACGGCGCCTGCTCTGGGGTGGCCTCTCTTACGGCCTGCTCGCCGCCGCCGTCGTCTACACGCTGTTCGAGACCGGTATTCTGCCACCGAAACCCTCGGCGCCCGAACGGCTCGCCACCTCTCCGCTGCAGGCCGCGCCTTCCGATCCGCTGGCGGGGCCAGCAGGTGCGCCGGCGCTGACGGGCGATCCGCCCCGCAGCGCTCCGGCCCCCGCCACGCCCGGGGCTGTCGCGCTGCCGTCAGGCGCCTACCGTCTTCTCAGCACGCCGCCCGCGCCGCTCAACCGCCCGCCGCCGCGCCTTGCCGAAGCGGTTCCGCGCCCCAGCCCGCTGCCCTCTCTCGCAGCGCCCGCACCTCCACCTCTGGAAACGGTGGCCACGATGCGCTTCGACGAGCGCTACCGCGGCCGCCCTGCGATGATGCCGTTCAACCTGAACAACCTGATCTCGACGACGGCCCCGCCGCCCCGGCTTCTGGTGATCCCGGTTCCCGATCCGGTGCCGGAAATCGCGGTGACGCCGACCTTGCTGATCCCGCTTCGCCTGACGCCGCCGGCACCGCGCCCGGGAATAGTCGTGCCGGTCTTCGAGGCATCGGATGAGGATGCCCGGCCGCGCGCGCGCCCCGTGCCTGACGCAGGCGATAGCTTGTCGCCGGAAGAGGCGCTTTCCGCCTCCGACACGCAGGACGACGCGTTTGACGGCGCGCCTCTGGCAGAGGCCGGCAGCGAACCGCTTGCCGACAACGTGCCGCAACCCGCCTTGCCTGAAGACAATGCAACGCCTGAGCCGCTCCCCACGGCTGACGCGTCTCCCCCGGATGTCACGCCATCCGCGCCGCCACGCGACGGGCGCGTCGTCCTCTTCGCGCCCAGTATCACGTCCGATACCGAACTCGGCGTCCTCGGCGCCCAGATCCGGGCCATGGGGTTTGGCGACGTCACCGAACGGCGGCACGGCTTCGGCATCGCCGACACGCAGATCCGCTACTACTTCGCCGCCGATCGTCCCGCCGCTCTGGACCTCGCGCAAACCTTCGACGGGGATGTGCGCGATTTCACGGGCTTCACGCCGCGCCCCGAACCCGGGCTGATCGAGGTCTGGCTGCCGGGCGAGGCACCGGTCAGCCGGTCCGCCACCGCACCTGCCGCGCCGGAACCTCCCGAACGTCTCTCGCCAGTCGAAGCGGTCGGGCGTACGCTGAACCGCATCATCGACGATATCCTGCCCTGAGGCCCGGCCCCCCGTGACCCCCGCTGCCCGCATCGCCGCCGCGATCGAAATCCTCGACACCGTGCTCACCGGTCAGCCGGCCGAACAGGCGCTGACCAACTGGGCCCGGCGGCACCGTTTCGCAGGCTCGGGCGACCGGGCGGCGATCCGCGATACCGTCTTCGACGCGCTCCGCCGCCGCCGCTCCGCCCTCTGGGCCTCGGGGGCAGGGGAGGAAACAGGGCGCGCCCTGATGATCGGCAGCCTCACGCTCCAGAAAATCCCGCTCGATCCGATCTTCTGCGAGGCCCGCTTCGCCCCGCCACCGCTTTCGGCGGAAGAGCACGCGGCCCTCGCCGCCGCCGATCCCGCCACGGCGCCTGATCCTGTTCGCCTCGACTATCCCGACTGGCTCGACACGCCGCTTCGCGAGGGCCTCGGCGACAGGCTCGGGCCCGTCATGACGGCCCAGTCCACCCGCGCCCCCATCTTCCTGCGCGTTAACCTTCTGAAGACGACCCGCGACGCCGCCCTCCGCCGCCTCGCCGAAGAGGGCATCGCGGTCACGCCGCATCCGGAGGTCGCGACGGCGCTCACGGTCGAGGGTGGCGGGCGCGGCCTCCGCCAGGCGCCAGCCTTCGCGGACGGGTGGGTGGAGCTTCAGGACGCTGCCTCCCAGGCCACGGCGCTCTTCGCCGCCGAGGCGGCGCCGCGCGAAGGAAGACCCCTCAAATGCCTCGACTATTGCGCCGGAGGCGGCGGAAAGACCCTCGCCCTGGCGGCCGCGCTCGATACCCCCGTCGCGGCGCATGACGCCGATGCCGGCCGCATGTCCGATCTTCCGGCCCGTGCGCGGCGCGCAGGCGCCGACGTCACCCTCCTCAAGCTGGGCGAACCGGCCAGGCAGGCGCCCTGGGATCTGGTCCTCGTGGACGCGCCCTGTTCCGGATCCGGGGCCTGGCGCCGCCAGGCCGAGGCGCGGTGGCAGCTGAGCCCTGCGCGCCTAGCCGAGCTCACCGCACTCCAGGCGACGATCCTCGACGAAGCGGCGGCGCTTGTCGAAGAGGGCGGGGCGCTCGTCTATGTCACCTGCTCGATTCTCGGGGAAGAGAACGAAGCCCAGGTCTCTGCCTTCCTCGCGCGCCACCCCGGCTGGCGCTGCGTGACGGCCCGCCGTTGGTGGCCCGGATCGCACGGGGACGGCTTCTTCGTGGCACACCTTATAAGGTAGCGCGAACTTTTTACGCAACCTTAAGGCGATTTTTCTATTTGGATTAACACCTGATTAACCCATAGTACCCGATAGAGGACTGAACGAGACGAAGACTAAAGGGGATGGGTGTGCGTGATCCGGTCCAGCCGATGATGAAAGCAGGGCCATCGGCGCTCGGGCACATTCCCCCCGCGACCCGCCGCTCAGGCCCGGTGCACCTTGTTCTGCTGGGCGCGGTTCTGATCGGGCTCACCAGCGCCATCGGCGATCCGCTCCTGTCAACGGTCACACTCGCCGGGGGAATCAGCCTTGTCGCGGCCAGCGGGCTGATCTTCGCGCTGTCCGCCTATCGCCAACGTGTCGCGACGACGGATGCCCGTGCCATCGCACGCGTCACGGCGCGCGACGCCTCGCCCTGTTTCACCACGAATGAAGACGCCTGCATAACCTACCAGAACGATGCGGCCACCGCACGCTTCGGCGCGCGCCCCGGCGCGTCCCTCGCCAGTGTATTCGGCGGGATCCTCGCCTCCCCCGGCGCGGTCATCCAGCGCGTCAGCGGGCGTGCCACGGCCACCGGCGCCGCGCAGGAGGATCTGAGTGTCAGGAACGGCATGGTCCGCCTCTCGGCCTGGGATCTCGGCGATAACCGGCTTCTGTGGCGGCTGGACGAATTCGCCGCGCGCACCGGGGCATCGGGCGGGGCAGATGGCGTCAGCCTGCCGATGCTCACCGTCGCGAAATCGGGCGCGGTCCTGCATGTGAACGAGGCGCTGCGCCGCCTCGTCGGCGGGCGGCCCAAGACGCTCGACAGGATCATCGCCGATCTGCCGCTCCGGCCCGGCGACGTGCATCGCGTGTCCACGGAAACCGGCGTGCGCCATGTCACGGTGATCGAGGTGCAGGGGCCTGCCGGGCGGCGCGAACTCTACCTCCTGCCGGTCACGGTCGATACCGGCCCGGTGAACTGGGACATGATCGATGCGCTGCCCGTCCCGATCCTGAAGCTCGCGCGCTCGGGCGTCGTGCTGATGGCCAACCGCATGGCGAAAGAGCTTCTGCGCGTCCAGCCGGGCGAGGAAACGGGGTTCGGCAGCCTTGTCGAGGGCCTCGGGCGCCCGCTCGCCGACTGGGTGGCAGAGGCCGCCGACGGGCGCGGCAGCGGGCGGCCCGAATTCCTCCGCGCGGCCCGCGTTCCGCAGGATACCTATATCCAGGTCACGCTCACGGGGTTCGAAGAAAACGGGCAGGGCGCGGTCATCGCCGTTCTGAACGACGCGACCGAACTCAAGACGCTCGAGGCGCAGTTCGTGCAATCCCAGAAGATGCAGGCCATCGGCCAGCTCGCGGGCGGCGTGGCGCATGATTTCAACAACCTGCTCACCGCGATCAGCGGCCATTGCGATCTCTTGCTCTTGCGCCGCGATCCGGGCGATCCGGACTATGCCGATCTTTCCCAGATCCACCAGAACGCCAACCGCGCGGCAAGCCTCGTGGGGCAGCTTCTGGCCTTCTCGCGGAAACAGAACCTTCGCCCCGAACACATCGATCTGCGCGAAACCATGGGCGATCTCGCCCATCTCCTGAACCGCCTCGTGGGGGAGAAGATCGCCCTCACCTTCACCCACGATCCCGACGCCAAGCAGGTGCGCGCCGACAAGCGCCAGTTCGAGCAGGTGATGATGAACCTCGTGGTGAATGCGCGCGACGCGATGCCCGACGGTGGCACGATCGAGGTGGAAACCCGCGCCACCACGCTCGCCACCGAACTCACGCGCGACCGTGCGGTCGTGCCCCCGGGGGAATACGTGATGATCCGCGTGGTCGATCACGGCACCGGGATCGATGCCGACAGCCTGCAGAAGGTGTTCGAACCCTTCTTCACGACGAAACGCGCGGGCGAGGGCACGGGGCTCGGCCTCTCCACGGTCTACGGGATCGTCAAACAGACCGGCGGCTTCATCTTCGCTGACAGCGAACCGGGCTCGGGCACCGCGTTCACGATCTACTTCCCAGCGCAGGACCCGCCCGCCCCGGAAGAGGCCACGGCACAGGCCGAGGCGCCGCGCACCCGGTCGAAGGAACGCCACGGCCATGGCGTTATCCTTCTGGTCGAAGACGAGGCGCCGGTACGCGCCTTCGCAAGCCGCGCGCTGCGCCTGCGCGGCTACACGGTGATCGAGGCGGCGAACGCGGAAGAGGCGCTCGAACAGCTGCGCGACGCCACGCTGGATGTCGATGTCTTCGTCACCGATGTGATCATGCCCGGCATGGACGGCCCCACATGGGTGTCCGAGGCCCTGCGCGACCGCCCCGACACGCGCGTTGTTTTCGTCTCGGGCTATGCCGAGGAAAGCTTTGCCGAAGGCCAAGCCCGCATCCCTCAATCGGTGTTCCTGCCGAAACCCTTCTCGCTGTCGCAACTGACCGAAACGGTGCAGGCCCAGATCCACTGAGCGCGGCTCAGCCCCGCTCGGGGCGCACCACGTCGCCGATCGCGATCCGGCCCGGCTCCAGAATCTCGGCATAGACCCCGCCATGCCCCCGCATCGCGGTATAGCCCCCGTGGCCCAGCGCCTCTTCCATCCGGGAACAGGGCGGGCAGGGGCCGGTGACCTCGATCAGCACGGGGCCCACCCGCAGCCGCGCCTTTCGAAAGCCCAGAAGGTTCAGCCCCGACACCAGAAGGTTGCGCCGCAAAAGCGCCGGCGCCACCGCCTCGCGCCCCAGAAGCGCGGCCAGAACTCCCAGATGCTCGGCCTGAAGAAGTGTCAGCGCCCGCTTCCCGGCCCGCCCGTGATCGCCCTCAGGGCCCTCCGGGGTGATCTCGGCCTCCTGAACCTCGCGCACCGGCTCGCGCCGGCCGGGCCGAAGCCCGATCCACGCAACCCGGCCCTCCCGCGCGGTCCGGGCCATCATCTCGGCAAGGCCCGTCAGGCAGGCGCCTCTTCAACCACCACAAGCTCCCGCGTGGCGGCGCCCTTCGCGAACTGAAGCGCCTCCTGGTAGCGCTCCGAATTGTAGCAGGCCACCGCATCCTCGACCGAGGGAAACCGCGCCACCACGTTCCGCGGCCGGTCGGGCCCCTCAAGCTGGACGTAGGCGCCACCCCGGGCAATGAAGACGCCCCCATGGGCGGCGATCGCCTCGGTCGCGATCGCGGCGTATTTCCCATAGGCCTCCGCGTCATGCACGTCGACATGGGCGATCCAGAGTGCGCTCATGACAGCTCTCCCAACAGTGTTTCAACGGCCGCGATCGCGGCATCGGCCTTCTCGGCATCCTTGGCGCCACCCTGCGCCAGGTCGGGCCGGCCGCCGCCGCCCTTGCCGCCCAGCGCCTCCACGGCCGCCCGCACCAGATCGACGGCCGAGACCGTGCCGGTCAGGTCGTCGGTCACGCCCGCGGCCACCGCCGCCTTGCCATCGGCTTCGGCGATCAGAAGCACGGCGCCCGTGCCAAGCCGCGCCTTGTGCGCGTCGATAAGCGACGGCAGATCCCGCCCCGAAACGCCGCTCAGCGTCTGCGCGACGAAGGCCACGCCGCCCACATCGCGCGCCTCGGCCCCGCCATCGCCGCCACCGCCCATCGCCACCTTGCGCCGCAGCTCCGCCACCTCGGCCATCAGCGCCTTCCGCTCGTCCAGAAGCGCGCGAATCCGCTCCGGCACCTCCTGGGGCTGCGCCTTCAGCGTCAGCGCGGCCTCCGCCAGCCGGTGATCCTGCCCCGCTAGGTACTGGAACGCGGCATCGCCCGTCAGCGCCTCGATCCGCCGCACACCCGCCGACGACGCGCTGTCGCCCAGCGTCACGAAGGTGCCGATATCGCCAGTGCGCGTCACATGGGTGCCGCCGCAAAGCTCGATCGAATAGGTCGCCCCGTCGACACCCTTTCCGGTCTCGGCCCGGCCCATCGACACGACCCGAACCTCGTCGCCGTATTTCTCGCCGAAAAGCGCCTGCGCCCCGATGCCGCGCGCCTCGTCGGGCGTCATGATCCGCGTCTCCACCGGTGCGTTCTGCCGGATATAGGCGTTCACCTCGGCCTCGACGCGCGCCAATTCCTCAAGCGAAAGCGCCTTCGAATGGCTGAAATCGAACCGCAGGCGGTCGGGCGCGTTCAACGATCCGCGCTGCGCCACGTGACTGCCCAGGGCCTGCCGCAGCGCCTCGTGCAGAAGGTGCGTCGCCGAATGGTTCGCCCGGATCTGCCCGCGCCGCGCGTGATCGACCGTCAGATGCACCGATCCGCCCACCGCCAGCGCGCCGCTCTCAAGCCGCGTCAGATGCCCGAACACCGCGCCGCCCGCGAACCGCTTGGTATCGGCCACGGCCCCCACGACATCGCGGTTTTCCAGGTTCGTCATGTGGCCGGTGTCGCCCACCTGGCCGCCGGCCTCGCCGTAGAACGGGGTCTGGTTCAGCACGATCCAGGCCTCGCCGGGGCCCTCGAACCGCTCGACCGGCGCGCCATCCTGCACGATCGCCACGATCTGGCCCTCGGCGACCTCCGTGTCATAACCCAGAAACTCGGTTGCGCCCGTCCGCTCGGCGATATCGAACCAGTGGCCCGCATCCGCGGCCTCGCCCGATCCCGCCCAGGCGGCGCGTGCCTTGGCCTTCTGCGCTTCCATCGCGGCGTCGAAGCCCGCGACATCCACGCTCCGGCCCTTCTCCCGCAAGGCATCCTGCGTCAGGTCCAGCGGAAACCCATAAGTGTCGTACAGCTTGAACGCCTCTTCGCCCGGCAGTTCCGCGCCGTCAGGCAGGCCGGCCAGCGCCTCGTCCAGAAGCGTCAGCCCCCGGTCCAGCGTCTGGCGGAACCGTGTTTCCTCAAGCCGCAGGGTTTCCTCGATCAGCGCCTGCGCCCGGCCAAGCTCGGGGTAGGCCTGCCCCATCTGGCCGACGAGCGCGGGCACCAGCCGGTGCATCAGCGGATCCTGCGCGCCAAGCAGCGCCCCATGCCGCATCGCCCGCCGCATGATCCGGCGCAACACGTAACCGCGCCCCTCGTTCGAGGGCATCACCCCGTCCGCGATCAGGAAGGAGGTTGAACGCAGGTGATCCGCGATTACCCGGTGATGCACGTTCCCCGGCCCGTCCGGATCGGAGGATGTCGCATGTGCCGAGGCCTCGATCAGCGCCCGCATCAGGTCGGTGTCGTAATTGTCGTGCTTGCCCTGCAGAAGCGCCCCGATCCGCTCGAGCCCCATGCCCGTATCGATCGACTGCATGTCGAGCGCTTTCATCGAGCCGTCCTCGAACTGCTCGTTCTGCATGAAGACGATGTTCCAGATCTCGATGAACCGGTCGCCATCCTCGTCGGGGCTGCCCGGCGGGCCGCCCGGAATATGCTCGCCGTGGTCATAGAAGATCTCGGTGCACGGCCCGCAGGGCCCCGTCGGCCCCATCTGCCAGAAATTGTCCGAGGTCGCGATCCGGATGATCCGGTCCTCCGGCACGCCGGTCTTCTTCCAGATCTCCGCCGCCTCGTCGTCGGTGTGATAGATCGTGACCAGCATGCGCTTGGGGTCGATGTCGAAGCCCTTGGTCAGAAGCTCCCAGGCATAGGGAATGGCATCCTCCTTGAAATAGTCGCCGAAGCTGAAATTCCCCAGCATTTCAAAGAAGGTATGGTGCCGCGCGGTATAGCCCACATTGTCGAGGTCATTGTGCTTCCCGCCGGCGCGCACGCATTTCTGGCTCGTCGTCGCGCGGGTATAGTCGCGATGCTCGAGCCCGGTGAAGAGGTTCTTGAACTGCACCATGCCCGAATTGACGAACATGAGCGTCGGGTCGTTCCGCGGCACGAGCGGCGATGATGCGACGACCTCGTGATCGTTCTTCGCGAAATAGTCGAGGAAGGTGGAGCGGATGTCGTTCAGGCTGGGCATGGGCGCGGGCTTCGCTTCGGCTGCTGTCAGGCGTTCCGCCCATTTAGCCCTCTGCCCCGGGGGTGTCCACGGGGGATGGGCCCGATCGGGTGGATCGCCGCCCCCCTCAACACGGCAGGATCACGCCAGGTGGTGAAAACACTTGAAGACGATCCGCCAGCGCCCGTCTTCCTCAAGCAGGGTCAGCGTGTCGCGAAATTTCTCGCCCGCCCAGACATTCGTGACGATCACCACCGCGGTATCGCCCGATGTCCGGATCATCTCGATCTCCCAGGCCGGCACCTCCGCGCCCGCGGGAAGCGCATGGGCGGCACAGTCCTCCGCGAAGGCCTCGACGCCCATCCATTCCAGCGCGCCGCCGAAATGCCCTGCCGACACGCCGCGGGGGTGAAAGGCCGCGCGCAATTGCCCGGCATCCCCAAAGGTCATTCCCATCACATATGTGGCAACCGTCTCGCGGATCGCTGCCTCTGTCACACTATCCATCGCCGTCCTCCCCGCTTCATCCGATCATCGCGCGCGACGTGCCGGCCTGTCACCTGAAAAGACGCGGGCGGCGCCGTGCCCCTCGGGTCGACTCGCCCGCACGAGGCCAAATACCGGACTCGCGCCTGCGAAAACATGCCGCCTTCGGCGCCGGACCGTCACGCGAGCGCCCGTGGCTCTCCCGCGCACACCTGCCGCCTGCCGCGCCGCCTCGTCCCGCAAGCTCCCGCGCCTCTCCCATGGCCCCCTGGCACGGCACCGGGGCCCTTTCGCCGCCCGTCGGCCAGGGCAGTCACCTCAGGACAAAGCGCTGTGGCCGCGGTTGGCGGCTCCCTCAGAAGGAAAAAAGGGCCCGGCCAACCGCCGCGCCCTCCCTTCTCGTGGCCGAAAGTATCCCGGCGGGGGGCACAGCCCCTTCGACCCCCGCCAACCGGCAATCGCCTCGCGCAACGATGTGTTCGCGCGTAACGTCCCCCCGAACAGGATATCGCCCACGAAGATGTACCGCCTGCGTTGCCGCACGGTCTGGTAAACTCCCATACCTCTCCCGCGGCCCCCTGGCACAGTGCCGGTGCCTTTTCGCCGCCCGTCGGCCGGAAATCGCCCCACATCACGATGTGCTCGTAGGTAACATCCCGCCCCGGACAGAAATCCGCCGGCGAAAACAGGGCACCTGCTGCGCTGCACCTTCCGCAAGCTCCCATGCCTTTCCCATGGCCCCCTGGCACGGCACCGGGGCCGTTTCGCCACCCGCCGGCCAGGGCAGTCACCTCAAGACAGAGCGCTCTTGCCGCGCGTGGCGGCCCCCTCAGAAGGAAAAAAGGGCCCGGCCAACCGCCGCGCCCTCCCTTCATGTGGCCGAAAATATCCCGGGGGGAGCCGCCCGGGCTCCGGGCGGCGGGGGGCAGAGCCCCCCGAACCGGCTCAAAGGTCGACGAGCGCGTCGTCTTCCCCGTCCGCTTCCGCCTCACTCTCGGGCATGTCGAAATCCAGCCCGTGCGCGGCCCGGATCTTGTCCTCGATTTCCAGCGCGATCTTCGGGTTCTCCTTCAGATATCCCTTGGCGTTCTCCCGCCCCTGGCCGATCCGTTCGTCGCCATAGCTGAACCAGGCGCCCGACTTCTCCACCACCCCAGCCTTCACGCCAAGGTCCAGAAGCTCGCCGGTCTTCGAAATCCCCTCGCCATACATGATGTCGAACTCGACCTGCTTGAACGGCGGCGCCACCTTGTTCTTTACCACCTTCACCCGGGTCTGGTTGCCCACCACCTCGTCGCGATCCTTGATCGCGCCGATCCGGCGGATGTCCAGCCGGACGGAGGAATAGAATTTCAGCGCATTGCCGCCCGTGGTCGTCTCGGGCGAACCGAACATGACACCGATCTTCATCCGGATCTGGTTGATGAAGATCACCATGCAGTTCGATCGGCTGATCGAGGCCGTCAGCTTCCGCATCGCCTGGCTCATCAGCCTTGCCTGCGCGCCCACGGTCGCGTCGCCCATATCGCCCTCGAGTTCCGCCCGCGGCGTCAGCGCCGCCACCGAATCGACGACGACAAGGCTCACCGCGCCCGACCGCACCAGCGTATCGGTGATCTCCAGCGCCTGTTCGCCCGTGTCGGGCTGCGAGATCAGAAGTTCGTCAAGGTCGACGCCAAGCTTCTTCGCATATTGCGGGTCAAGCGCGTGTTCGGCATCGACGAAGGCGCAAACCCCGCCTTTCTTCTGCTCCTCGGCGACGCAATGCAGCGTCAGCGTCGTCTTGCCGGAGCTTTCCGGGCCATAGATCTCGATCACCCGGCCCTTCGGCAAGCCGCCGATCCCAAGCGCGATATCAAGCCCCAGCGATCCGGTCGAGGTCGCCTCGATCTCGCGCATCGGGCTCCCGGCGCCCAGCTTCATGATCGAGCCTTTGCCGAATTGCCGTTCGATCTGCGCCAATGCCGAATCGAGGGCCTTCTGACGGTCGTCGCTGCGCTTGTCGCTCATCTCGAGAATACTTGCCGTGGCCATAGGTCCTGTTCCTTATTCCATGGCCGCACCCGGGATGCCAGAGGGGGCAGGGGGCGCGGCGATGCTGCACATGTTCGCCTCTTGTTCTTGTTTTGAGGTATGAGAACAAAACGCGAAGATTTCAACTCTTTTCTTCGGCCTTATGTATCAAGCGCACCAGTTAACAGCCCGTTAACCCTGCTATCCTGCGCCCATGCAGGACAAAACGATAGACAACGTACTCCGCCACCTTCACCGGGAATGCATGAACGGTCGCCATGGTGGGTTGATGTATGGGCAAGTCTTCCGGCAAACCTGCTCAAAGCAGAGTTGAAACGTAAGGGGGTGACTTACAGTCATCTTGCCGACATGATCGGGGAGAAAGAAGTCAACATTCGCAACAAGTTATCCAGAGGCAAATTTAGTGCCGCGTTTCTCCTGCAATGCCTGAACGCGATTGGGGCGAACGAGCTCCGCTTGTAGTTCTAGTTTTTTTTACTGGTGATTTTTGCCGGTGTGGTGGCTTGGGATGCACTAGAATACCCAAGACCAGGAAGCATACATCAAGACTATCATCCCAGCGAATATGCAAAACGCGCCGAGGAACGCATTGCGGTAATATGCCGTGATCTTGTCGGCGTTCAGCAGGCGGCTTGCGCGGCTGAAATAGCAGACAGACAGCGGGAAAAACATGATTCCGAGCGCGACCTTAATGCCCAAAGGTACATGGCGTTTTGGGCCTTCTGGATGGTCGTCGCATCGACCATTGCGGCTTTTGCTACACTCGTCGGTCTGATCTTGCTTCAAAGGACGTGGCGCGAGACGAAGCGAACCGCTGACGTAGCTCAATCGGCTTTTCTGATGTCCGAGCGTCCGCACCTTTTCATTGGTGAAGTTCAGCCAATGGCTCCGCTGTTTTCTGATTACCCGAACCGCGTAATTAATCCTGATCTTGAGTTCTTCGACGTGCGCTACGACGTGCAAAACCACGGAAAGACACCAGCAATTATCAAGGCTCTTGAGGCTTCTGTTCGCATCCTGCCCAATCTCGACGGTACACCCGAGTTTTCTTCCGGTGAACAAAGCCCGTTCGAGATGATTGTTGCGGCGGAGCGCGCCAGAACCGCTAGTCAATTCATGCGACGCGCGATCACCGAAGAGGACGCCCACCTCATCAGCCGAAGTCGACAAGTCTACATTGAGGGCGCTGCGGTTGGGCACATCTTCTTTTATGTCAGAGTAACCTACACCAGCCCTCTCGGTGTCACAGATCAAATCATGTCTGCATTTCGGTATGACCCGATCACTAACGATTTCATTCCAGCAAGTGGAAGCAACTTCAACTACCGCCGTCTCGGCCAAATAGAGCCCCAAAGCTAAAGCAGCCCAAATCACCCCTCATCCCCCGTGCCGGGGGCGAGAGCCGGTGACGCATCTGGTGCGCTTGATACATAACGCCGCTTTTCTTCGCGTCCACTCTGAAGCCACGTGGTTAACGGGCCGTTACCGCCACATGTCCGGCGGGCCCGGTGGCCTTCATGCGGCCGGAAATATCCCGGGGCCGCCCTTCAAGCGTGATTGGTCCGATCGACAATGGCGATGGGCAGCGCCCCACATGGTCGGCGCGGCCGTCAGGCCGCGTCGATCCCCTATTCCGCCGCCCGCGCCTGGCGTTTCCGCTCATGGGGGTCGAGATACCGCTTCCGAAGCCGGATGGCAGAGGGCGTCACCTCCACAAGCTCGTCATCGTTGATATAGGCGATGGCCTCTTCCAGCGAAAACCGCGTGGGCGTCGTCAGCACCACCGCATCGTCCTTCCCCGATGCGCGGATATTCGTCAGCTTCTTGCCCTTCAGCGGGTTCACCTCCAGGTCGTTGTCCCGCGAATGCTCGCCGATGATCATCCCCTGATAGACGTCTTCCTGCGCCCCGATGAACAGCCGCCCGCGTTCTTCGAGGTTCCACAGCGCATAGGCCACCGACTGCCCGGGCTCCATCGAGATCAGAACGCCCGCGCGCCGCCCGGGGATCGCGCCTTTCCACGGCGCCCAGCCATGGAACACCCGGTTCAGAACCCCGGTGCCGCGGGTGTCGGTCAGGAATTCCCCGTGATAGCCGATCAACCCGCGCGATGGCACCAGCGCCACGATCCGCGTCTTGCCCGCGCCCGCGGGCCGCATTTCCGTCATCTCGCCGCGCCGGGGGCCAGTGATCTTCTCGATCACCGCGCCGGAATAGCCGTCGTCGACATCGATCGTCACTTCCTCGATCGGCTCGTGGCGCACCCCGTCGATCTCGCGGGTCAGCACCACGGGGCGGGAAATCGACAGTTCGAACCCCTCGCGCCGCATGTTCTCGATCAGAACGCCCATCTGCAATTCGCCGCGGCCCGCCACCTCGAAGGCCTCGCCGCCCGGCGTGTCACTTACCCGGATCGCAACGTTCTGTTCCGCCTCGCGCATCAGGCGCTCGCGGATCACCCGGCTCTGCACCTTCTTGCCGTCGCGGCCCGCCAGCGGGCTGTCGTTGATCCCGAAGGTGACGGAGATCGTGGGCGGGTCGATCGGCTGCGCGGGCAGGGCCTCGTCGACGGCAAGGGCCGCGATCGTGTCCGAAACCGTGCCCTTCGACATGCCCGAGATCGAAACGATGTCGCCCGCCACGGCCTCCTCGATCGGTTGCTGGCCGAGGCCGCGGAACGCCTGGATCTTCGACACCCGGAACTGCTCGATCGGCTGGCCCATCCGGCTCAGCGCCTTCACCGTCGCCCCGGTCTTCAGCCGCCCGGTTTCCACCCGGCCCGTCAGGATGCGGCCCAAAAACGGGTCGGCCGACAGGGTCGTGGCGAGCATCGTGAAATCCTCGTCCACACGGCCCTGCTGGCGCGGGCGGGGCACGTGGTTCACGATCAGCCGGAACAGCGCCGACAGATCCTTCCGCGGCCCGTCCAGATCCTCGTCGGCCCAGCCCGAGCGCCCCGACGCATAGAGATGCGGGAAATCGAGCTGATCCTCGTTCGCGTCAAGCGCGGCGAACAGATCGAACACTTCATCCAGCGCCCGGTCCGGCTCTGCATCGGGCTTGTCCACCTTGTTCAGCACGACGATGGGGCGCAGGCCGAGGGCCAGCGCCTTCGAGGTGACGAATTTCGTCTGCGGCATTGGCCCTTCGGCGGCATCGACCAGAAGGCACACCCCGTCGACCATCGACAGGATTCGCTCCACCTCGCCGCCGAAATCGGCGTGGCCCGGCGTGTCGACGATGTTGATCCGCGTGCCCTTCCATTCGACCGAGGTGCACTTGGCGAGAATCGTGATCCCGCGTTCCCGCTCCAGGTCGTTCGAATCCATCGCGCGTTCGGCCACGGCCTGGCCTTCGCGGAAGGCGCCCGACTGGCGCAGAAGCTCGTCGACGAGCGTGGTTTTCCCATGGTCGACATGGGCGATGATGGCGATGTTGCGAAGGTCCATGGGGCACTCTTAAGGGCTGCTCGCGGGGGAGCTAGCGCGCCCGGGCCGGAAAGACCAGCCTCAGTGACCCGTGGTCTTGGAAAAGAGGTGAATGACGAGGATCCCGGCAAGGATCAGTGCAAGGCCCAGGATCGCGGCGGCATCGAGCCTCTGGCCAAACAGAACCCAGCCGATCGCGGCGATCAGGATGATTCCAAGCCCCGACCACATCGCATATGCCACGCCAACGGGAATGACCTTGAGGCAAAGGCCGAGGAAGTAGAACGACACCGCATATCCCAGGACAACCAGAAGCGAGGGCCCGAGCTTGGTGAACCCGTAGCTCGCCTTCAGGGCGGAGGTGCCGATCGTCTCGAAGGCGACGGCGATCACGAGATAAAGGTAGGGCATGGCGGGCCTCGCATGGGTCGGTGGCCTGCCCCTCATGCCGATCCCGGGCCCATGGGGCAACAGGGATGTTCAACGGCGGGGCGCGGCGCGCCCGGCACGTCTATCGCCCGATATACCTGTCCTTCCGGTGGTTCACCCCGATGATCAGGTTCACCACCACCGCCCCCAGCAGCGACCAGATCACCAGCGGCAGGTCGAGCACGAAAAGCGCCGCGGCGAACAGGGCCACGTCGAAGATCAGCTGCGTCCACCCGGCCTGAAACCCAATCCGCTCCTGCAGGTACAAGGCCAGCACCCCGATCCCGCCCAGCGATGCGCCGTGGCGGAAGATCACGATCAACCCCAGTCCGATCATCCCGCCCGCCAGTGCCGCGCCGAGGGGCGTGTTCACCTGGCCCAGTTCCACAAGCCGCCCGAAGGCTTCGGTGAAAACCGAAACCATCGCGACGGCGATGAAGCTTTTCACCGTGAAACGGGGCCCCAGCCGAAGCCATGCAAGGATGTAGAAGGGCAGGTTCACGAGGAAAAAGACCCCGCCGAACGGCAGCCCCGTCACATAGGCCAGAAGAACGCCAAGCCCCGCCGTCTGCCCGGTCACAAGCCCCAGATGCGTCAGGAAAACGACGCCGAGCGCGCACATCGCGGTGCCCAGCACGAAGGCCATCGCGTCTTCGAAAAGCGTGTGTTCCAAGGGTTTGTGCGGTTCCGCCATGGCCCGCCTGCTGACACGGGCCACGGCCGGTGTCCAGCGTCACAAGGGCAGGGCGGTGGTGTGCTTCAGTTCTTCCATAACGAAGCTGGCCGACACGTCGCTCATCTCCACCTTCTCGATCAGCCGCCTGTAAAGCGCGTCGTAGCCCGCAACATCCGCCACCCGGGCGCGCACGAGATAGTCGAGATCCCCCGTCATCCGGTAGGCGCCGAGGATCTCGGGCATCGTGCGGGTAGCGCGCCTGAACTTCTCCAGCCATTCCGCGTCGTGACGGTTTGTGCGGATCAGCATGAAGACGGTCAGCGGCAGGCCGGCCTTCTCGGGATTGACGAGGGCCACGCGCTTTTCGATCACGCCGGCCTCTTCCAGCGCCTTGATCCGGCGCCAGCAGGCGTTGCGGCTGAGGCCGACGGCCTCGCTCAGCGCGTCGAGGCTTTGGTCGGCGTTTTCCTGCAGCGTCCTCAGAATGCGCCGATCGGTTTCATCAATGTCCCGCATTATTGGGGTATCATGGGATAATTTCTCACATTCTGCAAGTCAATCAGCACTTATTTGGGACACTCTCCCATCGTCCCGGCGCTATCCTTGATGAAAGAGCAGTACAGGAGTTTCCCATGATCGACCGCGTCTTCCTCGACCATCCGCGCAGCGTCGAAGAAAGCTATCTCGAACATGCCGCCTTCGCCGGGCGGTTCTCGGGCCGGCTCTTCCTGGCCGCCTGCGCCGCGGCGGTGCACGCGGTGATCCCCTGCCTCTTCGAGAAGACGGCAAGCCGCATGGTCGCCGAACTCTACGCCAAGACGGCACATCGCGGCCGCTGAGCTAGTCTTCGCCGCCGCCCCGCCAACGCTCCCGCAAGACGGCGAGGGTCAGCGCCAGGCTGTCCTTCCGCTCCGACAGTTGCCGAAGCGTCAGGCGCCGGTGCCGCACCACCCTCCGTGCGATCCGGAAGTTGAGGCGGCGCTGCCGGTCCAGCGCCTCTTTCGGCAGCCGCCGCCTGACGAACCGCCAGAGCCAGCCGAGCTGGAAGAATGCGGCCGTCTTGAACGCCGTCTTGCGCAGAGTTTCCCAGATCATCCGCCCCAAAGCGGTTAACGCGGCGATCGCCCAGAACGGCAGCTTCACCAAAAAAAGAATCAGCCAGAGCCCGAGGGACGTGACCGACAGCGCCAGCGTGGCGAACAGAACGATCAGCGCGGCCACCAGTTTCTCGTACCACTGAAGCCCTGCGAACCACCCCATCAGCGCGTCGTACTGCGCCCGCACCCGGCTGCGATAGGCGGCGAAGAACGCCTCGATCCGGCGCAGCAGGGCATTGCCCACCAGAAGCGGCAGGGCGCTTGTCATCAGCCATTTCTTCAGAAGCTCGATCTGGAAGAAAGCCTGCGTCTCGGTCTTGAGCCAGGCAAGGATCGCGGGCCATTCGACGGTGGCGAGTTTCTTCAGAACGAACTTGAGCTGCACCGCGATCAGGCCGAGCGCCAGAAGCACCGCCTCGCCGAAATACCACGTCAGCGCCAGCGAGAGGCCGGCGACGAGGATCAGGAGGAGAAGCGCGCGCAGGAACATGTGCTTGAAAGCCTAGGCGATGTGCCGCCGGGTCTGAACCGGCGCTCCCGGCATGGCCTTTCCCGGCCCCCGCCTCAGCTCAACGCCGCCTGCAGGTTCTCGTCGATCTTGTCGAGGAAACCGGTCGTCGTCAGCCACTTCTGTTCCGGCCCCACCAGAAGGGCGAGATCCTTCGTCATGTCGCCGCGTTCCACGGTTTCCACCACGACGCGTTCCAGTGTTTCCGCGAACTCCATCAGGCGCGCATTGTCGTCGAGCTTCGCGCGATGCTTGAGCCCGCCGGTCCAGGCAAAGATCGAGGCGGTCGAATTGGTCGAGGTCGCCTTGCCCGCCTGATGCTGGCGGTAGTGCCGCGTCACCGTCCCGTGGGCGGCCTCGGATTCGACGATTTTCCCGTCCGGCGTCATCAGGATCGAGGTCATGAGCCCCAGCGAGCCGAAGCCCTGCGCCACGGTATCCGACTGCACGTCGCCGTCGTAGTTCTTGCAGGCCCAGACGAACCCGCCCGACCATTTCATGGCCGAGGCCACCATGTCGTCGATCAGCCGGTGCTGATACTCGATCCCGGCCTCGTCGAAGCGCGGCTTGAACTCGTCCTCGAAGATCCGCTGAAAGATCAGCATGAACTGGCCGTCATATTCCTTCAGGATCGTGTTCTTGGTCGACAGGTACACCGACCAGCCGAGGTTCAGCCCGTAGTTGAACGAGGCACGGGCAAAATCCTCGATCGACTGATCGAGGTTGTACATGCCCATGTAGACGCCGGAAGAGGGCGCCTTGTAGACCTCGCGCTCGATCACCTCGCCGTCCTCGCCCACGTATTTCATCGACAGCGTGCCGGCGCCGGGAAACTTGAAATCGGTCGCCCGGTACTGGTCGCCAAAAGCGTGGCGGCCGATCACGATGGGTTTCGTCCAGCCCGGGACAAGGCGGGGCACGTTCCGGCAGATGATCGGCGCGCGGAACACGACGCCGCCCAGGATGTTGCGGATCGTGCCGTTGGGCGAACGCCACATCTTCTTCAGCCCGAATTCCTCCACCCGGGCCTCGTCGGGCGTGATCGTCGCGCATTTCACGCCGACGCCCACCTCCTTGATCTTCTCGGCGGCGTCGATGGTGATCTGGTCGTCGGTGCGGTCGCGTTCCTCGATCCCGAGATCGTAATACAGAAGGTCGATATCCAGGTACGGCTCGATCAGCTTTTCGCGGATGAAGTGCCAGATGATCCGCGTCATCTCGTCTCCGTCGAGTTCGACGATGGGGTTTTCGACCTTGATTTTCGACATTGCGCCGGATCCTCCTGAGGGCTCGCGTCCGAAGGGCAGCATAGCCTGTCCCGCGCCCCCGGGTCAGGGGGTGTGGGGTGATGATGCGGCGCCAGGTCGCGGTGAATTCGTGGTTGGTATACATTCGTACACATTGACTTGTCGAGGCCGCTTCGATACGCGAAGCGCAATCCCGAACAGGCGGGCGCGGGAACGAGGGATGCGCGCCCGAAACCCCATAAGACACTTGGAGGCACGACGGATGGCCCAGACCAGCACGCCGGACATCATCTACACAAAGGTTGACGAAGCCCCTGAACTTGCGAGCGCTTCGCTTCTTCCCATCATCCGCAGCTTTGCCGCGCCTGTCGGGATCAAGATCGGCACGCGCGACATCTCGCTTGCGGGCCGGATCATCGCGGCCTTTCCGGAATACCTGACCGAAGATCAGCGCCAGTCCGACGACCTTGCGATCCTGGGCGATCTTGTGAAGACGCCCGAGGCGAACGTGATCAAGCTGCCCAATATCTCGGCCTCCGTGCCGCAGCTGACGGCGGCGATCTCGGAACTTCAGGGGCAGGGCTACGCGCTTCCCGACTACCCCGAAAGCCCTGAAACCGATGAGGAAAAATCGGTGCGCGCGCGCTATGACGCGATCAAGGGCTCGGCCGTGAACCCGGTTCTGCGCGAAGGCAATTCCGACCGGCGCGCGGCCCAGGCGGTGAAGAACTACGCCATGGCGAACCCCCATTCGATGGGCGAATGGAGCGCCGACAGCAAGACGCATGTCGCCTCCATGACCGGCGATGATTTCTACGCCAACGAAACCTCGACCACCGTGACCGCCGCGCAGGCGGGGCCGGCGAAAATCGTCTTCACCGGGACGGGCGATGTCGAGACCGTGCTGAAGGACGGCGTCGAGATCGCGGAAGGCACCGTCGTCGACGCAAGCTTCATGTCCGCCGCGGCGCTCCGGGCGTTTCTGAAGGAACAGGTGGCGGATGCGAAGGCGAAGGGCGTTCTGTTCTCGCTGCATCTGAAGGCCACGATGATGAAGGTTTCGGATCCGATCATCTTCGGGCATGCGGTTTCGGTGTTTCTTGAGGATGTATTCGACACCCATGGCGAAACCCTGAAGGCGGCGGGCGTTAACCCGAATTCGGGGATCGGCGCGCTGGAGGCGCGGGTGGCGGAATTGCCCGAAGGCGTGCGGGGCCAGATCGAGGCCGATATCGCCGCGCTGATGGCGGCGCGGCCGCCGATGTACATGGTCGATTCCGATCGTGGAATCAGCAACCTGCACGTGCCGTCGGATGTGATCATCGACGCCTCGATGCCCGCCGTGATCCGCGCGGGCGGCAAGGGCTGGGGCCCGGACGGGCAGCCGGCGGATTGCAAATGCGTGATCCCGGACCGGTCCTATGCCCCGGTCTATGACGAGACGATCAAGTACTTCAAGGAAACCGGCGCGCTTGATCCCGCCACCGCGGGCGCGGTGCAGAACGTGGGCCTGATGGCGCAGAAGGCCGAGGAATACGGCTCGCACCCCACCACCTTCGAGATCCCCGAGGCGGGGACGGTGAAAGTGATCGCCGCCAATGGCGACGTGCTTCACCAGCATGCGGTGGGCAAGGGTGATATCTGGCGCGCCTGCTTCACGCGAAAGGCCCCGATCGAGGATTGGGTGCGGCTTGGCATTGCGCGGCAGAAGGCCACCGGGGCGCAGGCGATTTTCTGGCTCGACGCGAACCGGGCGCATGACGCCGAGCTGATCAAGTATGTGAAGCCGATGCTGGAAGCCGCTGGTGTGGATGACAAATTCGAGATCATGGCCCCGCGCGAGGCAACGCGTGCGTCACTGGAGACGATCCGGGCGGGCAAGGATTCGATCGCGATCACCGGCAACGTCCTGCGCGACTACCTGACCGATCTGTTCCCGATCCTCGAGCTTGGGACCTCGGCGAAGATGCTGTCGATCGTGAAACTGATGCAGGGCGGCGGGTTGTTCGAAACCGGGGCCGGTGGATCGGCGCCGAAGCATGTGCAGCAGCTTGAACGCGAGAACCACCTGCGCTGGGACAGCCTGGGCGAGTTCTGTGCGCTGGGTGAAAGCCTGAATTACCTGGGTGAAGCGACTGGAAAGAAAGGCGCTTCCGTCCTGGGCGCGGCGGTGGATGCGGCGACGCAGAAGATCCTCGACCATGGCCATTCACCGGAGCGGAAGGTGGGCCAGAACGACACGCGGACAAGCCATTTCTACTTCGCGCTGCACTGGGCCGAGGCGCTGGCGGCGCAGACCGATGACGCGGAGCTTGCGGCGCATTTCGGGCCGATTGCCGAGGCGCTGAAGGACAGCGAGGCGACGATCCTGGCCGAGCTGAAGGCGGCGGAGGGATCGCCTGCCGATACCGGCGGCTACTACCACACCGATCCGGAAAAGACCGCGGCGGTGATGCGCCCGAGCGAGACGCTGAATTCGATCATCGGCTAGGCGCCGAACCAGGCGCGGATGCGGGTTTCGAGGTGCGCCCAGACAATGGGCGCACCGCGCTTTGCCTTGCTTGCAACTCGTGTCTCAAGTTGTTCATAAGTCACGTTAAATTCGGCCCAGGTTCCGCCGCCTGACTGCAGGTTGGCGACGACGGGCTGGATCCTGTCAAGGGATTTGGCGAAGACCGCGTCATCGGATTCGGCGGCTTCGAATTCGTCCCAGAGGGCGCGGAATTCCGCGGCCTGATCGGGGGGAAGGAGGCCGAAGAGCCGGTCGGCGGCCAGTGCTTCCCGCGCCGCCTGCCTGGCCGGGTCGTGGCCGCCGTGGATCGGGGCGTCGCCCGCGTCTATCTCGACAATATCGTGCAAAAGCAACATCTTGAGGACGCGGTTGATATCGACGGGCCGCGTCGCATGTTCGGCCAGCGTCAGCGCGTAGAGCATGATGTGCCAGCTGTGTTCGGCCGAATTTTCACGGCGCGAACCGTCGTGGAGGGTGGTGCCGCGGAGGATGGATTTGAGCCGGTCGGCTTCGTTCAGAAAGGCAAGCTGGGCGTCTAGTCGGGACATCGTTGTTACCTTTCCGGTCGGTGCATTAAGCGGAAATCTGGCCGAAAACCGGCCGTACACCCGGCGTACACAACCTGTACACAGCGCGTACACAGAAAATCGTTCCGCCCGCGCATCGAGCGTACGTTAAGGATTGGGGACGGTCCTGTCGGGATTTCGTAACGCCCCACCTGCTAGCGTTCGGGCAAACCCGCCATGCGGAGCCCTTCGAGCCAGAGCTGCTGGTTCGCGTCGGGCACGATCGGGATCATCTTTTCCAGCCGCTCGATCGTCAGGTGCGGCATCCGGGCCAGAAGCTGATCGAGGGCCACGCGCGCTTCGTCCATCCGTCCGAGATGGGCGAGGGCGGAGACCCGCTGGCGGAGCGCCGGGCCGTAATCGGGATCGACCTGAAGCATGCGGTCGGTGTTGTCGATCGCTGCCTCGAATTTCCGCGCGAGGATGAGCGCGATGCCCTTGCCGGACATCCAGAGGGTGCGCGTGGGATCGGCGGGGCTGAGCGCCATGGCCCGGTCGAAGGCCGCGAGCGTGGCGTCGTATTCGCCCTTGCAGCCATGGGCTGTCGCCTTGAAGCCATAGGCCGAGGCGAGGTTCGGATTGATCGCGAGCGCGGCCTCGAGCCGGTCGAAGCATTCGTCATGCCGCCCGCCGAACATCGCCGCGAGCCCCAGAACCGCGATGGCGCCGGCATCATAGGCATCGAGCGTCGCCGCGCGGCGGGCCGCGGCCTCGGCGGCGCGGATTTCCTCGATCGGGTCGGCGCACCAGGCGTTCAGCATCTTGTGGTAGTGGCAGAACGCCTTGGTGGAATGCGCAAGGGCGAGATCGGGGGCGGTTTCGATCACCTGTTCGAGGATGGCGAGCGCGGTGTCGGTATCGTCGCGGGAAAACTTGTCCATGTGCCAGCGCGCGCGCATCACGCGTTCCCAGTCCGAGAGCCGCGCGATGTCCTTCCGGAAGGCCGAGGACATCTCGTGATACTGGGTTTGCGGGGCGATGGCGGTGACGGCCTTTGCCGTGATCTCGTCCTGCACCTCGAAGATATCTGTCAGTTCGCCGTCGTAGCGGTCGGACCAGATGGTGCGGTCGGCGCCCGCGTCGATCAGTTGCACGGCCACGCGGATGCGGTGGCCGACCTGGCGGACGGAGCCTTCGAGGATGTACTTGACGCCGAGGGTCGCGGCGATCTCGCGCGCCGAGACGGCCTGGCCCCGGAAGGCGAAGCTGGAGTTCCGGGCGATGACGGAAAGCTCGTGGAAGCGGGAGAGGGCGTTCAGGATATCTTCCGCGATGCCGTCGGCGAAGAAGGCGAGGTCGGGGCTGTCGCCCATCACCGCGAAGGGCAGGACGGCGATGGAGGGGGTGGTGGCCGCTGTGCCTGCCGGGGCCGGGCTGTCGGTTTCGGGCGTCGCGCCGAAGCGGAAGCCGCGCCCGTGCACGGTTTTGACGAGGCGCTGTTCGGTGCCGTCGTCGCCGAGCGCGCGGCGAAGCGCGTTGACGCGCGAGGACACCGCGCTTTCGGAAACGATGCGGCCCGACCAGACGGTTTCGATGATCTCGTCCTTCGTGACCACCCGGTCGTGGTTGCGGACAAGCAGGGTCAGAAGATCGAAGACCTGGGGTTCCATGGGCACGGGGGCGCCGTTCGCGCGAAGCTCTGCCCCCGCGATATCGAGGGTGAAGCCCTCGAAGCGATAGACCTGTACATCGTGCCCCGCCATGGGGGTACTGAACGCTGTCGTGACGTGCTCTGCAAGCGTCTCAAGGAAATCGTGACGAAATCTCAAGACCGGCTTCAAGCCTTTGGGCCGCGCCCTGGGCAGGGTGGGGGCATCGACGGCAATCAAAGAAGGATCGGCACGATGACACAGGATCACAGAGAGTTCTTCCGGGCGGACGGATCGATCGACATGGAGCGCGCGATGCGCGCCGGTCGGCGGGTGCGGGCCGAGGCGTTCCGCGAGGGGATCGCCGAGGTGAAGCGGGTGTTTGCGGGGGAGCCGCGGGTGCAGCGGCGGATCTACTGGTAGGGGGCTTCGTCGCCCGTTCCGGGCGCAGGCGTGATGCGCCTGGCCCGCTGATGCCCGTGGCAAGGCTTAGCAGGCCAGTCGCGCGTCGCCGGTCAGGCGGCCGATGGAGGTAGGTCTTTGGAGGAAGATCGATGAGGGCAATCATCTACGGGGCCGGCGCATTGGGGTGCTTCTACGGTGCCCGGCTGCAGGAGAGCGGGCACGACGTCACCTACATCGCCAGAGGCGCGCATCTGGAGGCCATGCAGCGAAACGGTCTGCGCATCGAAAGCCGTTTGGGGGATGTCCACATTGAGACAATCGATGCAACCGACGATCCGACCATGGTTCGGCAGGGCGATCTGATCTTTTTCGCGGTCAAGAATTACGATGTCGAGACCGCGATCCCGGCCATGGCCGGGCTGGTGGGCGCGGACACCAGGATCATCACGGTGCAGAACGGCGTCTGGGCCCAGCCGCTTCTGGCAGACAGGTTTGGCCGTGAGCGCGTGCTGCCGGGTGTTGTCGTGCTGCCCGCCGATATCAAGGCGCCGGGCGTGATCCGGACGCCCGCAGAGGTGGAACTGGGTGGCCTGACGTTCGGCCCCTACGGAGGGGGCGTTTCGGAGCATGCCGTGAGGATCCATGACGCCTTTGTGGCCAGCGGTGTGCCCGCGACGCTGACGGAGGATATCTGGCGCGCGTTGTGGGAGAAATTCATCCGGCTTTCGGCCTATTCGGCGATGACGGTGTCGGCGCGCCTGAACATCGGGGCGATCCAGAAGACGGCCGCTGCGCGCGACCTCATGCACTCCCTGGTCGGCGAGACGGCGGCGATTGCCCGGGCGTCACACGGAAGCGTGCCGCCGGACGCGGCGAAGAGCGCGTTCGACTTTCTCATGTCGCTGCCGTCCGACATTCACGCGTCGATGCTGGACGACCTCCTGCGGGGGAAGCGCATCGAGCTTGACTGGTTATCGGGCGAGGTGATCCGGAGGGGCAGGGAGCTGGGCATCCCGACGCCCAGCCATGCATTCGCCCATGCCGTGCTGTCGCCCTATATCGGCGGCCGGCCCGAGGGCGCTTTCTAGAAGCGCCCTTCTGGCCCGGATGCCTCAGCGCGTCGTTTCCGTCAGGCGGCGTTCGACGTAGCCCTGCACGTGGCCGATCATCTCTTCCATATACGGATCTTCGAAGAAGTGGCCGGCGCCCTCGATCTCGGTATGGGTGATCGTGATGCCCTTCTGCTCGTGCAGCTTCTCGACAAGCGTGTGGGTGTCGCGGGGCGGGGCCACGCGATCGGCCGTGCCGTTGATGATGAGGCCCGAGGAGGGGCAGGGGGCGAGGAACGAGAAGTCGTACATGTTGGCCGGCGGCGAGACGGAGATGAACCCCGTGATCTCGGGCCGGCGCATCAGAAGCTGCATGCCGATCCAGGCGCCGAAGGAGAAGCCCGCGACCCAGCAATGCTTGGAGTTCTGGTTCATCGACTGGAGGTAGTCGAGCGCCGAGGCGGCATCCGACAATTCCCCGATGCCCTGATCGTATTCGCCCTGGCTGCGGCCCACGCCGCGGAAGTTGAAGCGCAGAACGGTGAAGCCGATCTGGTGGAAGGCGTAGTGCAGGTTGTACACCACGCGGTTGTTCATCGTGCCGCCGAACTGCGGATGCGGATGCAGGATGATCGCGATCGGTGCGTCCTTGATCTTCTGCGGATGATAGCGGCCTTCGAGGCGCCCTTCGGGCCCCGGAAAAATCACCTCGGGCATTCTCGTCCCATTCCCTTGCCGACCCCGCGCCCGGAGATGTTGACGGTTTTCGTCAGGGTCCTTAGAACTGTTCTAAACAACGCGCGATGACGTCGCCTCGACCGGGCCAGATTGCACCTAAGGCCCCTGTCCAGCCACGTCAATGTCTCAAGGGCCGATTGGCCCTGATCCCGGGAGGTCTTGGCCCATGAAACTGAGCACGAAGGGCCGCTATGCGATGGTCGCGCTTGCGGATCTGGCGAGCGCGCCCGAAGGGACGCTGGTGTCGCTTTCGGAACTGAGCAAGCGGCAGAACATCTCGCTGCCCTATCTCGAACAGCTTTTCGTGAAGCTGCGGCGGGCGGGGCTTGTGGAAAGCGTGCGGGGGCCCGGCGGCGGCTATGCGCTGGCGCGGGCGGCCTCGGACATCCGGGTGAGCGAGATCCTGGGCGCGGTGGACGAGACGGTGAGCGCGATGGAAACCGGCGCGGGGGCATCCGGCGCGGCCTCGGGAACGCGGGCGCAGAGCCTGACGAACCGGCTGTGGGAGGGGCTGTCGGCCCATGTCTATGTCTTCCTGCACCAGACGCGGCTGTCGGATGTGGTGGGCAATACGCTGGCACCCTGTCCGGCGGTGCCCGCACTTCTGACCGTGGTGGACGACGGATGACGATCGAGCGCCTGCGGCGGGTTTCCTTTCGTGGATCGGGGGCGCTGCCCCCGAACCCCCGGAGTATTTGTGCCAAAATGAAGGGGCGGGCCGGGATAGAGGGTGCGGCGTGAGCGGTCGGGTCTACCTCGACTGGAACGCGACCGCGCCGTTGCGGGCGGAGGCGCGCGACGCGATGGTTGCGGCCTTCGATCTGGTGGGCAACCCGTCTTCGGTGCATGCCGAGGGGCGGGCGGCGAAGGGGCTCGTGGAGCGGGCGCGGGCGCAGGTGGCGGCGGCGGTGGGCTGCAAGCCTGTCGAAGTGATCTTCACCTCCGGCGCGACCGAGGCAGCGGGGGTGCTGGCGCATGTCGCTCCTCATGGCGCGGTGTGTGTCGACGAGACGGCCCATGATGCGCTTTGGGCGCAGTTCGACCTGACCCATGTGGAGACGGGGCACAACGTGCTGGCGATGGGGGTGGCGAATTCCGAGACCGGCGTGATCGGGGAGGTGCCGGAGCGGGGGGCGGCGGGATACCCCTACGGCGCCTATCATGCGCAGAGCCTGCTTCTGGACGCGACCCAGGCAGTGGGGCGGATCCCGTGGTCGTTCGCCTGGTCGGGGGCGGATATGGCGATTTTAAGCGCCCACAAGCTGGGCGGACCGAAGGGGGTGGGGGCGCTGATCCTGCGCGATGGCCTTGATATCGAACCGCTTCTCAGGGGCGGCGGGCAGGAAATGGGCCGCCGGTCGGGGACCGAGAACGTGGCCGGGATCGCGGGGTTCGGGGCCGCGGCGGAGGCCGCGATGGCCGATCTGGAGGCCGGAGCCTGGGCGCGCGTCGAGAAACTTAGAAATATTCTAGAAATAACTCTGGCCGATACGGCAAAAGAGACTATTTTTGTCGGGAAAGATCGGAATCGGCTTCCGAACACCTCCTGCTTCGCGACGCCCGGCTGGAAGGGCGAGACGCAGGTGATGGCGATGGACCTTGCGGGGTTCGCGATTTCCGCGGGCTCGGCCTGTTCGAGCGGCAAGGTGCGCGAAAGCCGGGTTCTGCGGGCGATGGGATATGCGGAGGATGTGGCGAAGAGCGCCGTTCGCGTCTCTCTCGGCCCCGCGACGACGGAAGACGAGGTTCTGCGCTTTTGCGAGGCGTGGGGCCGGGCATACGGGAAGTTCCGCCAGAGGGCGGCGTGAGACAAAGGATGTGACGGGATGAGCGCGCTCGATGTGAACGTCAAGGAAGGCGTCGACCAGGAAACGGTGGATGCCGTCGAAAAGCTTTCCGGCAAGTACAAGTACGGCTGGGAAACCGAGATCGAGATGGAATACGCGCCGAAGGGCGTGACCCCCGATATCGTGCGGCTGATTTCGGAAAAGAACGGCGAGCCGGAGTGGATGACCGAATGGCGGCTGTCGGCGTTCCAGCGCTGGGAGCAGATGGACGAGCCGGAATGGGCGATGGTCGATTACCCGAAGATCGACTACCAGGACCAGTATTACTACGCCCGGCCGAAGAGCATGGAGGCGAAGCCGAAGAGCCTCGACGAGGTGGACCCGAAGCTTCTGGAGACCTATTCGAAGCTGGGCATTCCGCTGAAGGAGCAGATGATCCTCGCGGGCGTCGAGGGGGCGGAAAACGCGCCGGCGGAAGGCCGCAAGGTGGCGGTCGATGCCGTCTTTGACAGCGTGAGCGTGGGCACGACCTTCCAGGAGGAGCTGAAGAAGCACGGGGTGATCTTCTGCTCGATCTCGGAAGCCGTGCGGGAGCATCCGGAGCTTGTGAAGAAATACCTAGGCTCGGTCGTGCCGCCCTCGGACAATTTCTTTGCGACGCTGAATTCCGCGGTCTTCTCCGATGGCTCGTTCGTTTACGTGCCGCCGGGGGTGCGCTGTCCGATGGAGCTTTCAACCTATTTCCGGATCAATGCGGAGAATACCGGCCAGTTCGAGCGGACGCTGATCATCGCCGACAAGGGCTCTTACGTGAGTTACCTCGAAGGCTGCACCGCGCCGATGCGGGACACCCATCAGCTTCATGCCGCCGTCGTGGAACTGGTGGCGCTGGAAGACGCGGAGATCAAGTATTCGACGGTGCAGAACTGGTATCCCGGCGACGAGAACGGCAAGGGTGGGATCTACAACTTCGTGACGAAGCGCGCCGATTGCCGGGGCGACCGGTCGAAGGTGATGTGGACGCAGGTTGAGACGGGATCGGCCGTGACGTGGAAGTATCCCTCCTGCATCCTGCGGGGCGAGGGGAGCCAGGGCGAGTTCTATTCCATCGCGATCACGAACAACCGGCAGCAGGCGGATACCGGCACGAAGATGGTGCATCTGGGGAAGAACACCAAAAGCCGGATCGTGTCGAAAGGGATTTCCGCGGGGCGGGCGCAGAACACCTATCGCGGCCTCGTGTCGATGCACCCGAAGGCGAAGAACAGCCGGAACTATACCCAGTGCGACAGCCTGCTGATCGGCGACAAGTGCGGGGCACATACGGTGCCTTACATCGAGGTGAAGAACAACTCCTCGCGCGTCGAGCATGAGGCGACGACATCGAAGGTCGATGACGACCAGATGTTCTATTGCCGTCAGCGGGGCATGGACGAGGAAGAGGCCGTGGCGCTGATCGTCAACGGTTTCGCCAAGGAAGTGCTTCAGGCGCTGCCGATGGAGTTCGCCATGGAGGCGCAGCAGCTGGTGGCGATTTCGCTGGAAGGGTCGGTGGGGTGACCTGCTGAGCCTTCCTGCAAGGCGTTTACGGGCCGGCTTTTCGCTTTGATCCGCCGGCCCCTGGTTCCTCGACAAATCTGCGGGATGTGAGCCGATGACCCCCTGGGGAGAGAGTAAGATGATCGTGACGACGACGCCCTCGATCGAGGGCAAGAGCATCACCGGCTATCACGGGGTCGTAGTGGGCGAGGCCATTCTGGGGGCGAATGTGTTCCGGGATCTGTTCGCCTCGATCACCGATATCGTGGGCGGCCGGTCGGGGGCCTATGAGCAGGAGCTTGGGAAGGCGCGGGACATCGCGCTGCGCGAGCTTCAGGAGCGGGCCATGGCGCAGGGGGCGAATGCCGTTGTGGGCGTCGACCTCGATTACGAGGTGATCAACAACATGCTGATGGTCTCGGCCAGCGGCACGGCGGTGACGGTGGCGTGATGGCGGGGCCCGTCGTTCATATCGACGACCTGCGCCGGTTTCCGACGGCGCCCGAGGGCGGCAGCGGCCGCTTCGGGGTGGAGGTGTCGCCGGTGGGCGAGGCGCTGGGGCTGACGGGCCTCGGGATCATGGTGATGACGGTTGAGCCGGGCAAGCGGGCGTTTCCGTTTCACAACCACCTTGGGAATGACGAGGCCTTCGTGATCCTCGAAGGTGAGGGTACCTACCGGTTTGGCGAGAGCGAACATGCGGTGCGGGCCGGATCGATCTGTGCCGCGCCGAAGGGCGGGCCGGACACCGCGCATCAGCTGATCAATACCGGGAGCGGCCCCTTGCGCTATATCGGGCTGTCGACGACGCAGGACCCGGATGTGGTGGAGTATCCCGACAGCGGGAAATACGCCGCCATCGCGGTGGCCCCCGGAGCCTCGTTCATGGAGGCGCATCTGAAGGTGATCGGGCGGGCCGAGGCCACGCTCGATTACTGGGACGGGGAGGACATTTAGCCAGTGTTACCCGTCATTAACCACGATTTGGCGACATTCGTGAGCCCGGTCACGCAAATCGGACGTCTGTGCGCCCAAAACTCCCCCCGTATGCCACGTTTCCGCCCTCTTTCCGGGGCAAGAAACGGCCAAGCGGAGAGTGTGGAGTTTTCTCATGGCTGTTATGGCGGAAGGACAGAAGCAGAGCTTTCAGGACCGGATCGGGCGCATCGAAAAGGGCGGTGCGAACACGATGGGCACCATCTATATGGGTGCGGTCGAGGCGGATGGGAAAACCATCCAGCCGAAGCGCCGGAAGCGGAAGGGCGGGGGGCTGATCGTCGGCCTTCTGATGCTGCCGCTGGCGATCGTCTTTGGCGGGATCGCGATGCTGGGCGGGCGGATCGGCCTGTTTCAGCTTGCCGCGCAGCCCGACCTGATCGCCGAGGAATATGCCGAAACGATCATGGCCTGGGGCGACCTGGGGATCGGGCTTGTGCTGATGTTCGTCTTCGCGGTCGCGCTGAAGATGGGCAAGGGCATCCGGAAATACGGGCTGGCCGCCGGTTTCATCGCCGTGATGCTGGGCGAGCCGCTTCTGATCCAACAGGCGCCGGAGCTGTTCGTGCCCGCCTTCTCGGAAGAGTATGTGGCCGAGATGATGACGGCCGAGTCGCAGCTCGAGCGGCTGCCGGAGTGGATCGAAAGCGCGAAGGCCTATATCGCGTCAGAGGACGGCTGAGCCGCCTCACCCCAAACACTGAAATCCTGAATTCGGAGGGCCCCGCGCTGCGCGGGCGCCCTCTTTCGTCATGCCTGCAATGAGGACTAAGATGCTGAAGATCGAGAACCTGCACGTATCGCTGGAAGAGGAAGAGAAGGAGATCCTGAAAGGGGTCAACCTCGAGGTGGAGGCCGGGAGCGTTCACGCGATCATGGGCCCCAACGGATCGGGCAAGTCGACGCTGTCCTATGTGCTGTCGGGGCGCGACGGGTACGAGGTGACGGACGGAACGGCGACGCTGGAAGGCGAGGACGTTCTAGAGATGGAGCCCGAGGAGCGGGCGGCGGCCGGGCTGTTCCTGGCGTTCCAGTACCCCGTCGAGATCCCCGGCGTGGGCAACATGACCTTCCTCAGGACCGCGATGAACGCGCAGCGGAAGGCGCGCGGCGAAGACGAGATGAGTGCGGCGGATTTCCTGAAGCTCGTGCGCGAGAAGGCGAAGGATCTGAAGATCGACGCCGATATGCTGAAGCGCCCCGTGAACGTGGGCTTTTCGGGCGGCGAGAAGAAGCGGAACGAGATTTTGCAGATGGCCGTGCTGGAGCCCAAGATGTGCATCCTGGACGAGACGGATTCCGGCCTTGACGTCGATGCGATGAAGCTGGTGGCCGACGGCGTGAACGCGCTGCGCAGCGAAGGCCGGGGCTTCCTGGTTATCACGCATTATCAAAGGCTTCTGGACCATATCAAACCCGATGTCGTGCATATCATGGCGAATGGCCGGATCGTGAAGACGGGCGGGCCCGAGCTTGCGCTCGAGGTTGAGGAGAACGGCTATGCCGATATCCTGAAGGAGGTGGCGTGATGGCGCTTCCGCAAGCGAAGCTTGATGCGACCGAGGCGCGGCTTGACGGGCTGAGCCTTCCGGCCGGCGCGGGCTGGGCCGTGGCGGCGCGGGAAGAGGCGCTGGCGCGGCTCAGGGCCATGGGCCTGCCGGGGCGGCGCGACGAATACTGGCGCTTCACCAACCCCGAGGCGCTGAACCGCCCCGATGCGCCGGAGGCCGCGATCTTCGACGCGGGCGACGAGAGCCCGGTCTTTGGCGGGGTCGACCGGCTGAAGATCGTGTTCGTCGACGGCGTGTTCCGGCCCGATCTGTCGGACCCGCTTGAGATGGCGGGGCTGGAGATCGAGCTTCTGTCGGAGGCGCAGGGGAAAGACATTCACTGGGCCAAGGAGTTCTACGGCGTTCTCGAGGCGCGGGGGCAGGCCCCCGTGGCGCGGCCCTTCGCGGCGCTGAACACCGCGTTCGCGAGCGACGGCATCCTGATCCGGGCGACCGGCAAGGCGGCGCGGCCCGTGGCGTTCATCTACCTGCATGAAGACACAACGTCGGACGCGACGCTGCACCATGTGGTGCGCGTCGAGGAGGGCGCGGAGCTGACCGTGCTGGAGGTTGGCCCTGCGGCGGCGCGGTTCAACAAGTGCATGGAGGTCGACGTGGCCGATACCGGCACGTTCCACCACGTGCGCGCGCAGGGCCGGGATCACGAGCGGCGCGCGATGACCCATATCTTCGCGCGGCTGGGGCGCGAAAGCATCTACAAGAGCTTTACGCTGACCGCGAATGGCGTGCTGACGCGAAACGAGCACGTCGTCGAACTGACCGGCGACGATACCGTGGCCCATGTGGCCGGCGCGTGCCTGGGCGATGGCGGGGCGTTTCACCATGACGACACCGTCTTCATCACCCATGACGCCGTGAATTGCGAAAGCCGGCAGGTGTTCAAGAAGGTGCTGCGGAACGGGGCCACGGGCGTTTTCCAGGGCAAGATCCTGGTGAAGGAAGGCGCGCAGAAGACCGATGGCTACCAGATCAGCCAGTCGCTTCTTCTGGACGAGGATTCGGTGTTCCTGGCGAAGCCCGAGCTTGAGATCTATGCCGACGACGTGGCCTGTTCGCACGGGAGCACCTCTGGCGCGATCGACGAGACGGCGCTGTTCTACCTGCGGTCGCGCGGGATTCCGCACACGGATGCGCAGGACCTGATGGTGCTGGCTTTCGTTTCGGAAGCGATCGACGAGATCGAGGACGAGGCCCTGGCCGAAGACATGCGCACCCGCCTCGAGGGATGGCTGAGCCGGCACAGACACGGCTGATATGAGCGTCACCTGGGACATCCTGCGCACCTACCGCGCGCCGCGGGAGGTGGTGCGCCGCCGCGCCGGCGGCGTGCCGAGCGAGGCGCGTGCGCTGGCCGTTCTGCTGGCGGGGTGCCTTCTGTTGTTCGTGGCGCGGCTGCCGGCGCTGCGGCGGCAGGCCTTCGACGACCCGTCGGTGCCCTTCGAGGGGCTGGTGGCCGGGGCGCTGGTGGGGGTGATGTTCATGGCGCCGCTTCTGTTTTACGTGCTCGCCGCCCTGTCGCATCTGGTGGCGAAGCTCGTTGGCGGGGCGGGCACGTGGTATGGCGCGCGGGTCGCCCTGTTCTGGGCGCTTCTGGCCGCCGCGCCCGCCTTTCTTCTAAGCGGGCTGGTGCAGGGCTTTGTCGGGCAAGGAGTTGCCGTTTCGATCACCGGCACCCTTGCGGGCGCGGTGTTTCTGGTGTTCTGGGTCATGGGACTGATCGAGGTAGAGCGGAGGCAGCCGGCGTGAGCCTGAGCTTTTCCGAATTGATGCGCATGGTGCTGCGCACCCTTCAGAACCCGCGAGAGGGGGCGGCGGAGGTGCTGGCGCTTGGCATCCCGCGGGAGGCGCACTGGCTTCTGGTGGCCGTCGTTGTGGTTCTGTCGTCGCTTCTGACCGAGTTTTTCGCCGTGGTGGCGATGATGGGCAGCCCCGCCTCGGCGATGGGCCAGCCCAGCCTCGTGCTGACGCTGGCGGTGCATCTTGGCAGCATCGTGATGCTGATCGTGCTGGTGCAGGGGATCGGGCGCGCGATGGGCGGCACGGGGCGCGTGGAAGAGACCACGGTGCTGATGTGCTGGCTGCAATTCGTGATGATGGTGGTGAGCGTGGCGCAGACGCTTCTCATCCTTCTGATGCCGCCGATCGCGGCGGTGGTTCTGTTTGCGGGTGTGGGAATTCTTCTGTGGTTGCTCACGCATTTCGTGGCCGTGCTGCACGGGTTTCGCTCGTTGGCGGGGGTGTTCGGGATGATCCTCGGGACGGCCTTTCTGATCGCCGTCGTGCTGACGATCCTGCTGCAGATGGCCGGTGTGGAATTCCCGATGCCCGAGGGGGCTGTTTAGATGTACGATGTTTCTGAAATCCGGGCGGATTTTCCGATCCTCGCGCGCGAGGTGAACGGCAAGCCGCTGGTTTACCTCGACAACGGCGCCTCGGCGCAGAAGCCGCAGGTGGTGATCGATGCCGTGACGCGGGCCTATGCGGAGGAATATTCCAACGTGCACCGGGGCCTGCATTTCCTGTCGAACCTCGCGACCGAGAAATACGAGGCGGTGCGGGGCACGATCGCGCGGTTCCTGAACGCGCCCGACGAGCGCGAGATCGTGATGACGACCGGGACGACGGAGGGCATCAACCTCGTCGCCTATGGCTGGGCTATGCCGCGGATGGAGCCGGGCGACGAGATCATCCTGAGCGTGATGGAGCATCACGCGAATATCGTGCCCTGGCATTTCCTGCGCGAACGCCAGGGGGTTGTTCTGAAATGGGTGGATGTGGATGCCGACGGTTCGCTTGACCCGCAGGCGGTGATCGACGCGATCGGGCCGAAAACCCGGCTTGTCGCGATCACCCAGGTGTCGAACGTGCTTGGCACGAAGGTGGATGTGAAGGCGATCGCGGCGGGCGCCCGGGCGCAGGGCGTGCCGGTTCTGGTCGACGGCAGCCAGGCGGCGGTGCACATGCCCGTCGATCTTCAGGATCTGGGCGTCGATTTCTATGCGATCACCGGGCACAAGCTTTACGGCCCCTCGGGATCGGGCGCGATCTGGATCAGGGACGAGCGGATGGCCGAGATGCGGCCCTTCATGGGCGGCGGCGACATGATCCGCGAGGTGCACAAGGACGCGATCACCTGGGCCGAGCCGCCGATGAAATTCGAGGCCGGGACGCCGGGGATCGTGCAGCAGATCGGGCTGGGCGTGGCGCTTGAGTACATGATGGGCCTCGGGATGGAGAATATCGCGGCCCACGAGGAACGGCTCTGCGCCTATGCGGGGGAGCGGCTGGACGGGCTGAACTGGCTTCAGGTGCAGGGGACGAGCCCCGGCAAGGCGGCGATCTTTTCCTTCACGCTCGACGGGGCGGCCCATGCCCACGACATCTCCACCATCCTCGACAAGAAGGGCGTGGCGGTCAGGGCGGGCCACCATTGCGCGGGGCCCCTGATGGATCACCTCGGGGTATCGGCGACCTGCCGGGCGTCGTTCGGGCTTTACAACACCGAAGCCGAGATCGACGTGCTGGTCGAGGCACTGGAACTGGCGCACGATCTTTTCGCCTGAGGCGATGGTCGGCGGATTGGCCGCGGGCCGGACGCCCGGCCCGCGGCCTTGCCCGTTCCGGCGTCAGGCGCCGTCCGGCGGCGACAGGATGGACTGAACCTTGTCATATGTCCGTTTCATCTCGACGTTGTGCCGGAAATGCGAGAGCGCGAATGCAATACGCTCCCAGTCCTCGCGGGTGAGGGCATCGGTCATGTTTACACCATTTCACTGTTTACGGATGCCCCCGCGGCCGGGATAGGGCATGCAGGTGAAGAACCGGTTGCCCCGGGATTTTCCGTTGCAGGGGGTGGGTGGAGCGGCTATAGCCCTGCGCCAAGGCACCCGTAGCTCAGCTGGATAGAGCGCTGCCCTCCGAAGGCAGAGGTCACAGGTTCGAATCCTGTCGGGTGCGCCAAATAAATCAAAGAGTTAGTATTTTGGGGCAGAGGCTTTAGTAAAAAATTAGTAAATTCCGTTGAGCTTGTTCACTCGAATCTTCCATGCCTGACCGCCGTGGCCGCAAAGGTAGCGTCGAAGACCTGATCCCCGAAAACAGGACTGCATGGGCGCGCGAGATTTGGGCTGACCGCGAAGCGGTCGCCAAACTGCAGTCAGGTGCTTGGATGCTGAGAGAAGCCGCGAAGGCGCTGGGGCTCCCCGAGGAAGAGGTGGACGAGGTTTTGTGTCGGTAGGGCAATGTCCGCTTCGGGGCAATGCTGCCGTTTAGCGCTAGAGCTCTCAATGACTGTTCAGCGGACGATGCTGCCGTTTGCTCCAGCGGGTGCTGGCAGACGCATTCGAACCTGTCTCCGGTGGGACAGTCGCTCTGTCCATTATTCCGCGCTTGCATCGCCATTGTCTGCCGGAATCTTTATCCCATTTCTACCATAGTCCCCAGTCACTCGCGACGCCTATAGGACGTCTCTGGAGCTTCTCGACAACGACTCCGGCGGACCTACGGACTGCCATCTCCTTACCTCGTCAATCTGTCAGGGTGCCGTGCCGCGTGCGGTCAGGGATCGGCTTTGCCGTGTTCGGGCCCAAGGGAGCGGAGCGGAAACTCGGAGACATGACTGGCTTTTGACGATACGGCACAATAGGCTAACATCATGGTGCGTGCCGGTATTTCGAAGTGCATGCGTTCCCGATGAGATGCGAGGGCCTCTTATGATTGTAAACTCCATTCCTCTTGGCCGATCTGTACGGGGCCTAGCCGCAGGCCTTGTTCTTTCCCTGTCCGCGGCTGTGGCGGCACTGGCCGAGGTGCGCGGGATCGATCCGTTCGTGGGCAGCTATTCGGGATCCGCCGAGCTCGTTCTCGCGGATGGCACTACGCAGAAACGCGATTTGAGTGTCGAAATCGCACAGACCTATGCGGGGTTTTCGGTGGCATGGAGCACCATCACAATCCGGCCCGATGGGCGCACGAAGGAACGCTCCTACAAGATCATGTTCGTGCCGAGTAGGGAGGACGGGCTTTTCGCGGCCGCCATGAGGAAGGATCTGTTCGGCCACGACGTGCAGCTAGACCCAATGAAGGGCGAGCCCTTTGTTTGGGGGCAGCTTAGCGGGGATACGCTGACCGTGTATGCGATTTTTGTAGATTTGACAGGTGGTTACGAGATCCAGCAATACGACCGGACGCTGGCAGAGGGCGGGCTGCAGCTTGAGTTCAGCAGTTTCCGGAACGGGGCCGAGCAGAGATCGCTATCGAGCTTTCTGAAGCGGCAATAAGCGCCTCAGGCCACTGCCCCGGGGTGACCACTCCCGGAAAGTGCCCGCCTTCACCTACTTTCGGATGATTTTCCGCATTTCCAGCATTTTACAGAACGAGAAGCCTGTGCCGCCATTGGACGCTGTCGTGCCGGCGCGGCGGATCGCTGGAACACCAATCGCATAGCATGTCGCCTGGAGCGGAAGGTTTAAGGCTGACTGCTAGTGTGCATTTTTTCTGAATGCAGATTTCTAAATCAGATTACATCCTGTTTCGCCGTCGGGGATTTCAGCGTTGAAAAGAGCCAGTTTAGTCGACCAGATCAGCGCTTAGATTCGGCGTTGCCTTGGATCAATTGTCGGTTCCGGGCTGATTGTGTTGAAAAACTCTGCAACTCGAAATTCGCGTTGAAAATCTGGAACTCTGTTCTCGCAGATATCCTTTTAGCAAACATGGTTTGCGATGAGGCAACTTCGCGGGAAGATGTTCTGCCAATTCGACCTTCCGAGGCGGGACACCGAGTTTTTCAACACAATCGGCTCTTCCCGGTCATCTGAGTAAAATAGTCGAATGACCGGTATGAAGAGTTAACCGGTCATCGGTCGTCACGGTTAATTGGGCCGCGCCAGGAGACCGTCTGAATCGCCCTCAGCGTCCTTGAGCCTGTCCCGGCGTGCCGCCACCCGATGAGCCTCCCCATTCTTCGCCCGCGCATGGATCTGCAGCGACTGGCGCATGGCGATGATGTCGGCCAGCAGGCCCCTCACGATGCGCGTGCGTGGATTGACCACAACAGTACCGCTTGGCTTTGTGACAATCGTTTCCTCTTCCCGAAGTTGCGTCTGCTCTTCGTTCAGCGATGCCATCATGCGGGCCAGCATGGCCGCGAGTTCGATTGCGTGCGAAGTCCATTCCACGCGTGCCATTTCCTCGATGATGCTGACGAAGAACGTCAGTTCCGCATCCGAAAGCGGTATGTTTGAAGGCGGGACGACCCGCGGGGCTTGGGCCGCCTCTACGGCCATCGCTGTGCTGTCTGAGCGGGTTCTTCGTGTCATGCTCATCTCCAAAACTTACTTAGCGTGCAATCCCTGTGGGGCGCGCGGTTTTCCCCTTTGAGGCTGGGGAAATCGGACCCGCCCCCTCCCCCCTGCTAGGCGACCAAGTTCCCGTGGGCCGCCTAGCTGCGGGCAAGAGGAACGGAGCAGCTGGGCACCGAACGGGCCCAGTGCTGTGAACCCAACTGCTCCCCGCATTCATGTCGTCGCGCACTTGGCGAAGCGCACGGCGTTCTCGTCGTAGGTTGCCCCGCCGATGCTTTGGTGCACGTAAATCTTGTGCGTGCCCGGCGTCGTGATGCTGCGGTCCGCATTCTGCACAAAGAGACCGTTGTTCAGGCAGAGAACATAAGCGCGATACCAATCCCCAAAGCCGATGGGATGCGCATCCGCGCCGATATCCGGCATGCTTTCGCAGATGGAGACGGGATACCCGAGAAGCCTCGAGGGCTCACCAGCAGCCAGGCCATCCGACCAGAGCATCCGATTGTCCGCGTCCTTGTATTTCCGAAGTGTGCCTGCTGTCGCCGAGTTCATGAGCCAGCGCCCATTGGCCCGGTAGCCTGAGTGCAGGTCGTAAACGAGGTCGGCCAGCAAGTCCTGCACCGCCGATGCGTCAGTCCCCAGCGTAGCGGCTGTACCGCTTGGCAAGTACTTGAATGCATCTGCAGTTCGCGACCCGTCATCGCCGCTCTCAGGGGCCACGTTCAGGAACCCGGTCGGCTTGTTGGTGCCATTGCCTGAGACGATGGCATCCGCTTCCGCTTCCCCGAGGGCGCGCGATACCTCGTCCACGAACCAGTTCTCGATATCAACAATCGCGTTCATCGCGAGTTCTTCGGACATGTAAACGTAGGCGTAGTTCATCCCGAAGGTCGGCGTCTTGCTTGCAAGGGTGGGTTCAGTCGTTTGGGACCGCGTGCCGAGTTCCCCAACCCAGCCCTGGGTCGCGTCCGCCTCGCTAAGCGGGAACTTCACGTCCCGGGTGCGGGTGCGCACGGTCCGCACAAGCCCACGGAACGGATTGCTGTCCCGGGCACGGGTCTGAATGTTCGTGTCGATAACCTCGGGCACGACATAGCCACCGGCGGCACCGGTCAGCCCGGAGGCCGTGCGGGTTTCATGTTCCATGAGGGCTTGCTTGGCGCGTTCACTGCCGGGGGCGCGGAGCCAATCGGAAAAGGCGCGCTCGTGCGGAGAACTCCCAACACCCAGGCCGCTGCAAGAAGCGTTCGCGCCGCGAGGCATGTCTGCGGTCAGGTCATCAAGCTGGTGAAGCCGGATTTTGCGCCCCAACCGGTCGTGCTCTTCCATGAGGTCGTCAAACTCGGCCTCAATGTTCCGCGCCTCACGTTCGGGCATGTCCTCAGTGATGGCGTTGAACTTGTCATAGGCACGCGCGGCGATTTCGCGCTGCTGCTTCCGTATATCAGGGATACTCATTTCGTTTCCTTCGCATTTTCTGGGCACGTGGAGACGCACCCGGTTTTCGGGTTTTCGCCTCCTTCGTGCTTACGAAGGGAATCCAACGGTTTTGCCCGCTGGACGAATGCACATCTGGGTGCATCCGTGAGCGGTATTAATATACCCCAATAGGATTCACCGTTCAAGCCCGACCCGCCGTTCCTTTGCGGATTTGTTCGGCTCTCGATATCTCCTCAAATGCTGTCCACAATTCGCCGCTGCCGTGGATTTCGGAATAGAGTTCGGCTGCGGCTAGGAGTGCTGCCGAAGAGAATGCCGAGACATTGCGCTGCTCGACTTCAAGCTGCGATATCGCATCGAGAAACATATCGCGGGCCAATTGGATTTCGGATTCTGGGAACTGCATATTGTGACCTTTCGTTGTGAGATTTGTTTTTCAGGGCGTAGAGAGTTTGCTTCTGAAACGGGGGCGCTTGATAGGCTGCCCGGCCTTGCGGCCCGTGGGCACCGATAGCGCCTCGATGAAGCTGATTGCGGCGGTGGAAGGCTTCATGCTGGATGTCCAATCTTTTTGACTGAACGGGCAACAGGAGTTGTATGCTGCAAGGCGAATAAGGGAATCGCGCCAATGACAAAGCTTCGTGTTCTCGCCGTGTTTTCCTTAGTTTGCGTCGCATCTTGCGGGGCTTCATATGCGCCGCCAGGAACCGAACAAGGACAAGACACAGTAGTTTCCAAGTCCAAACTTTCGGTGGCAATCAAAGCTTGGGAGCATGACCGAGAGCCAAAGGAAATCATTGACGGAAGGCCTCGCAGGCCACTTCTTGAGCCGCCCAGTGCGGTTCGCGTTATGGCCGATGAGACATGTCGGGAGTATGGAAAGAGCGCCGGCGATTTGGTCGAAGGCTGGCCGTATGCAGGAATGACTGACGACGGTGAGCCACGCTTCGTCTCAATCACCGAGAAAATCCTTCTAGGAATGTCTCCAATCCCACGAAGTCCGTACTGGGTGTACGAATTCGAGTGCGTCTGAAGTTCGCCTAACGCGAAGGTAAAAAGTGGGGGGGCGGTTGAGCTAGTCCGCACCTTTTCCGGACATTGGGACCACTGGTCGCGCGATTGACGGACGTCAATGTCAGCGCCGCTCGCGAAGTTAGTCCTGTGACTGAGCCCCTCTTGATGGAGCTCTCTGTTTACTAGTCCCCCGTCACGCTTGTCGTGGCGGGGTTTTTCATTATTCCGCTTTGATGACTCATGCAGCCTTGGTAACGTTCGGTATTCCTGAGAGACTTTTCTCGTTTTTCCTTCCCCGTCGCGCTCGTCGCGGCGGGGCTTTTCATTGAGCAGGCCAGACACAACCTCCCCAATCGACCGCCACGAAGACGTCGCGCCCACTCCCCTCTTAGGGGTGGGCACGCCTTCAGGTGTGTTCACACCCTCTGGGGGTATGGGGGTATGCTTGGCTAGGGGGGATGAACAGGGGGTGAAGCGGGGGTGAAACGGGGTGAAACTCATGCCGCTGCCTCCAAAAAGGTGACAGGGCGGGACGGCGGACCGTCTTGGCGGATGTTAACTTTGCCGTCTCTTAGCAGCCGCTCCATGACGTCCTTGAAGGCGCGCCGGGTGACGCCCTCGTTGTCAGGGTGTTCGGCGAATTTCTTGGGGGCGTAGTTCGTGCCGCCGCTGGCATTCACACGGCGGCCTTGCGCCGCATAAATGGCCAGCAACTTCAGGAAGACACGCTCGGCCTTTGCACTGGCCGCAGCCGCATCGAGGCCGGTTTCCACCTTCTCAGCCCGGAAGACACCTGCCTCCCACTTCAGCCTTATCTCGTCGCCCGTGCGCCCATAGTTCGCTTTCTTCGTCGTTATCAGGCGCGCGTCGGGGTCGGGCTCGTATCCGTCATCCATGATGCGGGACAGGTACAGGCGCGAGCGCACGCTGTTGTTCCATGCGGTAGATCCCGAGGTGCCCGAGCCGCTGTTGAGGCCGGTAAGGGACGGGTGCCCTAGAAGCATCACCGCGCAGTTTCGTCCCAGGGCCAGGCCCCGCAGGATACCCACGAATTGCCTAACCTTGGCCCGGTCGTTTTCATTGGCCGGGTAAACATCCGCGAGCGTGTCGATCACGATCAGCGCGGGGTTTTCATCTGCAGCCCGTGCATCGAGTTCCCGGAAGAGTTCCGTTTCCATAAGCGCCAGTTGCGTATCGACCGCGAGCAAGGCGTCTTCCCCCGCAAGCGAGCGCATGGTCAGGCCAGCGAGGTCGCCATAGTCCCGGCCCTCAGCCTTCAGGATACTGTCCAGCCGCCGGTGCAGTTCGTCGTCGTCGTCTTCGGCGCTGAGAAAGATTGCGCCCCCTTGCGTGACGGCCCGGCCAATCCATCCGGTTTGCGCCACAGTCGCCACCGCGAGTTGCAGGGCCAGGAGGCTCTTGCCGGTGCCGCCATCACCCCCGAAGAGCGTGACGGTTTTCTGAGGGACAAGCCCGTGCACAAGCCATTGCCGGGACGGGACGGGTTTCCCCTCCAGAGATTCCGCCGAATAGAATGTGCTGCCAGTCTCGGCGCAGGGCTCTTCTTCCAGCGCCCGCGCCGCCAGTCTGTGCAGTTCGTCGCCGTGTTGGCCCGCGTCCAACCAATCGGACACGTCGCCCTTATCGGGCAGGCCGTCGAGGAAGACGACACGGCAGGTCACGCCGGCCTTATCCAGTGACGCCTTAACCATGGCCGCATGGTCCCGTCCGGCCTCGTCATTGTCAGGCAGGACAATCGCGGTCTTGCCCTTCAGGCTTACGGAGAAATTATCGCACCATTTCCCCGCACCGCCGGGGCATGTGGTCGCTAAGAGGCCTTCCGCCTCCAGCCGGTGCACGTCCTTCTCGCCCTCGACGATGTAGACAAACGCACCGTCATGGGCCGCCGTTATCTGGCGCAGGCGATACAGCACCTTGCGGATGCCCTTCACCTTCCACGTGCCATCCGCCGCGCGCTGCCGGAAGTCTTTCGGCTCGAAACGGACCACGTCGAAAAGGCGCACCCCGTTCTCGTCTTCATAATGGTAAGTTTCGACGATGCGGCTCTTCCCCGCTTGCGCCGCCTGCAGCGTTGGGGTGTCACCGATGCCGTTGGCCTTGAGCCAATCGAAGGCCTCGCCATTCGAGAGGCCTTTCTTGCGGCATATCAGGTCGAGGGTGCCGCCGCCTTCGTTTGCCTCGAAGTCAAACCAGCGCCCATTGTCGATATCGACAGACAGCGAGCCATTGCTGCCGAAGCGCAGTTCCCGAGGCTTAGACAGGTGCTTATTCGGCTCCCCGAGCAAGGCGCGGGCCACCGCCTCCATAGAGGCGGCCCAATCAATGTCGTTCTGAAAGCCGGTTTCTATCTTCACGCCGCGCCCTCCGGCTTAGCAAAGACCATCCGCGCGCCTTCCATCCAGCTAAGCGCCCGCTCGGCTGAATCCTCGATGCCGTACACCGCCCGCCCCGTCGGCTCGTGATAAGCACTGACAAGGTAGAGGCCGTCAGGCGCGGGCATAATCGCCCCCTGAATGTCAGACGCAATCTGCAGGGAAATGCGCTCGCTCATGCCGCCACCTCCTAAACGAGCGTGAGCGGAGGGCGCTTGCCCTCGGCCTCGAGCGCGTCGGCTTCAGCGACCGCCGCCATTGCGCTATCCTCGAGAGCCTGTCGGAAAAGCTCGACTTGCTTTTCGTCGCCACTCTGGGCAATCCGGTGAGCGAGTGCGCGCAGGAAAACTTCCGGCTGGTTTGACGCCACGTGGTCGGCAGCGGCGAGCAGTTTTGTGCGGAGGATACTCATGCCGCCACCTCAGCACGGGCCTCGGCAATCCTTTCTTGCTGCCATTCACGGATTAATTCGACTGTCGTGAATTTCCGGCGACCAACAGTAAAGAATTGAGGGCCGCGACCACGGCGACATTCAAGTTCAAGCGTCGAGACCGGCAGGCCGAGCGAGGCTGCCGCGTCCTCAATGCCAAGCTGAAGGCGAGGGACTTGCTGGACGTACGGAATTTCGAAGAGGGTTTTATCGGACATTCGGGGTACTCCGGTTGGGTTAAAACAGGTCAATCGTCAAAACCTGAAACCCATTATTCCCTAGTCCGACGTCACAAACGGGGGTCAGTGTCGCGGTATTTTCGCTAGTCTCGAATCTTCTTCAAATCTCTTTGGATGGTTCTAAGTTTCAATTCGGCGTTATAGACGCGGTTGAATTTCGTCCGGTGCCACTCGGCGCTCATTGATGGATTGTAGATTGCTCTCAGTTCATCCAAACGGTCGGCGACCGAGTCCTCCCTGTTTAGCGTGCGGTTCTCGACGCCTTTCCTGCTTCCCCTTTTCTCCTTCTCTTCGCGCTGGATTGTTGGCCTCAGCGCGTTCTCCAAGTAGTCGAAAGCCATCTGGGCGAGAAACCCGTACTGGTCCAATTCACCACTATCTAAACCTTGTTTCAGGCGCTTTTCCTCAAGTGCTTTCCAGCGTCGGTGACACTCTCGTGCGATATCTTGTTCTTTATTACGAAATGCCGACGCTCCCATGCCTTTTGGACCGCCCTTGTCCTCCCAGCGTCCGGTTTCCTTGTTGAACTTCATCCAAACCACTCCGCCAACTGTGCCGCGGCGAATTTAGCATAGGTCTGCTCGATCATTTCCACGCTGGACCCGACATGCTGTGCGACGGCCACGGTCGGGACGCCACGGCTCAGAGCGCGGGTGATAAAGCCATGCCGCAAGGCGTAGCTTGTCACGTCCTCAGGCAGCCCCGCAGCCCTCACAGCCGCGCTCACGGGCTTCAGATGGCCCCCGTCGGGCCAAGGCTTGCAGTCCTGCCTCGGGATAAGCGGGGCGCTTGACGGCCTGTTTCCGGCCTTCAGCCGAAACCATTCGGCCTTTTCGGGTGACAGGACAATGACACGCCGCCCGGTTTTCCCGGTGAGCGCCAGCCGATTGCCCTCAAGGTCGCCGACAAGGGTGGATGCTATCTCGCCAAAGCGTGCGCCTGTCGCTTGTAGGGCGCGCAAGAGGTCGGCCACGTCCGGGCGGGCCGCGTCGATTAGCCGGGCCTCTTCTTCCTCTGTCAAAATCACCATGCGCTTTCCGAAGCTATCAGCCTTTGGAAACTTCTGCACGTTCACCCATGCCCGGGTGCCTTGATAGGCGTGAAGGTCAGCCGCGCGGGTCAGGGCAGCCTTCAGGACGGCCAGTTCCCGGTTTGCCGTGGCGCGGCGGGCTTGCGGGTTGTCTCCGGTGGACACGATGCCATTGAGCCATTGCGTTATGTCGCGGGCGGTAATCGTCTTGAGCGTCTTGCGAGGGAAGGGGGCTGAGAGACGGCGCGCGCGGTTGCGCAGGTCTGTGCATTGCTTGTCGGTCGAAGCTGTCCGGCATTTCCACTCGGCCCAATCGTCGAGCGCATCGGCCACCGATACACGTGACGGGTCTGCTGTGGTCTGCCCGGCTGCCTTTGCCAAGGCTTGCTCATAGCTGAGAACGTCCCGGTTGTTCGCGTCCAATTGGTCGTCCGCCGTGCCTAGTGTTTCGTAGGTATACCCACCCGAAAGTTTTGCTGTCCTGAGAAGCCACGAGCCAGGCTTCCCGTCCGTCTGGCGGCGGTAGCAAAGAAAGCGGCCAATGCCGAGTTTCAGGGGGTGCGGCTTGCTGCCTGTCGGCAGTTTTGCGCGGGCTTTCGGGGTGGTCAGATCTGGCATTAGTAAAATCCTAGTAAAAAAATTATAACTAAGGCTAGCTTCGCCCTATCTGTGCCTTTCCGCCGTATTTGTCAATGAATCAACAGGTTAGAATACGCCTGTCTGCGGGCAACTAGGGGCAACTTAAGGGAAAATATGCCCTCCGAAGGCAGAGGTCACAGGTTCGAATCCTGTCGGGTGCGCCAAATAAATCAAATACTTGGCGGTTTCTTGGAGTTCTTGCTCAGGCGTAAGGTAGCAAATAGGTAGCAAAACTAATTGAATCCAATGCCAGACCGCCGAGGCCGCAAAGGCAGCGTTGAAGACCTGCTTCCCGACGACCGCGTGACCTGGGCGCGCGAGATCTGGGCTGACCGCGAATAGGTCGCCAAGCTGTCGGCGGGCGCATGGATGCTTAGAGAGGCCGCGAAGGCGCTTGGGTTGCCCGAGGAAGAGGTGGACGAGGTTTTGCGGCGGTAGCTCGTGCCGGGAACGGCATCCCTTCTTCGAAAAGTCTCAGCAAAGAAAAGCCCCGCCACGACGAGCGCAGCGGGGACGTTGCGTCCATGTACTTCCCTCCCTTCACAGAAGGGGCAGGCACACAAATTCAACTAAGAGTTTTCGAGAGATGTCCCCGCCGCAACAACGCGGGCGGAGGTCAGAAATTCCCAACACGAGGGTCTGGGAACTCTGACTGGCTAGCACACTTATCCACAGACTCAAAGCGGCGAATTCTGGTCCCAATGCCGGGAGATTGCTGCGGCCCGGTAACCGCCACCCCAACATCTGCGTTCGCGCTACGCGGTGCTAGACCATTGTCCGTTTTTGCCAACAGCGGGCCTTCGCTGGAAAAGGCTCGATGTCCGAGTTGCGGGACGAAGTGTGCATTCAGCTCTGCAAGTTAGTCCTGCGATTTCCAGCTATGAGACTATTTGTTCATAAAGGGGGCCCCTGTTCGACACGAGGAGCCCCCTTGATGTCGGGCTAATCTCTTTAAGGCAGGATGACGCTGTCAATCACATGGATCACGCCATTCGTTGCAATGATGTCCGCGGCGGTAACCGTAGCACCATCAACGGTTACACCATCGGTGCCGTCGACATGCACTTTCGACCCTTCGACAGTCGTAACCGACAGACGCTTTCCGGCTAGCTGGTCGGAGGTCACAGCAGCCGGAACTACATGGTAGGTAAGGATCGAGACAAGTTGATCTTTGTTCTCTGGCTTCAGAAGCGTCTCGACTGTGCCAGCGGGCAGTTTTTCGAATGCTGCATTTGTCGGCGCGAAGACTGTGAAAGGTCCGTCGCTCTTCAGCGTGTCGACAAGGCCCGCTGCCGAAACAGCGGCGACCAGCGTCGAGAAGTCAGGGTTCGACGATGCGATGTCGACGATATCGTCACCATCATCCATCGGGGCACAGGCGGCGGCAAACGCGGCAACTGCGGCAAGCGCAGTTGCTTTAAGGGCAAAGCGGCGGTTCATTTGGTTTCCTTTCGGTTTATTTCGATTCAAACAAAGGGCGACCGCCGGCCGCCTCTGAGTTCATAGGACGTGCTACGCTCGTCAGCTCTATCCGGATCACTCTTCGTACCTCTTCTTCATAGCTGGGAGTCGCATCTAGATACCGGTGTGCTTTGGATTGAGCGCTGACTGGGTGCCGCGGGACCAGCTGCCTTTGAAGTGGAAGGCACTTAGTTGGACTCAAGGCAGCTAACGATCATTTCGGCTGAACACTTACATTACGGACGAAGCTACGGTTCCACCTGCCGATGCAGTAGTGAAAACAGAAACAAACTGTTTCCGTTTGAAATTCAATCTAGCTGACGATCCCACGCGTATCCCTCCCTAAAAACAAGCTTGTGGAGGCTACAAAGTGAACAAGATTTCTATTCTGGCCGTCGTTGCGGCCCTGGTCGCGGGCCCCGTTTTTGCTGGCGCTCATACGCCAAAGGATCGTGCTCAAAGTATGAAGGGGGCTCTCGCTAAAAGCGGCGCAGATGGCGTCGGAGACTTTGGCCTTCCGGGCGCGAGCGTTGCCCGGACTCTTGGCAAAGAAGGTTCCGACTTCCCGAAAGGTGGATGGGGCAATGTTGGCAGTGCGCTTACTAGCTCCAACGGAGCACCCGTATCGCCTGCAGACCCGAAAGGTCTCACAGAGTAATCATCATTCGAATTTTTTTGTTGGCCCTGTCTCTTCGTCTAGAGGCAGGGCTTTATCATGCGCCGGCTTCTATCATTCTTGGCTCTATCCTTGACTGAATAGCTTTTTCAGCGGTGACGAGAGGGGTCTGCTCTGGGCTCCTGGCCGTCGTTCAGCCCCGGTTCGCCCAACGACCGCTTCTGACAGCCGAAGGTCCGTATAGCCGGCCAGCCTACTGAAGACAGGGAATAATCTGCGTCTTGCGAATGGCTGCTTCCGAAAAGCTGCTCACCCGACGGCTTTGCTAAAGTGACGAGCGAGCACGTAGCTTGGCCAATTCTTCCGCGGAGCAACCGACATCGGCCTGGACGCTTTCAGGAAGCATATCCAGTTCGGCGACCAGATGGCGGTATGCAGAACGCCTCCCGAGTGCACTTGCGAAGCACAGGAGTCCAGCTCTAAAACGCCCTGCCGCGGTGTCTTCGCATTGGTAAGGCATGGATTGAGAGGATAGGGTCATTTCGCTTCTCTGTCTGGTGTGGCGTTGAGCGCCGATTTGGTTCGGGAGAAGTGTGGCAGGCATTCAGGATGTGCAGATAGTTCACGGACTGGAGCGTTCCGCTTCACAATGTGAACTGGCCCAAATGCGATGCGATCTCTAGTCTTGCTTGAGGAGCGCGCGATGGAAGTCAAAACCTACGGGCTGATTTGCCCAATCACCAAAGCCTGTGAACTGCTTGAGTCTCGTTGGACAATTCCGATTCTGGCCGAAATCTGGTCGGGCTCGAGCCGTTTCAACGACATTCGCAGAGGCGTAGGCAATATCTCCTCCGCGCTTCTGTCAAAGCGCCTCAAAGAGATGCAAGCGAATGGGCTGATTGAACGGGTTGATGATCCCGCGACAGGTGGGGTCGAGTACGTCCGGACAGAAATGGCCGTCGCGCTAGAGCCGACATTGAACTCGATGGCTGTATGGGCACAGCGCTTTATCGATGCGGACGTAGCGGTCTCTGATACAAACATCGCCGCGTTGATTTGGAAGCTTCGGAGGTCAGTGATTGCAACTGAGTTACCGCAGCGGCGCGTAGTCATGCGGTTCCACTTTAGCGACCCCAATCTCGACTTCGACACCTGCTGGCTTCTGGCGCAACCGGGTTCAGAGGTCGAACTGTGCACATCCGTACCAGACTTTGACGTCGACCTCTTTGTAGAGACGACGGTCAAGTCGATCAGTGCCATTCTGATGGCGCGGTCCACCGTTTCGCGCGAGGTGGATGAAGGCCGGCTCTTTCTCTCCGGCGATGCGCGCATCATCAAAAGTATTGGTAAATGGCTACGCGAGTCCGACTACGCTGACATAGAGGGCATTGCGACCGTCTAGGGCCCTTTTGCTCGGTGCGATACAAACCAAGCTGAGTGACTTGAGCGTTCTCGGCCTTTGCTATCGATCACATTGGACACTTAGAAGGCAATGAAAGCGACGCACGGGAGCGGAATTTCGAGAGTCGCCTCTGGGCTCTTCTGCGACATCTGAGTGAAACGATCAGATGACCGCTGTGCTGCGCTAACCGGTCACTCACGGCACTCGAAGCGATATTTTTGGGCGGGAACGACCGCTTCTGCTGACAGCGGACCTTCATCAGATTTAGCCCGATGTCCGGGATGCGGGACGAAACCGCCATTTGCATTTCAGCAGACGACGGCTTGGTTGTTCTTCAAGCAGGGACCCGAGCCGCGGCGAAGGCCGCAAGTTCTCGGTTGAAGCGCTCTGTATCTTCGCCGTAGGTCGTATGCCCCGCCTCCTCATAAAGTGAAACTTCTGCATGAGGAATTCGAGACTTTATCGCTTCGGACATTAACGGCTTCACGATGGCGTCCTTGAGACCATGCGTGATCAGCACCGGGCATCTTACGGCGCTCATCACGGCATCCCCATCAAGTTCCCGGCTAGCAAGTGCCAACCGGACATCCGGCGGCACCATCATGTTGTAGGCCAGAACCGTCTCGAAGACCTCCCGCGTGGGCTCTTCCGCATAGAACAGGCGTACAAAATCCTGTGTGGTTGAGATGTTCTCAGCGAGATCGTTCGACAGGAGTCCCGGCACCAGGGCTAGTAAATCGTCCCCGAGAAGTGCATTGGCCTTGTCGCTGCCAAAATAAACGGTCGAGGCGACGTAGTTGATCCCCCCCAGCTTCGCATCACCGTAGACCGACAGATAGTCATTGATGACCAGTCCTGAATAGGAGGCCCCGACCAGAATGGGGCGCTCAAGCCCGAGTGTCGTGATGACTGCCGCGACGTCCTCGGCAAAAAGCCGGGAATCCTGATAGGCGGCAGCCGTCGTGGCACGACCTGACATTCCATGCCCGCGGACGTCCATACAGATCAGACGAAACCGGTCGGCCAGCGGGCTTGATGTCTGATTGGACCAGCTCAGACCGCATTGCATCAGACCGTGCAGAAACAGGATGGGCGCGCCGGCTGCATTGCCGAATTCCTGGACGGAAAGGCTCAGACCTCCGCCGCCATCTATTTCGTATGTCGTCATTTCCTGGACCTTTCTGATATTCGTTTCACGCCCCACATTTCTTCGAGGAGTACAGTACGATGCTCCACAACGAGGGATGTGGAGTCCTGACGCTATTTCTGAAAAGTTCTGACGTTTCTGATTGTTCGGCTCTGCGTCAAACTGGTTTTCCGGCTTCGAAGAAGCGGCCCAATCGTCTAGTCTTGTCGCAGGATGCAGATAGGACAGCATGTATTTGATCCCGACAAAGGGGTCCTCATGACGCCAGACGGCGAGCCGATCAGCCTGCGGCCGCAAACCTCTGCCGTCCTGCGGCACCTGGCCGAGGCCGAGGGAGGTGTCGTATCCAAGGAGGACCTGCTGGCCCGCGTCTGGCCGGAAGTAATCGTGGGGGAGGATTCACTTTATCGTTGTATCTCCGAACTGCGCGGCGCCATAGGGGACGAACGACGCACGGTGCTGCGAACTGTTCCCAGACGTGGCTACCGGCTCACCATCACCGGACATTCCGGTTTGGGTCCGCTTTCCCGCGAACCGATCCGATTCACCAAGTCAGGGAATGTGCAGCTTGCCTGGACTGCGGTCGGACGCGGCGTCCCGATCCTCAAAGCTCCAAGCTGGATCTCGAACATCGAAAGCGAGGCGGACAGCCTGATCTTCGGGCCCTTCTATCGCCGGCTCGGCGCCCGCGCAAGAATTGTTCATTTCGATCAGCGGGGATCCAGCCGATCGACCAGAGATGTCAATGACTGGTCTGTCAACGTAATGGTTGCAGACATGCTCGCGGTTGCCAATGCTGCGGGGCTCGATCGGTTCTTTCTGTTCGGACCCTCACAAGGGGGCGCCTTCGCTCTCGCCTTCGCCGCTCGCTACCCCGAACGCGTGCGTGGGATCATCGCCCGGGGCACATTTGCGACAGGCTGGAAGCTGCTTGGCGACAAGGCCCAACAGCGCCGCTACGAGATGAGCCGTACGATGATCTCGGAGGGATGGAATGCCTCAAATCCCGAGTATCGCCGCTTCTTCACCAGCCTTTTGATCCCTGATGCCCCTCCCGAGATTGCGCGCGAGATGGACCGGACACAGGCCCGCGCCGTAACGGCCGAGGTTCAGTTGGCGAACGTAGAGCTTCAGTCTTGCCTCGATATCCGAGACGTTTTGGATCAGGTAAAATGTCCCGTTTTGCTCATGCATTCGGGCGGCGATCTTGCCGTTCCGGTTGAGCGAGCTGTCGAACTTGCTTCCGCCCTAACAAACTGTGATCTCCAAATTCTCGAAGGCGACAACCATATCCCGGTTCCAGGAACACACGGGTACAGCCAGTTCATGGACGCCATCGACAACTTCCTTAATTTGCACGCCTAGAGAAAGCCGGGCCATCAACGAAGAAGTCAGACCGCGACCGCAGAAAGTGTCCACTTCGGACTCGAAACGGTCAATCGCCTATAGACCTTCAATGACCGATCAGCGGACGAAGTGGCCGTTCGATGAATGGCTTCGCCGCTAAAGATGTTAACAGTCTCTCTGCGAAACGAAGCGGCTGATCGCTTGTTTATGCTGGGACATTTGGGAAGTGCCATTTGCCCAGGGGCTCAGAGACGTAATCTCCGTCAGCTGCGGTCCGCGCACCTCGATACCCTGCACGCGGCTGCAAGCTGCGAGGTCTTAATGTAAGCTGGCCTGAATTGGCGCAGCCTCTTTCGGGATTTGCCGTTTATGCGAGATCGTTTGCGAATTGAAGTTCTTGGCAACCTGCGCTTGCGCAGCGGTGGGACGGAGCTTGATCTGCCCGCGTCAAAGAAAACCCGGGCTCTTATCGCGTATCTCGCTGTTTCCGGTCGACCTCAAACAAGGGAACATCTCTGTAACTTGTTTTGGGAGGGTCCCGCGGATCCGCGGGCGTCGCTCAGATGGAGTGTTCATAAACTTCGGCGGGCAACGGCACACGTGGGGCTGGATTGCATCCGCTCGGAAAGCGAAAGGGTGTATCTCAATCCGGATGCGTTCGACCTCGATCTCCGTGAAGTCATGGAAACAGATCTGAAAACCGCCAGCACGTCTTCGATCGAGGACGTTGCGGCAACGTTCAGAGGGAGGTTTATTGAGGGCCTCGACTTGCCGCTATGCGAGGGCTTCGAAGCCTGGCGCACTTATCATTCGACATTGGCCCTCTCGCTGCGAACAGGCGTCCTGCGGACACTAGCGGAACGGTTGAGGGAAGCTAATCCAGTTCGAGCAGACTATTATGGAAAGATGCTGAATACCCTTGTGGCCGGAAACGAAGAGATCAGTGGCCGTGCTCCCTATGAGACAGACAGCCGGGCCCAAACGTCGACAATACAATTGTCTCCCGATGCCCAAGAAAAGGTAAACGCACCATCCCTCCACTTTTGCCGCTCGGACGATGGCGTTCGAATTGCTTACTCGATAGCGGGCTCCGGCCCTCCGATCCTGCGCGCTGCGCACTGGATGTCGCATCTACAGTATGAGTGGGAGAGCCCGGTTTGGCGGCACTGGATCACCGCCCTGTCGGAGCGAGCGACCCTTATACGCTATGACCAACGTGGAAACGGCCTGTCCGACTGGGATGTATCGGACATGAGCTTTGAGCGGATGCTGAGCGACCTCGAACGGGTCGTCGAAGCCTCCGGGGTGGACCGGTTCGCCTTGCTCGGCGTGTCTCAAAGCTGCTCGATTTCGATCGCATACGCGGTGCGTCATCCCGAAAAGGTGAGTTGCCTCGTCCTCTATGGAGGATTTGCGAAGGGGTGGCGCATGCGAGGAGATCCAAGTTCCGTGGCATCACATGAGGCGATGACAACCCTTATTCGCGAGGGCTGGGGACAAGACAATCCAGCCTTCCGCAGGCTGTTCACGGAACTCTTGATACCGGATGCGAAGGATACCGACTCGAAGTCGTTGGACGATCTACAGGAGCGATCTGTGTCCCCCGAAAACGCTGCGCGCCTGCATGAAGCGTTCGGGCGTACGGACGTCGAAGAACAGTTGGCCCGGGTAGAGGTTCCGACGCTTGTCGTGCACGGCCGTCGCGACGCAATGGTTCCTTTCAATTGCGGACGCGAGATAGCAGCCGGAATTCCAGGCGCTCGCTTTCTGGAACTCGACAGCGCAAACCATATCCTCGCTCGGGATGAACCCGCGTTCGAGGAGTTCATCCGGGAAGTCATGTCCTTCATCGAAAATCCGCTACCCGCGATGCCGCCCTCACGGTGATGCGATACGCGAGAGGAAGATCTCCAAGAAAAACAACGCTCGCCTCTCAAATTTCGACACGCTCTCCAACGGTTTTTTCAACGCTGATCGGCAATGCTGCGGATCACGGGTTGCCCAAAGTTGGGTGAAAGTCAGAAAACTAACGGAGAAGATTTCATGCTGGATCACAAGGTTACAGGCGGGGGTGGATTGCAACTGCACGTGCGCGAGTGGGGGCGCAAGGATGGACCCGAGGTTCTCTTCATCCACGGATGGTCCCAGTGCCATATGTGCTGGCACAAACAGGTGACGAGCGATCTTGCAAAGGACTACCGAATGATTGCGCTCGATCTTCGCGGTCACGGAATGTCGGAAAAGCCTGTGGCGCAAGAGCGGTATACCGATACGACCCTATGGGCGGACGACGTCGCCGCTGTGATATCGGCCCTCGGACTGAAGCGCCCCTTCGTCCATGCCTGGTCCTATGGCGGGTTGGTCGTGTGCGATTATGTCCGCCACCACGGAGAAGGCCACATCGCAGGCATTAACTTCTTGGGGGCGGCCACGACGCTAAATGCCGATGCTTTCGGAACCTATATCGGTCCCGGATTCTTCGAGCCGTTTGCCGATGCAACGAACGATGATCTGACGAAAAACATCCCTGCGATGCGCCGCTTCCTTGGGGGTGTGACGCACAAACCGCTTCCGACCGACGAGTTCGAGACTGCGCTTTGTTGGAACATGGTCGTCCCGCCAGGAGTGAGAGGCGCGCTTGGCGCGCGGACCCTAGAGAATGACGATGTGCTTGAGAGCCTCAGCGTGCCGGTCGTGGTCTCGCATGGACGGGAAGACACTGTCGTGCTCCCGGCGATGGGCGAACACATCCTAAGTGTCTGCCCCGGCGCCCAGGCGTCTTGGTATGAAGCTACGGGTCACGCGCCGATGCTGGAGGAACCCAGTCGGTTCAATAGAGAGATCCGCACAGCGATGGTTGCTGCGTAATTTCTGCCGCGATGCGTTCATGGCCCTTGCAGGCGATGCAATTAGACACTGAGCAAGCGGTGAAAGCGACGCCCGGGAGTGGATTTCGGGGGTCGCTTTGGGCTGATACTGTTGAAAAACTCCGCATGCCGAAAATCGCGTCAAAATTCTAGAATTTTGTCCTCACACTTCACCATTTAGCAAACGTGGTTTGCGAGAGGGCGCCTTTGCGGGAAGAAGTTCTGCCAATCCGACCTTCCGAGACGGGACACCGAGTTTTTCAACACAATCGGCTCAACGCGGTCATCTGAGCAAAATCGTCGGGTGACCGGTCTGAAGTGCTAATCGGTCATTGATGGCCGCCGATGCCCGATACGGAACAGACCGGAGAATGAGACACCCCGTGCTTTGTCCTGAGCGATCTCTGTTCGATATGCAGGATGGGACTCGGTTTGCGGAAACCATCAGGGCCAGCGGTCACATGCACCGCGTCAACAGGCCGGACACAAGACCGCTTCTGAAACCGCGCCGATCACATCAGAAATGTCTTGCCTCGCAGGAGCCATCCACACGGGACGAAACGGACAATTGATGACCGCGTTGTCCGGTGGTCAAAAGCATTCTTCGAACTGAATGGTTTTGGAAACAACTTCACCGAGACTCGCGAAGAACCCGGATCAGGCACGCATTGTCCAGTTCACCCCAACCCTGCTCTGCGCCGTCTTTGCACCAACGCAGGAATAGATCCGGAAGCTCGCTGTTTATTCCTGTTGACCTTGCCTGGGACTGCATGGCCGCCCAAACGGCCATGGCCACATTGACGCTTGCCGATCCCGGACGAAGCGTGAAGTCGTCGCTTGCTATGGTCTCGACCATGCGTCGGGCATTGTCACCTTCCGGCAATAGCTTTGCGAACTCCGAGAGACTGACACCCTCGGATTCACATATTCGGGCACCATGCATGGCGCTGAACTTGAGACCGACGAACCTGGAGAGCAAAGCCATGTCCAAGGTTTTCGCGGCGCGAATGTTGTCACCCACAAATCTCAAGTCCTCGGCAAGGCAGGCAAGCAGCGATTTCCACTTTTTGAACAGGGCAGCATGGCCCGAAACCAGGACTTGCGAGCCAGCGCCACCCAGGTCGCCCGGATAGCACATGATCGCGCCGTCAAGGTAATCCACACTAGCGGCTTGCATCCGTTCGAACGCATCAGCTGCGTCCGCCGGCGTGCCACCGGTCAACTGGATCACCGAGCGCCCTTTGAGAGCGTCGGCAATCCCGGGGGCATCACACACTTCCTTGCTCGCATCGTAGTCAAGGACGCAAATCACGATCTTTTCGCTGGCACACAGGGCAGTCCCCAGATCGGTGTACGTTTTGGCGCCTTCAGCGCGTAGGGGGTCTGCCCTTGCCGGATTGCGGTTCCAGACCGTCACATTCACACCATGCACCAGGAACCTTCGCGCTATGGCAGACCCCATAGCCCCCAAGCCAACCACAGTGATGTCCGACATGAGTCCCCTCCCGACGATCCGACAAGTCTAGTGGACCCATTCCTATCGAACAAATCGTCAGGAAATCCCGGTTGATCTCGCTTAACCTTGGAACCTCGATTGCCAGCTCACGCACAACGATCCGGCCCCGAAACGACCAGCGTTTACACGGCCCGCACCCCGCCACCGCAGGCCAAAAACGGTGTGGCCTGCAGTGGCTCAACTCTTCGGCTGAGACCGCGTTAATCAATAGACAAGCGCTTTGGTCAGATGACCGGTACCTGGCGCCGAGCAGTCACCCAGAGCCAGGCGAAGCCGAGACAGCCTCCGCTTTGGCTCTCGGATGACCGCTTCCAAAGCAAGCAGACGTTCGTCAAGTAGACCTCGAGGTCGGGTGAGCGGACAATGCGGTCAATTACAATGCTCCAAAAATAAGCCACCGAACAAGTAGCGCTACGACTAGGCTCGCATCAATGTGCTGTCACCACGGCGGCGAACCGAACAGGGCAAGTAAGCCTTCGAGAACCTCTCCATAGCAATGCCTCACGATTCGGCGAGCCGGCTCTCAAGAAGTTCGCCATGTTGCTCAAGAAGGGGATAGGCGATCATCGCAAATGAAGTGTTAAGCATCTTCGACGCGCGCAGAAGCTCAAGGTGAATTGCACTGGTTTCGATGGACTCGACCAGGCCCTGACGTAACCGTTTCAGGTGCGCACGCTCCAGACGCTGTTCCAGATCGCGAACCTTTTCTTTCTGCTCCACCAGTTCTCGTGCAAGTCCAATGTCCTCCGACATCAGAACCGTGATGCCATGTTGAACGTTCCGAAGTACCCGGTCGTGGAAATCCGATAGCTCCCGCCAGCCTTCCTCTGAAAAATTCAGCCTCTCCAGATTCTTACGCCGCGCCAATTCGACCATCTTCCGGACGATTACGTCTGCTCCTGCCTCGAGATTTACTGCAATCCCCGACAGGTTGAATGCGCGTGTGCCAGTGTCTTCTTTGGGGTCGCTGCTTCGAATGCCTGCGAGATAGACCCTGATATTTAGCGACATCCGTGCGATGTCCTTCATTTCCGAGTGCAGCCTTTGCGAGATTGCGTCATCGTAGCTATCGAAAAGCCCAATTGCTTCCCTCAGCATGCTTTCAATGCTGTTGCCCATAGCGATGAGTTCTCGCTGAGCGCATGCGAAGGCGCGACTTGGCTGGTTCTGCAGAGAATGATCGAGAGCTGAACGCACGACGTTCTCCGGTGCCGCACCTTGAGGGTCGGGAAGGATGCGACTGGATATCCACATCAATGGTCCGACGAATGGCAGGCCAATAGCCAAAAGCCCAAGATTGAAAAACAGGTGGATATTCAGGGTTTGCTGGGCGACGGATGATCCGGGGATCAAGCTGGCCATGTCGACCTGCGTAAGTGACAGCAGTGTGAGAGCCGCGCCGCCGCCACGCAGAGCGAAGTTGGTCCACACGACCCGTCGGATCGAAACTCTCCCGTGCAATGTCAGAAACACTGCGATCAGTGAGCCTCCGAGGTTCGCACCAAGAACCATGGCGCAGGCCGCTTCGAACGGCAGAAGACCTTGCTGTGCAAGCGTTGCAAACAGAAGCACCGCCGCGACGCTGGAATGGACAAGCCAGGCAAAGACCGCAGCGATGAGGAACGAAGAAATTGCATCACCTGCCAGATACAGCATTGCTGTATGCGCCGAGCCACTACCGGCCAGGGGCTGGCTTGCCTCACGTATCAGGTCGAGCGACACGAAAATGAGAGCAAGGCCGATAAGGATGCGTCCAATCTGGCGTAGGCTCCGGCGGGAACTTCTGAGAAAGAACATGACGCCGACAAGCAATAGAAGCGGTGTCAGAAGGGAGACACGAGAGCTCAATATCTGAGCGACGACAGCTGAACCCAAGTCTGCGCCTAGGATGATTGCCAGCCCGGCTGCACTACCGATTACGCCTGCCGACATGAAACCCGCCAGGAGCATCGCGACTGCGGTGGAGCTTTGCATGAGGATTGCGGCGGCGGCACCCGTCGCTGCAGACGTAAGCCGGTTCGCCGTTGATCGACGTAGCCACCGACGCAGTTGATCACCGAAAGCGCGCTCGAAGCCCGTGCGCACCAAGCGGACAGCCCAGATGAGAAGCGCCGCCGCCGCTGCCATGTTCAACAGGACCAGAGCCGGTGAACCATCCATCCTTGAAGTGCCTCCTCTGGCAGCCGGTTGAGCCGTGCCTAGAAAGGGTAGGGGCCGTCAGCGCTGGAGAGCGGGAGCACACTCCAGACGCCTTCTGGTCCGGTATCGATCACGGCAAATCCTGTCGGTCCGCTGTAGAATCCCACCGGAGCATCGATACGGCGATCAAGCGCGAAGGCACTGCACGTGGCGGGTGCGGTAAGCACCGTGTGTCCGCCGACCCGGCCGCGATACACGCCGTGAACGTGCCCGGATACAATCGTGATGTCGCCTTGAGCCTCGGCCATCAGGGAGCGCAGATCCGACAAATTCTCCAACCCGATTGCGTCCATGAATCTTATTCCCGTACACAGCGGCGGGTGATGCATTGCAATGATCACAGGCCGGTCTTCTGCGGCAGAAAGAGATTGGCGAAGAAGGGCAAGGCTTTCCGGGCGCAATCTGCCACCGCCCTGGCCTTCGACCAGTGTGTCCAGTCCGACAACGCACGCCTCGCCGATATCCACAAACCAGTCGATCAGTCCCGATTTGGGCATCACTGGTAGGTCGGCAAACGCTGCTCTCATGGCCTCCCGATCATCGTGATTTCCGGGAATGACGAGAAGCGGAAGCTCAAGCCGTTCCAGCTCGGAGCGTGCAAACTTGTAGCTTTCTGGGCTGCCGTCGTCGCTGATATCCCCTGTGACGAGCGCTGCCTTCAGAGACCCGAGTGGGCCGCGCAGTTCCGTCAGGCGATCTATGGCTTCGCACAACTGTGACCGCGTATCCAGCACGCCCGAAGCAAGTTTGCCGGGTGCCACAACATGAAGGTCCGTCAGATGCAAAAACTGCGCCATTGCTTTACTTGATTCCGGCGCGCAGGAAGGCCTGAACGAACTGTCGCTGAAACACGAGAAAGGCGACGAGGAGCGGTGCGACGGTCATCATTGTGGCCGCTGAGATTACTGAGATGTCCACACCGTTCTCCGGCGCGCCGAATATCGATAGTCCAACTGTCAGCGGCCGCGTGTCGGGCGAGTTAGTGACGATCAGAGGCCAGAGGAAGTTATTCCAATGAGTTGAGACCGACACCAGCGCGTAGGCCAAGTAGGTTGGTCGCGCCAGCGGGACATAGACCCGCCATAGAATACCGAACCAGCCGCAGCCTTCGACCCGCGCCGCCTCATGCAACTCGATTGGCACGCCCTTGAAAGCCTGCCTCATCAGGAAGATCCCAAAGGCCGAGGCCATGTAGGGCATACCAACGCCGAGTATCGTGTCGAAGAGACCAAGGCGCGAGACCATCGCATAGTTTTCGACGATCAGTACTTCGGGCAAGATGAACAATTGCATCAGGACTAGGATGAATAGAACGTCCCGGCCCGGAAACCGGACCTGCGCGAACGCAAAACCAGCGAGTGTCGTGACGAAGAACTGCCCGATCAGGATCACGGTCACCAGAAGGAATGTGTTCAGGAAGTAGCGGAGCCAAGGAGCTCCGTCCCAGGCGGTGCGGAAGTTGTCCAGCGTCCAGGGAGCCGTGATATTGAAATTGACCGCGTCAGAGGTCGTGTGAAACGCCGCCCAGAAGGCAAAGACCAATGGCGAAATCCAGATAACCGCCAGCAGTAGCGCACCGAAGCTCTCAATGTGTCTGGAAAAGCCGCTCATTGGTAGTGCGTCCGCTTATCAAGAATGGTGAATTTGATGCCGGCCACAACGCCTAGGACCACGAGGACAAGGATGGTCATGGCAGCCGCGTGCGGAGCATCGAAAAAGGCGAATGCCATCTCCCAGATGTAGTAGAGGATCAGCTTGGAGGCATCGTTTGGCCCACCCTTTGTCAGGATGAACAGATGGTCGATCAACTTCACAGAGTTGATCAGCGCGTTGACCATTATGAAAAGCGTCGTCGGCATCAGAAGTGGGATGACTATCCGGCGGGTATAAGTCCAGCGACTGGCGCCTTCGATATCGGCTGCTTCCTTCAGGTCCTCAGGGATGGTCTGGAGCGCAGCGAGATAGAAGATCATGAAGAACCCTGCCTCCTTCCAGATCGTCACAATGATGACTGCCCAGAGCGCTGTTTCGGGCTGCCCAAGCCAGTTGACGGAGGGCAGGCCGAACAAACTGCCAATCTGGTCAAGAACACCAAGCCCCGGTGTGTAGAAGAACAGCCATAGGTTCGCCGCGGCGATCATGGGCAAGACAGTTGGCGTGAAGTAGGCGGTGCGCACGAAGCCACGCGCCGGAATTTTCGAGTTTGCCCAAAGCGCCATGCCGAGCGCTATGGCGATGGATATCGGAATTGTGGCGCCTGCGTAGATCAGGTTGTTGGTCACCACCTTCCAAAAGGTCGGATCGGCGAACAGGTCGGAGTAGTTCTCGGTACCAACGAACTCCGTCGGGCGGCGCCTTGTCCCACGGCTGAAAAGGCTTGACCACAGCGTCGCGAGAGAGGGGTAGAACGCGAAAGTCGTCAGAAGAATCGCGGCAGGCGATAGCAGGATCCACCCGTAGATCGCCTGTCTGCGGCGTTCATTGCTGACGTGATCGGCCATGTCCCGGTCCTTCGCGTTAGAAGATGCGGGTGCCCGGCCGAAGCCGGACACCCACTGGGAGGTTTACTGGTAGTCGCGCAGCAGGCGCACGGCTGCTGCTTGCGCCTCGGCCAACGCATCCGCCGGGGACTTGGTATTTGTCAGCGCCGCCTGGATGGCATTGTTCAGCCCTTCGCGCACGCGCGCCGTCTCGAAAGTCGAGAACTCGGCGACGGCGTTTTCGAGCTGGTTGCGCGCGACCAGAGCGGGCGGGAATTCCGCCGTGTAGGCCTTGAGCGCCTCGGTCTCGTAGGCTGCGGGTGACACGCCCATGTAGCCAGTACCGATTGACCACGCCGCGGCCTGCTCAGGCGAGGTCATGAATTCGATCAGCTTAAGCGCTGCGGCCTGCTCTTCCGGAGTGGTGTCCTTAAAGACGTAGAAGTTGCCGCCACCGGTCGGCGAACCCTTCCGTACGTTCGCCGGCAGTTCGGCGACGCCGAAGTCGAAGCTGGCATTGTTCTTGACCGCGGTCAGGTTGCCGGTCGAATGCCACATCATCGCTGTCTGGCCCTCGAGGAACGCCTGACGAAGCGTACCCCATTCGACCGTGCCCTCTGGCATGATCCCGTGCTCCTGGCTGAGCGATTTCCAGAATTCCAGCGTCTCGACGATGGCCGGGTCATCGAAATAGGTGGTCAGCCCGTCATTCGACATGACCTCCTTACCATTCTGGATCGCGAGCGCCTGGAACATCCAGTAGGGATAGCCGGTCGACGGGATCATCAGGCCATAGGTGCCGTCCTTGGTCAGCGCCTTACCCATGCTGATCATCTCGTCCCAGGTTGAAGGCGGGCTTTCCGGGTCAAGCCCGGCATCGCGGAACATGTCCTTGTTGTAATAGGCCACGATGGTCGAACGCTGGAACGGGATACCCCAGGTCTTGCCCTCGATCTGGCCGTTGGCCATCAGCGCGGGATAGAAACTGCCGAGCCACGCCTGATCTACGCCTTCGATATCGTCGAACGCGACGATGAGATCCTGCTCGATCAGGTCGTAAGCATCGATGGAGAACATCACGGCCAGCTGCGCGGGCTCGCCAGAGGCCAGCGCCGAAAGCGCTCGGACGCGGGTGTCGTCGTAGTTGCCCGAATAAACTGCGTTGACCTTGATGTCCGGGTTGGCCTCTTCGAAATCTGCAACGATCCCGTCCACCACCTCGGTCAGCGCCCCGCCGACGGCGATGGGATAGTACATCGTCAGTTCCGTCTCGGCGATGGCCGGGGCCGACAGGCCGACAGCGGTCGCCGCTGCCAGTCCGAGTTTCGTGAGTTTGGTCATGGTTTCCTCCCTTTTAGATTTCGGTTTGCCGCCGAGCTGTATGCTTCCTACGCTTGGCTTGGGCGGGTAGTTCTGACGCCGGCGGCATCAAAGAAATGCAGGTCCTCGTCGTTGAAGGTGATTTCGAGGTCCTCACCCTGAGGAATGTGTTTAAGCCCGGGCATCGCCACTGTCAGGCCGCGGGCACCTTTCAAATCGAGGCCGATGAAGGTTTCGGAGCCAAGGAATTCGCACTCCGTGACCTTGCAGATAAGTCTGCCGTGACCGGGGTCAGCAACGCGCAGGTTCTCGGCGCGAAGTCCGATCTTTGGCGCGCCTTCGAAGCCAGGTAATACACTGCCGTCCAGAAGCGCCATTGGTGGCGCGCCCACAAACTCGGCGACGAAGGTATTGGCGGGCCGGTAGTACAGGTCTTCGGGCGCGCCCGTTTGCTGGATATGGCCATCCTTCATCAGCACAACCATATCGGCCATGCTCATCGCCTCGGTCTGGTCGTGGGTGACGTAGACAACCGTGATGCCCAGGTCGACCTGGAGCTTCTTGATATCCTTCCTGACCGATGCGCGGAGCTTGGCGTCAAGGTTAGAAAGCGGCTCGTCCATAAGACACAGCGGCTGGTTAGCGACGATGGCGCGGGCCAGCGCAACGCGCTGGCGCTGGCCGCCCGACAGTTCGCCAGGCTTGCGGTTCTCGTAACCGAGCAGGCCGGTAATCTCCAACGACCGGCGCAGTTTCTCCTGCCGCTCGGCCGCCGGGACCTTTCGGACCTTCAGCCCGAAGACGACGTTTTCGGCCACGCTGAGGTGCGGAAACAGGGCGTATGATTGAAAAACCATCGACAGGTTCCGCTCCGAGGGGGCGGCGGCGGTCACGTTCCTGCCGTCGATGGTAATCGTCCCCTCGTCGGGAAGCTCCAGCCCCGAGAGAAGCCGCAGCGTCGTGGACTTGCCGCAGCCGGACGGCCCGAGAAGCGCGACGAAGGAACCGCGCGGGATCGACAGGTCGATATTCTCGACGCCTAACTGTCCGTTCCAGCGTTTGGCGACGTTCTGTACATGCACGAAAGGGGCTGTTTCGGTCATCAGATGTCCTCGACGAAATCAACCTGACATCCCAGGTCGCTAAAGAGTGCGGGAAAGGGTTCGGCCGGGGCCCGGTCGCAGATTATGAGATCGATATCGGTCAGGTTGCAGCCCACCGCGGGAGCGAGGCGGCCGAACTTGCTTCGGTCTATGGCCAGCACAGAGGTTTGTGCGTTCCGGCGCATCTGCTCGGTGGCCCGGACTTCCGACTGATGAAATTCCAGCAGCTTGCCGTCCACATCGACACCAGCCGTCCCGAAGATCGCATAATCGGCCCGGTACCGCTGGAAGAACGCGACGACCTCTTCGCCGACGAAATCACGGTCAGGCAGGCGGATCTCCCCTCCCGGCAGAATGATTCGGTTAGACACCTCTTCGCTCAGGGCCATCGCTGCGCTGAGGTTGTTGGTGATTACGGTCAGCTGTTTGCGGCGATGAAGCGAGCGCGCGACACTCAGCGCGGTTGAACCTATGGACAGAAACAGCGTTGCCCCGTCCGGGATCTTCGACGCAACGGCCTCCCCGATGGCGCGCTTTCCCACAAGATTGGTTCCCGTGCGCTGGTCGAACGGGGTGTTTAGACGATCCTCGGCCAGCTCGATGCGCCCGTGTACGCGGCGCAGGGTCTCTCCGTCGCACAGTACGTCGAGGTCGCGCCGGATAGTCTGCATCGACACACCCAACATCTCCGCCAGCGCGCCCACGCTCACCCAGCCACGCTCTTGCACAACCTGCTGGATCAAGTCCCGACGCCGGAGTGATTTCGATGCCATAGGTGTTGTTCTCTCCCCAGTCGAACGCTACTGTCGAAAAAACCACAAAACAACAAAATTCTTTTGATTTTCGATTCCGATGCAAGGCGGGAGACCTTTGATCAACTCGATAGAAAGGGTTTAGTGAAAAATTACAGTGCTTTATGATAGTGCTGTCTTCCCCGGCAAAACTCTCCAAATATCCGGATTCTTGTTGTTTTATTGTTTTCTCTTTTTTTTCCATCACTGCGTAGTAAGGTCACTCCGCGACACCGGGGCGCCAGGAGCATCCTCTAGAGAAACGGATACGGTACCGCGAATGAACAACATTCAGAGCATATTCGACCGTTATGAGGCTGTCCGGCATCGTCTGCCGGAGGTTCGGATGACCTCCCCGACCCGGGGCATCGACTCTCTGCTGGATATCGCCACGGAGGTCGATGCGTTCGTCTTCGATGCCTTCGGAGTGCTCAACGTCGGAGAAACGCCGATCCCGGGCGCATCAGAACGGCTGGATCAGCTAAGAGGCGCGGGATGTCAGATCCGGATCCTGTCTAATGCTGCCAGCTATAACCACGACATGGCTGTGAAAAAATTCCGCCGGCTTGGGATGAATGTGGACGCCGACGAGATCGTAACGAGCCGCGACGCGACACTTCGGGCCCTCGGCCCGGGGCTGTGGGGATGTATTGCTGCTTTGGCGGATGACCTGTCTGATGTTCCCGCCCGGACACGTCGACTGGACGATCAGCCCGGTGATTACGACGAGGTCGAAGGTTTTCTGTTCCTGTCCAGTGAAAACTGGAACGACCAGCTACAGTCAATCTTAACAACGTCTCTACGGCGCCACCCGCGGCCAGTGAAGATTGCAAATGCCGATCTGGTTGCGCCGAGAGAAGGCCGATTCACCATTGAACCTGGTTACTTTGGCCATCTTCTCGCTGACGCTGGGGTTTCCAATATCCAGTTCTTCGGCAAGCCCTTTCCCGAAGTCTACGAGATGATTGAATCATCCCTGCCCGGGATGGCGCGCACGCGGATTGCGATGTGCGGCGATACGCTTCACACCGACATATTAGGAGCTGCGGCGCGGAACTGGCGGACTGTACTCGTTTGCCGCGATGGGCTTTTTGCCGGACAGGACACAGAAGGCTATTGCAGAGAAGCCGATATCTTTCCCTCGTGGAGGCTCGAGGCAATCTGAGCCGCATTCAAAGATCAGCGGAACATCCAAACAGCACCTAAGGGCTGTTATGTTAAGTCCGGAAGAGGCTCAGTTGTGCCAACTCTCGTAGTTAACAAAAGATCGAATTTTCCGTGGCTCGGTGCGAGACCTTCAGACCTTAGGCAGTCACCGAGGACGACGTACGCGGGATTGCGGTAAACATCGCGTCACGAATAGCCGGGCTGGGTGGAGGCGGAATTATCGTGGATTCTCGAACAGTGAAGGATTTTGTTGCGGGTTCTGGGCTCGAATTTCAAAGTCTTGGAACACATCGTCTGAAAGGCCTCTTAGAAGAGTAGCAAGTGTTCAGGGTACTTTAGCCAATCGCGAACAAGATCTACGATCCTGATGAATGACCGCTTCGAGCCGATTGTGTTGAAAAACTCCACTTGAGGGGCGCGTCATCGGCTGATTCACTTCTCCCGAGGCAAGG